>CAYGNE010000072.1:10328-14790 GCA_964351155.1 uncultured Rhodobacterales bacterium | reverse complement strand
TTGATATGCCCGATCAGGGCCTCTTCGCCCAGATCGAGCATCTTTTGCGGCGTGTCGGCGATCTTGAACAATTCGCGCGTCGCCTTGTTGACGCCGGCATCGGTGGCCTGGGCGGAAAGCGCCACGGCAACCACGAGCGTATAGGCGTTCACATGCTCAAGCTCTCCCTTTGGTGCGGGTTCTGCCTGGTGAAAGCGGGTAAAGATCTCGCGGATCGTGTGATAGTCGAGCTGGCTGGCCATGAGGCAGGATATGCCCGTCCTTGGGCCGCAGGGCAAGGGACCGGTGCGGACCGGCCCCTTGCGGGGGTCAGAAAGACCAGACGATGGTGTCATCCGCCGTCATCGCCGCCGCCATGGCCGGGGGCTGGGCGACGCCGACACCGTCGATCAGGGCCGTGGCGTCCGCGCCCCGGCCGGGCAGGTAGATGGCGCAGACCTCGACGGTTGCGCCCTTGCCGATGGCGGCCTGCAACAGGCCCTGGGGGCTGGCGCCCCTGGGCGGTTGCGGCGCGGTGACGCCGGCGGGGGCGTCGGCAAGCGCCATGTCGCCCGCCGCCCCGCAGAGCAGGATGCGCGTCGGGTGGCCCTTGGCCATGGCCTGATGGGTCAGCACCATGGACATCAGCTGCACCTGGGGCTGATCCGAGGTCACGATCGTGACCAGGGCCTGCGGGCCGCCGGCGGCGACGGGCGCGGCAAGGCCAAGGGCGAGGGCGAGGCTGGTGACGGTTTTGTTCATCGGGAAGACTCCTGTCCGGGAAGGCGCGCGTTCGCCTGACAGTCGGGAATATATGCAGAATTTGAAATGTGTAACTCTGACGCGGGCGGGATGCGCAGGATTCGGGTCGTATTGCGGAACCGGGACCGGTAGTTTCAGGATCAGACGGAGGATGTTGCGATGAATGTTCAGACTCAGGAAGGTGGTTATCACTACGGCGTGATGCGCCGGGCGATCGACCTGATCGATGCCGGCGGCGAGAACCTGACGCTGGAGGAACTGGCGGCGCAGATGGACATGAGCCCGGCGCATTTCCAGCGCCTGTTTTCGCGCTGGGTCGGGGTGTCGCCGAAGCGCTATCAGCAATACCTGACACTGGGCCATGCCAAGGTGCTGCTGCGCGAGCGGTTCACCACGCTGGACGCGAGCAATGATCTGGGCCTGTCCGGCACCGGGCGGCTGCACGACCTGTTCCTGCGCTGGGAGGCGATGAGCCCGGGTGACTATGCGCGCCGGGGCGCCGGGCTGACGATATACTGGGGCTGGTTCGAGAGCCCGTTTGGTCCGGCGCTGGTGATGGGGACCGACAAGGGCATCTGCGGGTTGGGATTCGCGGCCGAGACCGGCGAAGAACACGCGATGCAGGACCTGATTTCGCGATGGCCCGAGGCCGCGTTCGTCGAGGACCCGATGATGCTGCGGCCCTGGGTGCTGGCGGCGTTCGGGGCGGAAAGCGCCGACCTGAGCAAGGCGCCGTTGTTCCTGATCGGTGCGCCGTTCCAGATCAAGGTCTGGGAGGCGCTGCTGTCGATCCCGTCAGGGCAGGTCACGACCTATTCCGAGATCGCGCAGGCGGTCGGCAACCCCAGGGCGGTGCGCGCGGTGGGCACGGCGGTGGGGCGCAACCCGGTAAGCTGGCTGATCCCGTGCCACCGGGCGCTGCGCAAGTCCGGCGGGCTGGGCGGGTACCACTGGGGCCTGCCGGTCAAGCGCGCCATGCTGGCCTATGAGGCGGCCCGCGCCGAACGGTGAAAACCGAGATACCGGCGCAGGCGCTGCCAGAGGCTGCGCGGCCTGCAGGGCAGCGGTTCGGGCTGGTTGCGTTTGATCAGTTCCAGTTCGATCTCGAAACTGCGCAGCGTTGGTTCGTCGCGCCAGCGGTCCAGTTTCAGGGTCATGAGGCTGTGGTGGTCATAGACGGACATCGGGTGTCTCCCTTGATATGCGCACACTGGACCACATCGCTCCTGCCACCCCGTTGTCAGGGGTGTATGCTATTGTGGCAGCAGCCTGACGGAGATGCCCATGCGCCGCTCGACCCGCCTGTTCGAACTGATCCAGTTGCTGCGCACCGCAACCGGACCGATGACCGCCGAGTCCCTGGCCGCGGGGCTGGAGGTTTCGGTGCGCACGATCTATCGCGATATCGCGGCCTTGCAGGCGATGCGCACGCCGATCGAGGGTGCGCCGGGGCTGGGTTACATGATGCGGCGCGGCTATGACCTGCCGCCGCTGAATTTCGACGAAGAGGAAATCGAGGCGCTGCGGGTCGGCCTGTCGATGCTGGCGCGGACCGGTGACAGCGCGTTGCAGCGCGCCGCCGGGCGGGTGTGCCAGAAGATCGAGGCGCTGAACGATCCCGCCGACTGGCTGCGGGTGTCGACCTGGGGTGCGCCAATGGACGATCCGGCGCGCGGATGTGTCAGGATCGCCGATCTGCGCGCCGCCGTCCGGGACGAACGCAAACTGCGGCTGACCTATCGCGACGAACACGACCAGCAGACCGAACGCACGGTGCGTCCGGTCGCGCTGATCTATTATGTGGATTGCACGGTGCTGGCCGGGTGGTGCGAGATGCGCCAGGGATTTCGCCATTTCCGGACCGACCGGATCTGGGGATGCGAGCCGCTGGACGCGCATTTCCGTGGCCAGGGCGCCGCGCTGCGCGCGGTGTGGCAGGACATGAACCCGCCGGACCCGCGCCCGGCCGCCTGACCGGCCTTTGGCAGAGAACCGCCGACGCGCGTCGGGTTATGGCTTGAGCGCGGCGCGGCAAACCATGATATACTGGCGGGAATTGGCCCCATTTCAAACGGGGCACGAGCAGAAGGTATATATTCCATGATTAGCAAGTACACCGTATCCGCCGCCCTGGTCGGCCTGATGACGCTGACGGCCTGTAACGACCCGGCCATGCTGGCCTCGGACACCGATCCGAACGCCAAGGCCAAGCAGGGCGCGCTGCTGGGTGCGATCACCGGCGCGGGCCTGTCGGCGGCGACCGGCGGCGAGGGCAAGAACGTGCTGCTGGGCGCGGCGGCCGGCGCGGCGGCGGGGGGCCTGATCGGCAACCAGCTGGACAGGCAGGCCGCCGAGTTGCGGGCGCAACTGGCCAATGACGGCATCACGATCACCAATACCGGTGACCGGCTGATCGTGTCGCTGCCCCAGGACATCACCTTTGACACCGACAGTGCGACGGTCCGTCCGTCGCTGCGCGCCGACCTGGGCCGGGTCGCCGAGAACCTGCTGCGCTATCCTGACAGCCGCGTGCAGGTCATCGGGCATACCGACAACACCGGGGATGCGACCTATAACCTTGGCCTGTCGCAACGCCGGGCCAGCGCGGTCGCCGATATCCTGCAATCGGGCGGTGTGACCTATGACCGGATCAGCACGGCGGGCCGGGGCGAAGAAGAGCCGCTGGCGTCGAACCTGACACCGGAAGGCCGTGCCCAGAACCGCCGGGTTGAAATCGTGGTGATCCCCCGGAATCGGTAAAACGACTGGTCAGATGGTACCGGTGCCCCTATTTGGGTCTGATATGACCAAGCAAGGGGCACTTTATCATGACCGAACCGGTACTTCTGGGGCTTGCCGGCGCGTTGCGCGCGGAGTCGACCAATCGGAGGCTGATCCACGAGGCGGCGCGGTTGTTCGGGCCATGCCGGCTGATCGAGGGCGACCTGCGGCTGCCGCTGTATGACGGCGATCTGGAGAGCGCGGAAGGTGTGCCCGCCGCGGTCCGCAAACTGGCCGACCAGATTGCCGGTGCCGACGCGGTGGTGATTTCCACGCCGGAATACAACAAGGCACCGCCGGGGGTTCTGAAGAACGCGCTGGACTGGGTCAGCCGCACCGAGGGCAACCCGTGGCAGGACAAGCCCGTGGCCGTGATGTCGGCGGCGGCGGGGCGCGCGGGCGGCGAACTGGCACAGTCGATCCTGCGCGGATACCTGGTGCCGTTCCGGCCCCGCATCCTGCAGGGGCCGCAACTTCACCTGGCCGGTTCGAGCAGCCAGTTCGACGGCGGTGGCCGCCTGACCGGCGAAATCTATCTGGACACGCTGACGGACCTGATGGCGGGTTTGCGGGCCGAGATCGCCGGTTAGGGTCGAAATCGGCCACGCCGGGCGGGGCCGGGTCAGTCGTCGGCCGGTTCGCCGATCTTGTCCTGCGTGTTGGTGTCGAAATCGCTGGCGTCGTGGCGTTCGTGCAGCTGTGTTTCCGGCGCGCCGAACGCACGGTTGACCATGCGGCCGCGTTTCACCGCCGGGCGGGCATCGATGGTTTCGGCCCAGCGCAGAACGTTCTTGTAGCTCGTCACGTCCAGGAACGCCGCGGCGTCGTAGAGCCGGCCGAGGACAAGCTGGCCATACCAGGCCCAGATCGCCATGTCCGCGATCGTGTAATCGGCGCCGGACATATAGTCGTTCCCGGCCAGATGCCGGTCCAGCACGTC
>CAYGNE010000072.1:0-10318 GCA_964351155.1 uncultured Rhodobacterales bacterium | reverse complement strand
CGTCGAGCTGGCGCTTGGCCTCCATCGCGAAGCGGTTGATCGGGTATTCCATCGGTTCCGGCGCACAGGCGTAGAAATGGCCAAAGCCGCCGCCGAGATACGGCGCGCTGCCCATCTGCCAGAACAGCCATGACAGCATCTCGGGGCGCCGCGCCGGGTCGGATGGCAGGAAGGCGTCGAATTTCTCGGCCAGGTGCAGCAGGATCGCACCGCTTTCGAACACCCGGGTCGGCGGTGTCGTCGTGTAGTCCATCAGGGCGGGGATCTTGGAGTTCGGGTTGACGGCGACGAAACCGCTGCCGAACTGATCGCCATCGCCGATATTGATCAGCCACGCATCGTATTCGGCCCCTGCATGGCCGGCTGCGAGCAGCTCTTCCAGGAGGACCGTGACCTTGACGCCATTGGGCGTGGCCAGCGAGTAGAGCTGGTAGGGATGTTGGCCGATCGGCAGGTCCTTGTCGTGGGTGGGCCCGGCAATCGGGCGGTTGATGCTGGCGAATCTCCCGCCGCTGTCCTGGTCCCAGGTCCAGACATCGGGGGGGGTGTATTCGGTGTCTTCGGTCATGTCGCGCTGTCTTCCTGAATCAGAGTGAAACCGCACATTCACGCCTGATTTGCAGATTGTCCACCACGTGACGCAGACGTGATCGGTGCAAGCCCGTTCAGATCAAGCGGAATTCGTGCTAGGGTTGCACCATTCAAACCCGATCAAGCGAGATTTTGACATGGAATATTTTTTCACGGCACGGCGGCGGTCCGGTAATTCCTATACCCACGAGATTGGCCCCATCCGCTACCTTGCGGTTCCCGAGGATGCGCCCGAGATCATCACCGGCCACGAAGTCGGCAGCACGGCGAACTGGTTCAAGGATGTCCAGCGCGCATCGGGGCACAGGCCCGAGGACGGCGATACGCCGGCGGTTGAGGGCAATATCCTGTTCTTTGTGCACGGGTTCAACCAGACCCAGACGCAGATGCGGGCCAAACACAAGCGGATCGTGGCCGGGCTGAAGGCCAACGGGTATAACGGAACCGTCGTCAGTTTCGACTGGCCCAGCGACGGCACCGTGGTGGGATACGCGGCGGACCGGCTGGATGCACGGCTGGCGGCAAATTACCTTGTCGGCAAGGGCATCGCGGAATTCGCCCGCCGCCAGACCGCGGATTGCAAGATCAACCTGCATGTCCTGGCCCATTCCATGGGCTGTTTCGTGGTCCGCGAGGCGTTTGACTATGCCGATGACAACCACGAGGTGGCGCAGACCAGCTGGTCGGTCAGCCAGGTCGCGCTGGTGGCGGCGGATATTTCGGCCACGTCGATGGAGAAGGACAACCCGAAATCCAGCTCGTTGCTGCGCCATTCCGTACGGGTGACCAATTATTACAGCCCGCTGGACGAAATCCTGTCGATTTCGAATGTCAAACGCGTGGGTGTCGCGCGCAGGCTGGGACGGATCGGGCTGCCGGAGAATTGTTCGGAGAAGACCGTGAACATGTATTGCGGCGCGTTCTTTTCGGCGCACAAGGAGTCCTTTGACCGCCGTCCGGGGATCTCTCACAACTGGTATTTCGATGCGCCGCGTTTCTACGAGGACCT
This sequence comes from uncultured Rhodobacterales bacterium, assembly GCA_964351155.1. Classification (GTDB taxonomy): domain Bacteria; phylum Pseudomonadota; class Alphaproteobacteria; order Rhodobacterales; family Rhodobacteraceae; genus CAYGNE01. Next base: position 8,718 of record CAYGNE010000072.1, on the reverse strand, counting down.
GCACCATACCCTGGAGGGCAAGCTGGACCGCGAAGAGATCCCGACACGGGCGCTGACCACGCAGGGCAATCTTGGGCTGAAAACCTGAAGCGGTTCTGCTGATCCGCCTCAGGCGGCCCGGTCGCGGGTGACCCACGCCCAGAGAACGCTGCCGGCATAGGCGAGGTCAAGAACGATCAGGGTGGTCCAGGGATGGGTCAGCAGGGCCGCGGCCAGAAAGACAAAACCCATCAACAAATACTTCACGCTTGTCCGGGACACGCGGGTTTTCTTGAAGGAGAAGGTCGGAATGTGGCTGATCATCAGCATGCCGACGCAGATCATGTAGAGCCCGACAACGCCCGGCGGGATCAGTTCCGGATCATCCATCAGGAAGGCCGCGAACATCGGCAGGAGCACGAGAAACGCCCCGGCGGGCGCGGGCACGCCGACAAAGCGGCTGCCGGAGGCGCTGCTTTCGGATTTGCTGTCGATATTGAAACGGGCAAGACGCATGACACAGCTGACCGCATAGACCAGAACCGCGATCCAGCCCGCGCTGGTGGTGCCCTGCAGGGCAAAGGCATAGACCAGCAGCGCCGGTGCAACCCCGAAATTGACTGCATCGGACAGCGAATCCAGTTCCGCCCCCATCGAGGATTCCGAGCGCAGCAGCCGGGCCAGCTTGCCATCCAGACCGTCCAGCAGGCAGGCGAACAGGATCAGGATCACCGCGCCCTTGAACTGACCCTGGAAACCCAGCCGGATCGCCGTCATGCCAGCGCACAGGGCCGCGATGGTCACCACGTTGGGCAGCAAACTTGCCAGCGGCATGTCCGAGCGTTGCGGGGACCGGTCCTGTTTCATGGCCTAGCTCGTGCGCCCGGTGCGCACGGCCTCGTCCGAAGCCAGGTCGGCCAGAACGGTTTCACCGGCCACCATGGTCTGGCCGATGCTGACCATCGGCGCGACCCCCTCCGGCAGGTAGACGTCGAGCCGCGAGCCAAATCGGATCAGTCCAAAGCGCTCGCCGGCCATGAGGGGCTGGTCTTCCTGCACGAAACAGACGATGCGCCGCGCCACGAGACCGGCGATCTGCACCACGGCGATCTGCCGTCCGTCGGCCATCGTGATGCTCAGGCTGTTGCGTTCGTTGTCCGAACTGGCCTTGTCCAGCGAAGCGTTGAAGAATTTCCCGGGGCGGTAGGCGATGGCCGCGACGGTCCCGGCGACCGGCGCGCGGTTCACGTGGCAGTTGAACACGTTCATGAACACGCTGACCCGGGTCAGGGGCGCGTCGGCCATGCCGAGTTCCGCAGGCGGCACCGCCGGTTCGATCAGCGAGACGACCCCGTCGGCGGGGCTGACGATCAGCCCCTCGCGTATCGGCGTCGTACGCTTGGGATCGCGGAAGAAGTAGTAGCACCAGACCGTCAGGCCGGCCCCGATCCAGCCGAGTTCTTCTGCCACGAAGAACAGCAGCAGCGTCACGCCGGCAAAAATGGCAACGAACCGGACGCCCTCGGGGTGCATCGGTTTCAGAAAGGTTCCAAGCATGGTCATGTGCGGTCAGATCACCCTTTGAGTGTGCATGTTTCCTATCGCAGCAGGGCCGCGACAATCAACGCGATTTTCCGGTCACCTGGCGCGCCAGCTGTCAAGCCAGCGGCGAAACCGGCCACGCCGTTCGGCCATGCGGTCACCGGCGGCCTCCATGCTGTCGCCGATATCGTTGAGGACCGGATCGATGCGCCTGGCGCGAAAGCGCCGCCAGCGCACCCAGATCGCCCAGAAGATCGCCGCCAGGACGACCAGGAAGATGATGTTGAACCAGTTGATCACCCGATGGTCCGGTCCGGACACGTTCCTGATCGAAATCGCGTTCGGAAAGATCGACAGGAACTCGTTGCGCCAGCCGTAATGCATGATCGACACCCATTCCGGGGCATCCTTGGTCGAGATCGCGTCATTTGCCTCGGTGTAGAGGTTCGCGGTGTCGAACTTGAAGTAGGGCGGCCAGCCCCAGCCGGTGTCTTCGTTGCGATAGACCATGGGTTTGCCATTGGCCCGGACCGCCTGGATGAACTGGACGTCGCGGCTGTTCAGGCTGGCGGACTGGTCCTCGGGTTCGGACCAGAAAATCCGGGTCCAGTCGTTCAGGTCCTGCCGTTCCTCGTAGGTGTTGACGATGCGCACCACGTCGAATTGCGGCAGGGCATAGTGCAGCAGGCCGCCAAGCAGCAGCCAGAAGGTCAGGATGAACGCCCATTTGACATAGACCATGGATTTCGACCTCACATGTAATTGACGAAATAGATCAGGGCGATGACGGCCACCCATGGGATGAAGTACACGCCGAGGATCAGTTTGCGCCGAAACGAGTTGTCATATTTCTTCAGCCCGCGCTGGACAAAGGCTTCGCGGTCGCCTGCCAGGCCCTTGTTGTCCCAGTGCGTTTCGAGCTTGCCGCGCCGGACACTGCGCGAATACAGCGACAGGCAGACATAGGCAATCGTCTGCGCGACGAGCAGGAAAAAGAACAAACGCAGCATTCCGAACATTCAGGGTCTCCTTACCGCGCCCCACGGCCCGACCCGGCGGATCAGGTCGCGGGCCGGATCGACCGGTGCGGTGCCGGTCATGTCGGGTTCGTGGCCGAACAGCGACTGGCGTGCGCCGGCCTTGTCCACCTGATATTCGCGCTGGAGGAAATCGGCAACAAAGTCTTTCTTGGCCTCGGGCCAGGACAGGTAGCGGCGGTAGAATTCGGATTTGTGGCAGATGAACAGCTGGCGGATGTCCAGCGGGGTCAGTTCGGCCAGCATCATGTTCACCAGATCGCGCAGTTCCGTGTCTGCGGCGCGCAAGGTATAGAAATAGGACGCGTGATCGGAGGTGATGCGCGGCCATGATCCGTCATGTTCCGCCCAGTTCAGAAGCGCGGCAAGCCCGTCGTATTCGGCCGGCAGAAGCGCGCTGTTCTGGCGGGCGAGGCGCCGCATGTCGGCGCGGGTCAGCCCGGTCAGGTCGATGTCATAGCCGGCGGCGGTATCGATGATGATAAAGTCCATCTTCTGCCGCAGGATCGCGGCGGCGTCGATGCCGGGCGCCTTGACGATCGGTTCCACCAGGTCGTTGTAGGTCAGGAACTTGGCGATCTGGTTGCGGTCGGAAAAATCAAAGACATACTTGATCGGCAATTCGCCCAGACTGCTCTTGTCCCGGGCAGCGATCAGGGCCGGATGATCGACGTCCTGAAACAGGTACAGCCCGCCGAAATGGCTGGTCCAGAAGTTCTTTTGCTCGAACTCGGTCCGGGTCAGGTTCACCGGGTTGCGGGTGATGTCGCCGGATTTCCTGGCCAGCGTGATCATCTCTCCGATCAGAACGTCATCGAACCAGGCGTCCTCTTCGGTCTTGAAGCGGTCCACCAGTCCGGACAGGGTGCGCGCATGGCGCAGGGCGCCCGCGGTGGTGTCGGCCTCGATCCGGATGGCGCGGATGTCGAACAGGTGGCGCGGTTCGCTGACATCGATCACCGAATTCACAAGCTCGCCGGCGACCGCATCGGTGGCTGTCAGGGTGAACAGCTGGGCGGCGTTGGCGTCGATGAACTGGCGCAGGATGTCGCGACTGTTGGAAAAGGTCGCGTTGAGCAATGGGGCATGTTTCTGCTCGGTCGTCAGCAGGATGAACTGACGGTTCACACCGTTGTGGTTGAGGTAGAGATGGTCATCCAGCTCGTCGCCGATCTCCGGGGAATACCCCGAAAGATCAATGTGGAAATCGGTGAGCGCCGTCCGTTTCCCGGTCAGGTGCTGCATGGCCCGGCAATAGCGTTCCACAAGTGCCGGCGAGCCCACGTGGATCAGGTTTCCGAACATCAGGCCACGGTCGATCAGGCGCTTCATTTTGTTACCCTCGCGATGCGCAGACGGTTGAACAGCGTGACAAACACCGGCAGCCAGATCAGCGCGGAGAGGCCGGTTACCGGCAGGTTCCGCATCAGCCGGGACAGCGGCGCGTCGGCCCCGGCGACCGGGTCGGGATCCAGCAGGTAGAACAGGCCGCAGGCCAGCAGGAAACAGGCGGCAAGCCCGAGAAGGCCGGTCGAGAACGGACCCAGCGTGCCGATCAGCGGCGCCCGCGCAACCAGAAGCGCCGCGAGGATAGCGGTGATGACCGACACCAGGATGATGCTGGCGAAGAAAAAGAATATCGTCACGCTGGCGTTCCCGGACCCCGTTTTCGTTCTGTAGCGGGGCAAGCCATTGATCATGCCCGCCCGCCCGGGGCCGAACCTAGCAAATTCTGGCGGGTTTCCCATAGCAAATAGATCGGGACGATCAGGCGCCGAAACAAGATATCTGCGCGAAATTGCAGCAGGAAATCGGCAAAGGCTCAGGCCGCGCGGGCCTGCCCGAGCAGCAGTTCGGCCTCGTATCGGCGCAACAGGCGGCGCGCGGCCGGGCCGTAACCGGCACCGGTCGCCGGGTCCAGATCGGGAAAGATGCGGCGGATCTCGTCGATATCCGCCTGTGGAAACATCCGTGTCGTCTGTGGGCCCGGCAGGAAGCTTTCGCTGGCCAGCCCCTGCGAATAGATCAGCTGATGACGGTCGAACATCAGGTGCACATAGGTCACCGTTCCGCCATCCTGTCGGGTGACCGCGTGGCCATCCACCAGGTCCCTGGCGGCGATCAGAACCTCGCATTCGCCGAACAGCAACTCGGCGAGCCGGTCGCGGACAAGCACCCGGTGCTGGGGCGACACGAACAGGTCGCGATGATTGCCGAACGTGCCGGCGCGGATGTGAATCGGCGCAAAACCGCCCTGCGCCTGCACATGGCGGCGCCCTGCCCAGCGCACCGGGCACGGCCCGTCATCGCAGGTCATCACCAGATCGCCGGCGGCCAGTTCCTCGACCGGGACTTCGCCATCCGGGGTCCGGATCAGCGTGCCCGCGACGAAACAGGGAATGGTCGCAACATTGACAAAGCCGACATCGGTATTGGTGCCGTTGTCGATCGTGTAGGTGAAATTGAAATCCTCGACATCACCGTCGCTGATCACGTCGATTGTGCCATCCGCGTTCAGGCGGACGGATTGACCCGTGGCGAGCGTCACCACGCTGCCGGCGACAACGGGCTGGCCATTCAGATGGGTGACGGTCAGCGTGCCACCGCCATTGTTGATATCATTTCCGAGGATATCGACGGCGCGGCTTCCGGTGGGAAAGGTCGTGACGAAATCGGTCATGGCGACCAGTTCTGTCTGGACACTGTCCGCCGCGATCAGAAGGTTGGAATCGTATATGCTGTCGGTGACATCGGCGATGCCGATGCGGATCGAGTTCACCACGCCGGGATTGACGAACATGGTCAGCGACAGCGTCAGCGTGAACCCGTCCATTTCGGTGTTGAAATCCGAGGCCGTGTTGTCGTTGTAGAGATTCTGGTTGGAGGCGCCGTTGATGCTGTCGGGGTCGCTGCTGCCATCGCCGATTTCCAGCGTCGCCTGGGTGCCGTTCACCCAGACGCCGACAAAATCCTGAAACACCGATGTCTGGAACTCGGGGTATTCCTCGGACGAGAACACGAACTGCATCGTCATGACGCTGTTGTCGGGGATGAAATCGACGTCCAGAAAGGACGCGTCGTACGTGGATGTGCCGGCCGCCGCATCGAACTGTGCGTTGCCGTTGACGCCCCCGGTGTCGGTGGAGGTATTCGCGGCCTGGTTGGCCTCGCCCGAATTGCGGGTGAAATCCCTGACCCGCCCGGTTGACAGGATGACGCCGGAATCGCCCGGCGCAACGCCCGGGGATGTCGCCAGCCCGTCCGTATAGACGCCGGAGGACTTGTCGTCGCCCGTGTATGAGGCGCCGACGACGGTGACACCGTCGCCGAATATCGCCTCGGCCATCTCGACAGCGCTCGCCTTGTCCTCGACAGGCAGCCGTGCCGCATCTACCATATCCTGCCCAACCCGTTTGCAGAGGCGGGTCGGTCGACTCAGGAGAACGGGGTGCCGCACCCTGTCGGGCCGCGCTGTTGCCGCGCGTACCCGGATCGGACCACATTTCGGGTCCGCTGCCTTCTGACCTGCCTCGGGTCTGATTATTGCCGGCCAGTAAACAGCCTAAAGTTGCATCTGTTAAGGTGCCCAGTCTGCAAGGGGCTTGGCATCGCGTCCTTTTCGTCACATGTGTGGACCGGGCAAAACCTGCTGATCCGCACAAGAGACGGGGACTTTCGACATGAGAACAACCGATGCCGCCGCGCTGACCGCCCGATTGATCCGCTGTCCTTCGGTGACACCACGGGAAGCCGGGGCGCTGGTGCTGCTGGAGCAGGAGCTGGGCGCGGCCGGATTTGACTGTATGCGGGTGGACCGCGGCGAGGTGAGCAACCTGTTCGCGCGATGGGGCAGGAAGGGACATCCGCGCACCTTTGGTTTCAACGGGCACACGGATGTCGTCCCGCCGGGTGACGAAAGCGCCTGGACGATGCCGCCATTCGGGGCGGAAACCCGCGACGGGTACATGTACGGGCGTGGCGCAACCGACATGAAATCGGGCGTCGCCGCCTTTGCCGCTGCCGCGATCGATCTGGTCCGCGAAACCCCGCCCGATGGCGCGATCATCCTGACGATCACCGGCGACGAGGAGGGCGAGGCGGTGGATGGCACGACCGCCCTGCTGGATTACATGCGGCGCGAGAGCGAGGCGATGAGCGTGTGCCTGGTCGGCGAACCGACCTGCCCGGACAGGATGGGCGAGATGATCAAGATCGGGCGGCGCGGCTCGATGAGCGCGTGGTTTACCATCACCGGCGTGCAGGGCCATTCGGCCTATCCGCACCGGGCCAGGAACCCGCTGCCCGCGATGGCGCGGCTGATGGATCGGCTGGCGGCGCACCGGCTGGACGAGGGGACCGAGCATTTCGATCCCTCGACGCTGGCCGTGGTGACGATCGACACCGCGAACCCGGCCACCAACGTGATCCCGGGCCAGTGCCGCGGCACGGTCAACATCCGGTTCAATGACAGCCATAGCGGCGCCGGATTGACCGGGTGGCTGCAGGACGAGGCGGATGCGGTGGCGGCGGAGTTTGACGTGCAGGTCGAGATGAAGGTGAAAATCTCGGGCGAGAGCTTTCTGACCCCGCCGGGGCCGTTGTCCGCGCTGGTCGCCACCGCGGTCGCGGCGGAAACCGGCGTGTCGCCGGTTCTGTCCACCACGGGAGGCACATCGGATGCCCGGTTCATCAAGGATCATTGCCCGGTCGTGGAATTCGGACTGGTCGGGCAAACCATGCATCAGGTCGACGAGCGCGTCGAGATCGACCAGATTCACCAGCTCAAGCGGGTCTATCACCGGATTTTGAGAGATTATTTCGGCTGATCCGCGATGCGCCCCACGCTGATCGTCATGGTGAAGGAACCACGCCCGGGCCGGGTCAAGACCCGGTTGGGGCGCGAAATCGGCATGGTTCCTGCCGCCTGGTGGTTCCGGCATCAGAGCCTGGCGCTGCTGCGCCGCCTGCGCGACCCGCGCTGGGGCATCACGCTGGCGGTGTCGCCGGATGCCGAGGGGTTGAGCAGCCGGATCTGGCCCGGTGACATGTCGCGCATGCCGCAGGGACGCGGCGATATTGGCCAGCGCATGGCGCGGGCGATGCGGCGGGCCGGGCGCGGCCCGGTCTGCCTGGTCGGTGCGGATATCCCGGGCATCGGGCGACCGCAGATCGCCCGCGCCTTTGCGGCGCTTGGCACCCATCAGGCGGTGTTCGGCCCCGCCGTGGACGGTGGTTTCTGGCTGGTCGGGCTGAAACATGCCCGGCGCGCGCCGCCGGGCATGTTCCGCCATGTCAGGTGGTCCAGCGAACACGCGTTGCGGGACAGTCTGCGCACCCTGCCCGGCCAGTCCATCGCGCAGGTCGATGTTCTGCAGGACGTGGACACCCTGGCCGATCTGGCCGCGATCGGGCGGGGTCGTTTTTGACGATGACGGGGCGGCGGCGGCGTGCTAGGGCGGGGCCATGACGCGCATACCATCCAAGGCCGAAATCCTCGACTGGGTTTCCGCCAACCCGACCCAAAGCTCGAAACGCGATATCGCCAAGGCCTTTGGAATCAAGGGCGCGGACCGGATCGAACTGAAACGCATCCTGAAAGAACTGGAGGCGGAAGGGCACCTTGAACGGCGCAAGCGGTCCTATCGCGACCCGGACCGGCTGCCGCCGGTCAGCGTGCTGCAGGTCAAGGCGCCGGATGCCGATGGCGACCTGTTCGCCCGCCCGCTTGAATGGCACGGCGAGGGCGTCGAGCCCATCGTTCTGGTGGTGCCGCGCGCAAGCGATCCGGCATTGGGCGAAGGCGACCGGATCCTGGCCCGGCTGACCGTCGTCAAGGCAGAGGACCATAATTACGAGGCGCGGCTGATCCGGCGGATCGGCACCAATCCGAAACGCATCCTCGGCGTGTTTCGCAAAGGCGCCGAAGGCGGGCGCATCCTGCCCATCGACAAGGCGCAAGGCACCGAATGGACGGTGCCCGAGGCGAACCGCTATGGCGCGAAGGACGGCGAACTGGTCGAGGCCGAACAGGCGGGTCCGAAATCGCGCATGGGGCTGCCGCGCGCGCGCATCGTGGCCCGGCTGGGTGATCCGAGTTCGCCCAAGGCGGTGTCGCTGATCGCCATTCACCAGCACGGCATCCCGGATGATTTCCCCGATG
>CAYGNE010000071.1:0-14964 GCA_964351155.1 uncultured Rhodobacterales bacterium | reverse complement strand
CGACCCGGAAAAGGGCTTCCGCCTTGCGACCTACGCGATGTGGTGGATCCGGGCCAGCATCCAGGAATACATACTGCGCAGCTGGTCGTTGGTGAAACTGGGCACGACGTCGGCCCAGAAAAAGCTGTTCTTCAACCTGCGCAAGGCCAAGGCCCGCATCGGCGCGCTGGAAGAAGGCGACATGCATCCGGACAACGTCAAGCGGATTGCGACGGATCTGGGCGTGACCGAGGATGAAGTGATCAGCATGAACCGCCGGATGAGCGGCGGGGACGCGTCTCTGAACGCAACTGTCGGGTCCGAGGGCGAGGGAACCATGCAATGGCAGGACTGGCTGGAAGACGAGGACGCCGACCAGGCCGGTGACTATGAGGCGCGCGATGAACTGGAAGCCCGGCGGGAACTTCTGGCGCAGGCGCTTGATGTGCTGAACGATCGCGAAAAGGATATCCTGACGCAGCGCCGGTTGTCCGACCAGGCGGTGACGCTGGAAGACCTGAGCGCCCAGTACGATGTCAGCCGTGAACGGATCCGCCAGATCGAGGTGCGGGCGTTCGAGAAGCTTCAGAAGAAGATGCGCGAGCTGGCCCGCGAGAAGGGCATGCTTGCCAAGGCCTGACCCGGGCCGGTTGATCGCATGACACGGACCCACCGGTCGTTTGGACCGGTGGGTTTTTTCGCGCGATGCGAGCGGGTGAAGTCCGGCGTGCGCGCGGCGTGTGTTGTCCGATCACCCCGGTTTCTCGGCGTGGCCCCGGTTGCCAGAAGTGCAATGTTGTCAACGGCATCCACCGCGTTCCTGTCACGGGATCGGGCCGCGCGGAAACAGGCGGCAGAGGCCGGAGTCGGCGGTCTTGGCGGCACGCGGCAAAGGCGCTAGCATCAGGCAGGAACGGAGGACGCCATGGCCGGAGGATGGGCACGCGACGGGGCGGTCAGCGAGCAGATCGAAGCGTCGATCAACGATGAACTGGCCCGTCTGAAGGCGCGCCAGAAACCGGCCGGGGAGAGCCTGAGCCATTGCGCCGATTGCGAGGAACCGATTCCCGAGGCGCGGCGGCAGGCCATTCCGGGCGTGAAGCTGTGTATCGACTGCATGCAGGAGCGGGACAGCGCCTTCAAGGTCCGCGGCGGGATCAACCGGCGCGGCAGCAAGGACAGCCAGTTGAAGTGAGCGCCCTGCCGCCAAAAGGTTAATGCCGCGTGCGCCGGTCAGCCGGCGTGCAGACGTCGAATCAGGTTGGAACCCTTGGTTAATGGCCCGAATCCGGGGGGTGACATGCGTGCACCCCCGGTACACCCCCGGTACACCCCCGTGCACACAATTCGCCCGGTTAACAGGGCGTGCGCCGGTGCCGGGTTAACCATGTCCTGCGCCGTGAGGACACGCCTACCTGTTGCGAAAGCGGCGGATCAGCGGCCGGATATCCAGCGCCGCGACCGCGATGCCCAGCGGGATCATCCAGAAGCCAAGCACCGGCAGGAACCCGAGAATGCCGCCGGCGATCAGGAACAGCCCGAGCACGAGGCGCAACCCCGGCGGCACCCGCCGGCGAATGGCGACGAGGGCGCGGGCCAGCCGGCCGCGCAGGTGGCGTTTCGGAGCGGGGTCCGGATCGGGGCGGGGCTTGCGTGGCATGTGAACCTGCGGGATGGAACGACAGATATAAGCTCTGCGCGCGGTTTTGCGATAGCGGGCGCGGTGTTCCGGTCGGCGGGCGCGCAGGCGGTCAGAAGCGCAGCTGAACCTTGATCGCCCTTTGCCGGTCGGATGCCAGTTCGAAAGCGTCGCGGGCCTGTTCCAACGGGAACTCCTGCGTGACGAGCCCGGCCACGTTCAGGCGTCCGGCCTGCATCATCCCGATTGCGAGGCGGAATTCGGAATGAAACCGGAAGGAGCCCTTGAGCGACAGTTCCTTGGCGGTCATGGCCTGCACCGGAAGGGTCATGTCGCCGCCGAGACCCAGCTGGACGATGGTGCCGCCGGGGCGCATGGCGGGCACGGCGGCGTTGACGGCGGCGGCAACGCCGCTGCATTCGAACAGCACGTCGAAATGCCCCTTGTCGGCGGCAAACACCTCCAGGCCGCCGGGCGTGTCGGCCATGTTGATGGTTTGATCGGCCCCGGCCTCGGCCGCCTTGGCGAGGGTGAAGGCGGTGACATCGGTGGCGACGATTTCAAGCGCGCCGGCCTCGCGCGCGACGAGGACCGCCAGCAGCCCGATCGGGCCGCAGCCGGTGACAAGCACCCGCTTGCCCATCAGGTTCCCGGCCTGCCGCGCGGCGTGCAGAACAACCGAAAGCGGCTCGGCCATGGCGGCCTCGGGTGTGGTCAGCCCGTCGGCGGGCACGCATTGCGCGACATCCGCGACCAGAAGCTCGCGGAACGCGCCCTGGATGTGCGGGAAAGGCATGGCGGAGCCATAGAACCGCATGTTCAGGCACTGGTTCTGGCGGCCTTCGGCGCAGTATCGGCAGGTGCCGCAGGGGCGGGACGGGGACACGGCGACGCGCGTGCCCTCGGTCAGCCCGGCGACACCTGCGCCCAGACCAATGACGCGCCCGGCCACCTCGTGCCCGAGGATCATCGGTTCCCTGAGCCGCACGGTGCCGAATCCGCCGTGATTGTAGTAATGCAGGTCCGATCCGCAGATGCCGCCAACCTCCATCCGGACCAGGACCTGGCCCGGTCCCGGTGTCGGGTCGGGGTGGTCCTCGATGCGCAGGTCCTTGGCGGCGTGGGCTGTGACGGTTTTCATGTCATGCCCCCGGCGAAACGGCTGTCGGAGAGGACAAAGACGCGAAATGACGGGTTCGGCACGGGCGAGACCTTGCTTGACTTTTCTTGTTAACGATAACATGTTATCCGTAACATGAAGGCCCCGTCAACGGGGTATCGCGGACAGGGGCACGGAATGGATCTGTTTTCACTGAAATCAAGGCGGGCGCTGATCACCGGATCATCGCAGGGTATCGGATTTGCCCTGGCACGGGGGCTGGCGCAGGCGGGTGCGCAGATCGTTCTGAACGGGCGGGACGCGGCGAGGCTGCAGGCGGCGGCGGAAACATTGCGCGGCGAAGGGGCGAGCGTGCATATGCTGGCCTTTGACGCCACCGATCACGCGGCGGTCCGCGCGGCGGTTGACGGGTTCGAGGCGGAAACCGGGGCCATCGACATCCTGGTGAACAACGCGGGGATGCAGCACCGGAGCGCGCTCGAGAATTTTCCGGCGGATGCGTTCGAGAAGCTGTTGCAGACCAATGTCGCCAGCGTCTTTCACGTCGGGCAGGCGGTGGCCCGCCACATGATCGGGCGCGGGGCCGGAAAGATCATCAACATCGCGTCGGTGCAGACCGCGCTGGCCCGTCCCGGCATCGCGCCCTACACGGCCACCAAGGGCGCGGTCGGCAACCTGACCAAGGGCATGGCGACAGACTGGGCCCGGCACGGTTTGCAGTGCAACGCGATTGCGCCGGGATATTTCGATACGCCGCTGAATGCCGCGCTGGTCGCCGACCCGGAATTTTCCGCCTGGCTGGAAAAGCGCACGCCGGCGGGGCGCTGGGGCAATGTCGAGGAACTGGTCGGGGCCTGTGTCTTTCTGGCATCGGGCGCGTCGAGCTTTGTCAACGGTCACACGCTGTATGTGGATGGCGGCATCACGGCGTCGCTGTGATGCGGTGACGGGAGCAGGAGGGCGCGACGTGCGGTGGATGGCGAGGCGGGGATGACCACGCGGGTCACGATGCGCGATGTTGCCAGGGCCGTGGGCGTGTCGCCGATGACGGTGTCGCGGGCGCTGCGCGAGGATGCGACCGTCAGTGCACAAACGCGCGCCCGAATCCGCCAGGTGGCGGACGAGCTCGGCTATGTCTATGACACCACCGCGCAGGCGTTTCGGACCCGGAAAAGCGGGTTTGTCGCGGTCACGCTGCCGTCGATCAACAATGCGAATTTCGCCGACACCTATCGGGCGCTGTCCGGCGCACTGGCCGAAACCGGGCGGCAGATCCTGCTGGGCGCGACGAATTACCGGATCGAGCGCGAGGAGAAGCTGGTTCGCCAGTTGCTGGCCCGCAACCCCGAGGCGCTGGTCCTGACCGGCGGCCACCACACGCCGGCGACGCGGGACCTGATCGGGGCGCGCGGGCTGCCGGTGATCGAGATCTGGGACCTGCCGCGCGCGCCCCTGGGGCATGTGGTCGGGTTTTCAAACGCGGCGGCCATGGACATCATCGTTGCGCATCTGGCGCAGGGCGGGCGGCGCAGGCTGGCCTTTGCCGGGGCCTCGGAGGGCGGTGATCTGCGCGGCGCCGAGCGGCGGGCGGGGGCGATTGCGGCGGCGGAGCGGCTGGGCCTGCCGCCGGTCGATGTGCTGGACGCGGGGCGCGCGCCGGTGTCGATGCGCCAGGGCGCCGCGCTGGCGGCGCGGATGGGGCGGGCCCTGTTGGCCTATGACGCCATTGTCTGCGTTTCCGACCCCGTCGCGTTTGGCATTCTGAACGAATGCCGCCGCATGGGCATCGACGTGCCGGGCGCGCTTGCGATCACAGGGTTCGGCAATTTCGAGGTCGCGGCGATTTCCGAACCGCGGATCACGACGGTCGATGTGGATGCGGGCAGGATCGGAGAGATCGCGTCCGCGATGCTGATCGACATATTCGATGGCGCGTCCGCGCCGCGTACCGAGACGGTCAGGGTGACGCTGGTTCCCGGCGCAACGGCCTAGGGCCGGTCGGGTGATCTGACGGTCGACCCCGGGATCAGCCGGAACCCGATGTCACGGAACGGGGCCGTCGGTTCATCCGACAGGCGCGCGAGCATCATTTCCGCCGCCGCCTGACCCAGTTTCAGATGCGGCACGTGCATGGAGGTCAGGCGTTTGTGCATGACCGATGCGATCGGCAGATCGCCCCAGCCCGCGATCCCGATATCGCCGGGCACGTCCATGCCCCTGGAGGTGCAGTATTGCAGCCCGCCAAAGGCCATGGCGTCGTTCTGGTAGAAGATGCATTCGATTTCACGCGCGGAGCTGAGCAATTGCTCGGTGCCATAGAAACCGGGGTAGTAATTGGCGGTATCGTGCAGGCAAAGCTGCCGCGCGACGGTGCCGCCGCCGCCCTTTACCGCCTTGCAGAACCCGTCGAGCCGTGTCGAGGCGGCATTGGCGGTATCGTGCGAGGTGCCGACATAGCCGATGCTCTTGTAGCCACAGCCGACCAGGTACCGGCCCATGTCAAAACCGCTGTCGAAATGGTTGATGCCCACGCTCATGTCCAGCGGGCTGGAGTTCAGATCCCAGATTTCAACAATTGGAATGCCGGCATTGCGCAGCATGTCGAGCGCGCGGGGCGCGTGGTATCGCCCGGTCAGGATCAGGCCGGCGGGTTGCCATGACAGAACCGTGCGGATCCAGTTTTCCTCTTCCGTCGGGGTGTGCTGGGTCAGGCCGAGAACGGTCTGATGGCCAAGCGCGCCGAGCTTGCGGTCGATGCCTTCCAGAACCTGCGCGAAAACCTCGTTTCCCAGGTCCGGGATCGAGACCCCGACAAAGGTCGAGGTCTTGTCGCCTGCAAAGACCGTGGCCAGCCGATTCGGCAGGTAGCCGAGCGCGTCGACCTTCTCCATCACCTTGGCGCGGGTGGTTTCCGAGTACCCGCCTTCGCCGCGCAGGACACGGCTGGCCGTCATTTTCGACACGCCCGCCTCGCGCGCCACCTCGGACAGGCTTACCTTGCTGGTTTTGCTTGGTTTTTCGGACATGTGCGGCTGCGTACGTTACGGGTAACTTAAGGCTTGACAGGTGGCTTCTTTGCGACAAGCATTAGCGTAACGTTACGGGTAACTCAATACCCGGATGGGGAGGAACCCGGCAATGCGGAACCTGCAGTCAGGTCTGTTCTTTGACGGAATCGACAAGCATTTCGGCGGCACCTATGCGCTGAAGGATGTGTCGCTGTCCGTGGGCCGTGGCGAGATCGTTGCACTGCTGGGCGAGAACGGGGCCGGGAAATCGACGCTGATCAAGGTGCTGGGCGGCATCCATGCGCCGGATGCGGGCCGGGTTCTTATCGATGGCGAACCCTATGAGCACCGCCCCGCCGGGTTCGGCGAAAGGCAGAAAGTGGCCTTCATTCACCAGGATCTGGGCCTGATCGAGTGGATGACGGTGGCCGAGAATATCGCGCTGGCGCTGGGGTTTGCAAAGCGGAACGGCATGATCCGGTGGGCGGAAGTCGAGAGGTTCGCGGCGGCCGCCCTGAAGAAGGTCGATTGCGATTTTGAACCGACCACGCGGGTCGAGAACCTGTCACGCACCGAAAAATCGCTGGTGGCGATTGCGCGCGCGCTGGCCGTGGACAGCGAGTTTCTCGTGCTTGACGAGCCGACCGCATCGCTGCCGGCGGACGAGGTCGAGCGGCTGTTTTCGGCGATCCGTCCGCTTCGCGACCGCGGTGTCGGGATGATTTACGTCAGTCACCGGCTGGACGAGATATTCCAGATCGCGGACCGGGTGGCCGTGCTGCGCGATGGCGAAATGGTGGGGGTGCGCGATATCGACCACACCACGCCGGAAGAACTGGTGCAGAAGATCGTTGGCCGCAAGACCCGCGAGACGGTCAAGCTCGGCAATGATCCGGGTCAGGAGATCCTGCGGCTTGAAGGTTTCAAGGTGCCGGGTGTTGCCCCGCTGGAGTTCGCGCTGCGGCGCAACGAGATCGTCGGGCTGGTCGGGTTGCGCGGGGCGGGGCACGAGGCGATTTCGCGGGCATTGTTCGGGCTGGTTCCATTCCAGGGGCGCGTCACGCTGGAGGGCCGCGCGCCCGACCTGGGTTCGCCGCAAAGGGCGCTGGCCTCGGGTGTCGGGCTGATTGCCAAGGATCGCACCGAGGAATCGGTGGCGATGAGCCTGACGATCCGGGAGAACACATTTCTGAACCCGCAAGGCATCGGGCGAAAGCTGTTGCAGATATTGTCGCCGCGGACGGAGGGCGAACAGGCGGCGATCATCGGCGCAGAGCTGGGCCTGTCGCCCAATGATCCGGCGCTGGCCATCGAGGCGCTGTCGGGGGGCAACCAGCAGAAGGTCGTGATGGGGCGCTGGCTGGCGACAAGACGCAAGCTGCTGCTGTGCGAGGATCCGACCGCCGGCGTGGACGTGGGGGCCAAGTCGGAAATCTATGCCCTGCTGAACCGGGCGCTGTCGGATGGTGTCGGCATCCTGGTGATCTCCACCGATTTCGAGGAAATCGCCACGATCTGTCACCGGGCCATCGTGTTCAGCCAGGGCCGCATCGTGGATGAATTGTCGGGCACGCGCCTGAGTACCGAGAACCTGATCCAGTCGGCCTCGGCCGGGAATATCGCTTCTGAAAGGGACGCACCGCATGCAGTCGCTTGAATCCAATGCGCTGGAGCCGACCAAGGCCGAGCTGCGCGGCCTGAGCATGGGCAAACGCATCATGCGGTTCCTGCCGGTCTACGGGCTTGTGATCCTGACGGTTTTTCTGATCGGGCTGTTCTCGGTCCTGTTGCCCAACACGTTCCCGACCATGCTGAACCTGCGCTCGATTGTCAGCGACAAGGCGATCATCGCGCTCTTGAGCCTGGGCGCCATGATCCCGATGGCGGCGGGCCGTATCGACCTGACCGTCGGCTATGGCATCGTCCTGTGGCATATCCTGGCGATCAGCCTGCAGACGCTGTTGGGTATTCCGTGGCCGGTTGCGGTGGCGATCGTGCTGATGCTGGGGGCATTTGCCGGTTTCCTGAACGGGTTGCTTGTCGAGGTCGCCAGGATCGACAGTTTCATCGCCACGCTGGGCACAGGCACGGTTCTTTATGCGCTGGCGCTCTGGCATACCGGCGGGCGGCAGATGGTCGGCGTGTTGCCCGAAGGGTTCTATGCGCTGAACAACACGTTCATTTTCGGGCTGCCGATCACCGGGTATTACCTGCTGGCGATCACGGTCGTGATGTGGCTGGTGCTCGAATACACGCCGGTTGGCCGGTATCTCTATGCCATCGGGGCCAATCAGCGCGCGGCAAAGCTCAACGGTATTCCGACGCGGAAATACGTGATCGGGGCCTTTGTGACATCGGGCATGATGACCGCGCTTGCCGGCGTTCTGCTGGCGGCCAAGCTGCGGATCGGGCAGGCCAGCGTCGGGCTGGAATTCCTGTTGCCGGCCCTGGTCGGGGCGTTCCTGGGATCGACCACGATCAAGCCGGGCCGCGTCAATGTCTGGGGCACGATCGTGGGGGTCGCGATCCTTGCCGTGGGGATTTCCGGCATCCAGCAATTCGGCGGGTCGTTCTGGGTCGAGCCCCTGTTCAACGGCGTGACGCTGCTGATCGCCATCGGCATCGCGGGTTATGCGCAACGCAAGAAAGGCGCGGAGAAGCGCTGATTACCAATCATTCTGCAAAGGGAGATGACCATGCAAAAGAGAACATTCATCGGCGCATTGCTGGCCGGCACGATACTGGCCGGCGCGCCCGCGATTGCCCAGATGGCCTGGGACGGGCCGACGGCGGGCCCGGTTGCGGCCGAGGGCAAGTCGATCGTGGTTGTCGCCGGTGATCTGAAGAATGGCGGCATTCTGGGCGTGACCACGGGCGTGGAGGAAGCGGCGGCCAGGATCGGGTGGGACGTGCGCGTGCTGGATGGCGCGGGTTCGATCCAGGGAAGGACGGCGGCGATCGGGCAGGCGCTTGCCCTGAAGGCGGATGGCATCATCATCAACGGCTTTGACGCGGTTGAACAGCAGGCCGCGCTGGAAGGCGTTGTCAGCGCCGGTATCCCGATGGTGGCCTGGCATTCCGGCCCCAAGATCGGGTGCGATGCGCCGGGCGGCATTTTCGCCAACGTGTCGACCGACGCGATGACCGTGTCCGAGGTTGCGGCGAACTGGGCGATCGAGGATGGCGGCACGGATATCGGGGTGGTGATCTTTACCGACAGCACCTATCAGATTGCCATCGACAAGGCCGACCGCCTGAAGGAAACGGTCGAGGCCGCGGGCGGCAAGGTTCTGGAATATGTCGATACGCCGATCGCCGATACGTCGAGCCGCATGGGGCCGCTGACCACGAGCCTGTTGCAGAAATACGGGGAAAGCTGGACGCATTCGCTGGCGATCAATGACCTGTATTTCGATTTCATGGGGCCGTCGCTCGCCGCGGCGGGCCTGTCGCCCGAAGCGGGCCCGCAGGCCGGGTCGGCCGGCGACGGATCAGAGGCCGCGTTCCAGCGCATCCGGTCCGGCGGGTATCAGGCAATCACCGTTGCCGAACCGCTCAACCTGCAGGGCTGGCAGCTGGTGGACGAGTTGAACCGCGCCGTGCAGGGCGAGGCCTGTTCGGGATATGTCACTTCGCCGGCGCTGGTCACGGCCGAGGGTCTTGCCAAGATGGGTGACAGCAATTCGTTCGATCCGGACATTCCGTATCGTGACGCATACGCGATGATCTGGGGCAAGTAAGGCAAGCCCCATCTCCCTGGGGGCCCTCGCCTTTTTTCGGGGGCCCTCGAACCCGAAACCATGACATTCGCCCTGCGGCCATCCGGGCCGTAGCCTGAGACACTCTATCCAATGCCGGAGAAAGCCATGTCTGCCCCCCTGGTCAAGATGCGCGGGATCACCAAACGCTTTGGCGGTGTCACCGCCCTGTCGCAGGTCGACCTGGACGCCCATGCGGGCGAGGTTCTGGCCATCGTCGGCGACAACGGGGCGGGGAAATCGACGCTCATCAAGATCCTGACCGGCGTCTATCAGCCCACCGAGGGCGAGATCTTTCTGGATGGTGCGAAGGTCGAGTTTTCAAGCCATGCCGATGCGATCCTGCGTGGCATCGATGCGGTCTACCAGACGCTTGCGCTGGCCGATCATCTTGATCCGGCGGCCAACATGTTTCTGGGCAATGAACTGACCCGCAGCGTGTTCGGCCTGACGATGCTGGACAACAGGCGGATGCGGGCGGAAACCGAGCGCGTCCTGATGGAGCGGCTGGGTGTGACGCTCAAGTCGCTGGACGCGCCGACCGAAAGCCTTTCGGGCGGGCAGCGGCAGGCGGTCGCCATCGCGCGCGCGGTCTATCACGAGGGGCTGCGGGTTCTGGTGATGGACGAACCCACCGCGGCGCTGGGGCCACAGGAAACCGCGCGCACGCTGAAACTGATCCAGACCCTGAAAGAGCAGGGGCTGGCGGTGATCCTGATCAGCCATTCGCTGGATGACGTGTTCGCGGTTTCGGACCGGGTTCATGTGCAGCGGCGCGGCCAGTGTGTCGGCGTGGTGAAAACGTCCGACAGCAGCACCCAGGAAGTGCTTGGGCTGATTGTCGGCGCAGAGGAGGCCGCGTGATGGTCACGACATCGGCACCGCGCCCGCTGACCGAGCGGCTGGAACCCTATATCGCGATCATCGGCCCGATGGTGATGATCCTGGCAATCCTGCTGTTCATGGGGGTTGTCGAACCGGCGCGTTATTTCCGCGCGACGAATCTCAACCTGATCCTGCTGGACGCGGCGCTGTACATGCCGATGGCGATGGCGATGACCTTTGTCATCACGCAGCGGGGCATTGACCTGTCGATCGGCTCGATTGCCGCGCTGTCGGGCATTTTGATGGCGTTTCTCATCAAGCAATACGGGTTCTCGGTCTATGTCGCCGTGCCGATCGCGATCATGCTGGGCGCGGTCATTGGGTTGATCAACGGGTTGACCATCACCCGGCTCAACGTGCCCGACCTGATCGGGACGCTGGCGATGGACCTTGTCTATCGCGGCTTTGCGCTGGTTCTGGCCAAGGGGCTGGTGCTGGCGCGGTTTCCCGAATTCCTGACCGATATCGGGCGCGGGCAGATCCCCGGCTTTGTCCCGATCCCGGTCCTGATCGGGATCGCGACGATGATCGCGGGATACGTGCTGCTGACGCGGACCTATTTCGGGCGCTACACCATCGCCATCGGCTCGAACCCGGAAGCCGCCGAGCTGACCGGCATCTCGGTCAACCGGCACAAGGTGTTCGCCTATGTTCTGTGCGGGGCCTGCGCGGCGCTGGCGGGGGTCATGCTGACCGGCAAGCTGAATGCGATCCAGGCGACATCGGCCCCGTATTTCAACCTGCATGTCATCGCGGCGGTGGTTGTGGGGGGGACGTCGCTTTTCGGCGGGCGTGCCTCGATGCTCGGCTCGTTTGCCGGCGTGCTGCTGTTGTCGATGATGATCAATGCGCTGGTGACGCTGCGGATCGAGTTCTTCTGGCAGTCGGTGGCTTCGGGCGTCGTGATCGTCAGTTCGGTCGCGCTTTATGCCTGGATGCAGAAAAAGGACCGCGACGGCGCGGGCGGCTGGATGGCGGCCCTGCAAACGCCGGATGGACAGAAAATGCTGCGCTTTGGCGCGGCGCTTATCGGTGTGCTGATCGCGCTGCTTGCGATTGGCGGGCTGACAGCCGTTGACCCGACACCAAGCGGGTAACGGGAACCGGCGGGGTGGCCGGGCCGGGGGGGCATCCCCGGCACCGGCCGTTGGCTCCGCTCTCATGCAAGGGAGGAACCGAGATGAAACTATTGATGACCACCAGCCTGGTGGCAAGCGCGATGCTTGGAACCGTGGCATTTGCCGATGGCAAGCTGCCGCTGAAGGAACTGCCCGATATCGCGGATCGCGACTATTGGGTGCCCGACGAGGTCAACGCCGAAGGCAAGCTGGAAGCATTGCAGCAGGTCGTCGGCTCCGACGCCGTGGCCTATTCCGGCACGCAGGACAATCCGGTGCAGATCGCGCTGATCTATCCGTCGGCGGACACGTCCGATTTCTGGGCCCGCAACTTTCTGGCCCTGACCAAGCGCCTGGACCAGTTGGGAATCGCGTATGAAACCACGGAATTTGCATCGCGCCAGATCGAGCATTCACTGCAATCGACCTATGCCGCCCAGGTCGAACAGGATGCCGATCTCTACGATTATGTGATCTTCGGCCCGTCCGAACTGGCGATCCAGGCCGACAATATCGACAAACTGGCGGGCAACGACGGTTTCGCGACCTATGTCTGGGCGTTTCACACGCCGCTGAAGGATCTGAAGAACCAACCCGATGTGTGGTTCGACTTTTCATCGGCGGCCGGGGCGCTGACCATGTGCGAGTACATGCTGGGCAGGCTGGGCAATGACGTTGTCATGGCGATGAATCGCGGCATTCCGGGCATCACCGACAACCAGCGTTCCGGCGATTTCAAGGCCTGTGTCGAGGAGAAGGGCAACTGGACCACGGTGTACGAGCATTACGGCGAGTACCAGCGCGAGGGCGGTTTCGAGGGCACATCGCTGATCATGCAGGCCTATCCCGAGGCCACGATCATCCACAACGCCAACACCGCAATGGCGATGGGGTCGGTCGAGGCGCAGGTTGCGATGGGCAAGGAGAAGGAGCTGTTCTCGACCGGATGGGGCGGTACCGGGCTGGAGCTCGAAGCGATCCGGCGCGGTGAGCTGGACGCCACGCCGATGCGGATGGGCGACGATGTCGGTGCCGCAACCGCCGAGGCGATCAAGGCCGATCTGGAGGGGCGGGCGGATGATTTGCCGCTGGTCTTCCTGGGGCGGATCACCGTCGCGCATGACCAGATGAGCGCCGAGGAAATCGACGCGCTGGAACAGGAAGCGTTCCGCTTTTCGGGTGTCGGGGCCCTGTCGCGCTGATACCGGCGGGGGGTGCTGTGCGCGGGCGGCGCCCCCTGCGTGACGGTGGGCCGCGGCGGCGATTGGGCAGGGGGTAGTTCATGTGGGGCTGGCTTGCCGCTCCGATCGATCCGGCGCGGGCGCATGACGTGGGCATGGCGGTGGCCTGGCACGGGCGCCTCATGGTGCTGGGATGGGGTGTGCTGGCCCCGCTGGCGGTCCTGATCGCGCGGTTCTTCAAGATCCTGCCTGGCCAGGACTGGCCCGTCACGCGGGATTCGGCATTTTGGTGGCGGACGCACTGGATCGGCCAGTCGATCGTTCTTGGCCTGTCGCTGGCCGGGGTTTTCCTGGTGTTGCCGGGCGATCCGGAGGGGATGCGCCTGCATGGCTGGCTGGGATATGGCGTGATGGCGGGGCTGTTCATGCAGGTTGCCCTTGGGCTGTTGCGCGGCTCCAAGGGCGGGCCGACCGCGCCGGCCGCCGATGGCAGCCCGCGCGGCGACCATTTTGACATGAGCCCCCGGCGAAAGCTGTTCGAAGCGCTGCACAAGACGGTCGGCTACGGGGTTCTGGGGCTGGCGGTGGCGGCGATCCTGCCGGGGTTCTGGTTGGCCAACGCGCCGGTCTGGATGTGGCTGGTGCTTTCGATCTGGTGGCTCGCGCTGATCGCCGCCTTTCTTGCGATGCAAAGACGCGGTATGGCGGTAGACACGTATCAGGCAATCTGGGGCGATGACCCGTGCCATCCGGGCAACCGGTTGCCGCATCCCGGTTGGGGTGTGCGCCGCCCCGGGGATGATCAGAAAGGAGAGAGCCATGTTCGGCATGATCGAGGGAACCGGCTTTGAGGCCATCGCGCCAAGCTTCAACGACTGTGTGATCGGTCACGCGCGGGTCGAACGGTTGTGGACCGGCGCGCGCTGGTCCGAAGGCCCGGTGTGGATCGCCGCCGGGCGCTACCTGTTGTGGTCGGATATTCCGAACAACCGGATGCTGCGGTTCGATGAAACCGACGGGTCCGTTTCGACATTCCGCCAGCCGTCAAACAACTCGAACGGAAACACAGTGGACCGCCAGGGCAGGCTTGTGACCTGCGAGCATCTGGCCCGCCGCGTGACCCGAACCGAGTTTGACGGCGCGATAACGGTCATCGCGGACAGCTATCAGGGCAAGCGCCTGAACTCGCCGAATGACGTGGTGGTGAAATCCGATGGCTCGATCTGGTTCACCGATCCGTCCTACGGCATCCTGATGGATTACGAGGGCGCGCGCGCCGAAAGCGAGATCGGGGCCTGCCATGTTTACCGTGTCGATCCGGACGGCACGATCCGGATCGTGGCCGACGATTATGTCAAACCCAACGGGCTGGCGTTTTCGCCGGACGAGAGCAAACTCTATATCGCGGACACCGGCGCGACGCACACACCCGGCGGCCCGGCGCATATCCGGGTTCACGACGTGGCGGCTGACGGATCGCTGCGTGGCGGCGAGGTTCTTGCGGATTGCACTGCCGGTCTTTTCGACGGTTTCCGTTTTGATCGGGACGGCCGCATCTGGAGTTCGGCCGCGGACGGGGTGCATTGCCTTGCGCCCGATGGCACGCTGATCGGGAAAATCCATATTCCCGAGCTGGTCGGCAACGTGTGCTTTGGCGGCCCGAAACTGAACCGTCTGTTCATTTGCGGGACAACTTCGCTTTACGCGGCCTATCTGAACGTCAACGGGGTTTCGCCGATCGGGTCCATCTGAACCGGCAGGTGACGGCGTTCTGCCATGGCCGGGCCCGGCCCTGACCCTTGCGGGAAGGCCGTGGCCGGGCCGGGGAGGATGGCGGGTCTACCCCTCCATCGCCTCCAACTCGTCGATCATGCCCGAGATCATGTCCAGGCCCTTGTCCCAGAATTTCGGGTCCGAGGCATCCAGCCCGAAGGGTGCGAGCAGTTCCTTGTGGTGTTTTGAACCGCCGGCCCTGAGCATCTCGAAATACTTGTCCTGAAAGCCCGCACCACCCTCGGCATAGACCGAGTAGAGCGCGTTCACGAGGCCATCGCCAAAGGCGTAGGCATAGACGTAGAACGGCGAATGCACGAAATGCGGGATATAGGCCCAGAAGGTTTCGTAGCCGTCCATGAAGTCAAAGGCCGGGCCGAGCGACTCGGCCTGGACGCTCATCCACAGGGCGTTGATGTCATCCGGGGTCAGTTCGCCGCCGCGCCGGGCCTCGTGCAGCTTGCATTCGAAATCGTAGAACGCGATCTGGCGCACCACGGTGT
>CAYGNE010000070.1:0-15020 GCA_964351155.1 uncultured Rhodobacterales bacterium | reverse complement strand
CATGCGCGTTCGGGATCTCGATGATCTTGTCGCATTTCATCACGTCACAGCGCACCCGGGCAACGCGGGTATTGGCCTTGTCGTTCATGAAAAGGTAACGGCCGTCATAGGTACCGTCGGTGAAGGACATGTGTGGGTGGTGCAGGTCGCCGTTGTCATAGGTTTGCTTGCCGTTGGCGGCGAGATACGCCTTTGTTTCCGGCAGCAGGCCTTCGGTGAGGACCTTGAGGCTCTCGTTGGTCTGGCCCCAGCCGGTTGCAGAACAGCGGTTGAACACCGGCACGCGCATGAATTCACGCATCGACGGAATGCCGAGAATGCGCAATTCGCCTGTCTGGCCTGAGGACCAGAAGCCATAATACTCGTCCAGTTCGCCGGGGGCCAGCGAATGGGCGCCTTCGGCTGCCCTTGCCGCGGTGGTGCCCATCAGGGTCGAGCCAACCCCCGTTGCGGCGAAAACGCCACCGGTTGCCGCCGCGCCCAGCATTCCGCGCCGGGTCATTGCAAGTTTCTTGAAAGCTTCGGACATGGTGTGTTCCTCCTATCAAAGCTCAGGTTGCGACCGGCGTTTTCGGCCGGTCCTTGTTGAGAATGTCGTCGCTGACCTTGCCGACGGCGGCGCGCCTCTTGATCTGCCGGATCACCACCGGACATTTCGCGCTGGACTGGTAAAGCACCTGACAGTGCAGGCAGTTGACGCATTCGTTGGGGTTGATTTCCCCGGTCGGGTGGATCGCCTGAACCGGGCATTCATTGGCACAGGTCTGGCACGGGCTGCCGCATTCCTTGTAGCGGCGCAGCCAGTCGAACATGCGGATCCGGGCCGGGATCGCCAGCGCCGCGCCGAGCGGGCACATGTAGCGGCAATAGAACCGTTCGATGAACAACCCGGCCAGCAGAAGAAGCAGGGCAAAGACCACAAACGGCCAGTCACGCACGAATTTCAGGATGATGGCGGTCTTGAACGGTTCGACCTCGGCGAGGTGCTCAGCCTGCGGGATCGAAACCAGCGAGACCCCGAACAGCCCGAGGAACAGCATGTACTTGATCGGCCATAACCGTTCGTGCAGCCCCCATGGCAGCGTCCATTGCGGAACCTTCAGCGCGCGGGCGATCTGGTTGGTCAGTTCCTGAAGCGCGCCGAACGGGCAGAGCCAGCCGCAATAGGCGCCGCGCCCCCAGAACAGGAGTGCCGCGGCGATGGCGAACCACTGGATGAACACCAGCGGATCCAGCAGGAAGGCATCCCATGTGAAGCCGCTGCGCAGGGATCCGGCCAGCGCCATCAGGTTCACGACGGAAAGCTGCGCGTTCGCGTACCAGCCGACGAAGAACAGGGTGAGGCTCAGATATCCGATACGGAACCAGTAGAAGGCGCGGGCGTTGGCGGTGGCCTGAAACTGGAAGAAGAAGGTGACCGTCAGCACCAGAAGCATGGCAGCCAGCACGCCGATTTCCACGACCCGGTCACGCCAGATGCGTTGCCAGAGCGCGGTTTTCGCCGCCGCTTCGGCATCGCCATCGTCGGCCACGGCCAGCGTGGGCGCGGCAACCGGCAGCAGGTATTTCTCGGGCAGGGCATAGCCGAGATCGAAGGTCAGGAACGTCTTTTCGACCGCACCGACCGCCCGTTGCGCAAGCAATTGAATGCGGAACGGCGCGGCCGGGACAAATTCGCTGTCCACGGGGATCTTGAACAGGTCCAGTTCCTGGAAGCTGGGGGAATCCCGTGTCGCCAGCGCCCGGACGCGGGTGTGCTGCTTGTCGGTCCAGCGCACCGCATTGTCGCCCTGAATGAGCTGGATACGGTCGAACAGCCCGCCGCGCACATAGCCCGACCCCTTGAAGGAATACTGGCCCCGGCCCAGAAGCAGCAAGGCGTGTTCGCCGGGTTTCAGCCATTCGGTCAGGTTCTTGTATTCCGCCGGTCCCAGCAGGCTGAGCCCGATCGCGGGAACGCTGACCAAGGCGGCGTGCATGTCGATATAGGTATCCTCGGGCGCGCCTTTTTCGGCCCGCTTGATGGCGCGGTCATCGCCGGTGGCCTCGAAAGCCGCGTTGATCTGCCCGATATCCAGCGCCAGGCGGCGCACGGACCCGTCACCGGCCAGCGTGGTCCAGTCTTCGGTCCCGGTACGGGACAGATCGATTTCGCGCGCGGGCTGATCGTCGCCATTGAGCGCGAGGCCACCCAGATCGAGCGCGCGCGCGACCTTGATGCCGCCGCGCACAAGCGAGTCGTCGATCACCATGATCGTGACCGTGGCGCCCGAGATGATGTCCAGATCGTGGGATTCCCCGCCGGTTTCGGCCTCGGCCTTCAGGTCCAGCCCGCGGTAGCCTTCGGTCAGCGTGACGATCTTGGCGTTCGGAATGCCGATCAGCACGATGGGTTCGGAGTGTTTGACCAGCTGGACGCCGGTCAGGACCGCGTCGGGCGAGATGCCCGCGACCACGTGGATCGGTTTGCCGGAATAGCCGGTCGTGCCGACGAAATCCGAGGTCAGAAAGGCCCAGGCGACGGTTTCGCCATTTTTCAGAACCGGGGCGACAGGGATGTCGTCGCGGATCGGGCCGAATGCATCCGCGCCTTCGGCCAGTTGCGACGGCTCCAGATCCGGCAGGAAACTGGCCAGGGTTTCGGCGCGCCCACCCACTGGCAGCGCCGCCATGAGCACCAGGACCCAGGCAAAACGCAGGGCGCGGAAAACAAGCGAAGTTAACGACTCGGTCATGGATCGTGCGTAGTCCGACGCGGGTCAAATTGAATTGACCATAGTCAAGGCGCGCCGTACCTGCGGACGCCGAAGGGCATCCGCGCGCCGGTTTCCGTGACCGCTCAGAGCGGGGTGTCCACGGCCTCGCGCATCCAGTTCTGCAGTGTCCTGACGGAGTGTTCGGAATTGACCCCGCAGTCGGGCGAGACGACGAGCGGACCGGGCACATAACCCCGCGACCGCAACCCGCGCTGGACCGATTCAACCAGGCGAATGTCCTCCTCGACAGTGGTTTCGCGGTCCTGCACGGCGAGGCGGCGGATCACGTCGCTCTCGTGGCCATCGCGCGCGTACCAGCCGCGCCAGACAACCACGTGATCCGGGTCAACCGCCCGCCAGTGATAGGTGTTCAGAATGTTCCCCGGATAGACCTGAAAACTGAACATCGGCCACAGGAACCAGCTGGAGTACTCCAGCGCATGCGGGGTTTCGGGGTCGATGTCATAGCTCATCGCCTCGAGGTTCTGACATTCGGTTGTATGACGCAGGCAATACCCTTGGGGCTGGATGTCATAGGTTTCGGGTTTGATCACCCCGGTCGCGAATGTCGGGTGGTTGATCGCACAGTGATAGCATTCCGAATAATTCTCCACCGACACTTTCCAGTTGCACCGTTCAGGGATTTCCACCCACTCCAGCGGCGTCAGGTGCTGCCAGTCCGGCACCCAGTCTTCGAGTTCTGACCGCGCGCCCGGAAACCAGTCGTCCATCGGGGCGGCATCCGGGTCCTGATTGACGAAAATGAAACCCAGGAACTCTTCGGTGCGGATTTCGGTCAGGCAGACACCGGATCGCTCAAAGCCCGCGACCGCCTTGCTGTTCGGTGCCGCGCGCAACTGCCCGGTCAGTTCATAGCTCCATGCATGGTAGGGGCAGACCACAACCCGGGCTGACCCCTGCCCCTGCACCAGCTGGTGCGCGCGGTGCTGGCAGACATTGTAGAACGTTCGGATGACGCCGTCATGGCCCCGGATGCAGAACAGGCTTTCGCCGGCCAGTTCGAAACTGAAGTAATCGCCCGGTTTCCCGACCTGGCTGGCATGTCCGGCAAATTGCCATGTCCGGGCCAACAGGCCGGTTCTTTCGATCTCGAACACCTGCGGGTCGGTGTAGTACCGCGCCGCAAGCGAGTGGACAGGCATTTCGTTCATTCAGGGTCCTCCTGATACATGCCCAGATGGTGACGGCGGCGGTGAAACTGCGCGACCCGTTCCACGACCTCCTCGGAGGCCACCGAGATCACGAAGCTCAACAGGGTTTCCAGAACCGCGATGGTCGCGACCGAGCTGGGGAAGAATTGCGGCGTGTCGGCGGCCACGACAAAACCGTGCTGCGCGGGCCGGATCACCGGGCTCGCGGGGCTGTCGGAAATGCCGATCACCGTCATGCCCTGTTCGCGCGCGATCTGGACCGCCTCGACCACTTCGGTCCGGTAAGGGCGGCATGTCAGCGCGATCAGAACGTCCCGGCTGTCGGCCCATGCCAGATCGTCGACCGGCGTGGAACCGGCGCGCGGAATGGCGTGAAACTGCACCATCCCGGTCGAGGCGAGATAGGTGAAGTTGCGCGCGTTCGAGTTGTTGACGCCAACGCCAAGCGTGAAAACCTGTCGCGAGGACCAGATCGCCTCGGCCGCCGCCTGCAGGCGGCTGGCGCTGATCCCGGCAAAGGTCTCTTCGATATTGCGGATCGTCGCGCCGATCATGTCGGCGTAAAGCCCGCCCAGATCGCCCGATTTCGCGATATCCTGCAGCCAGCGCGCCCGGTCCGGAAAATCGGCCGCGCCGCGCCGGATCGCTTCGCGAAAGGGTTCGCGGAAATCCTCGTAGCCGTCATAGCCGACCTGCCGCGCCATACGGACCAGCGTGTTGGGTTTGACCTGTGCGGCATTGGCGATTTCGCGCACCGTCGACACGCCCACATCGGCGGGGTTTTCAAGCACGTAACGCGCGGCTTTTTGCGCCTCGGGCGTCAGGCTGTCCCACTCGGCGGTGAGCCGGCTCAACACGGGTGATGGAACATTTGTATCATTCATGATTGACGATGGTATATTTGTTTGATTAGCCTGTCGAGCAGAAACATGCCCGCCCGCCGCCGTTGGACGCGAACCCGTGATCCGACCGGCGCCCGGACCAGGAAAGGTCGAATCCATGGCACCCGAGTTTCCCACGCATGCACGCGTCGTCATTGTCGGCGGTGGGGTCATGGGGGTCGGTCTGGCCTATCACCTCGGGCATGAAGGCTGGGGCGCGGACACGGTCCTGCTGGAAAAGGCCGAGCTGACCAGCGGGTCGACATGGCATGCCGCCGGGCAGATCACCCACTCGACCAGTTCGTTCGGGCTGGGCAAATGCGTCGGCTACAATATCGGACTGTATTCCGGCGCGCTGGAGGCGGAGACCGGCCAGGCGGTCACATGGCATGGCTGCGGGTCGTTCCGGCTGGCCTATTGCGGGGACGAGATGGACTGGCTGCGCCACACGCTGAGCATTGGCCGCAGCCTCGGCTTCAACATGGAACTGGTGGGGCCGGACAGGGTCGCGGCCCTGCATCCGTTTTATAACCTCGATGGGGTTCTGGGCGCGTTGCACACGCCGGATGACGGCCATGTCGATCCGACCAACGTGACAATGGCACTGGCGGCCGGCGCACGCGCCAAGGGTGTCAGGATCATCCGGAGATGCCGGGCGACGAACATCACCCGGCGGGACGGCGAATGGGTGGTGGAGACGGAGCGGGGCGCGATCCGTTGCGAGCATGTGGTGAATGCGGGCGGGACATATGCCCGGCAGATGGGCGAATGGTCGGGCCTGCAATTGCCGATGACGTCAATGACGCACCATTATTTCGTGACCGAGCCGGTGCCGGAGTTTCAGGATCTGGAGCGCGAACTGCCGGTGGTCCGGGATGACCGCAAGGTATCCGGCTATATCCGCATGGAGCAACACCGCGGGCTGATCGGGATCTATGAAAAGGAAAACCCCAACACGGTCTGGGAGGATCATTGCCCGTGGGAGGCGGAGAACGAGCTGTTTGCGGCGGATTACGACCGGGTGATGCCCTGGCTTGAGGAAAGCCTGAACCGGATGCCGGTGCTGGCCAGCCGGGGCATTCAGCGCGAGGTTCATGGCGCGATATCGCATCCGCCGGATGGCAACCCGCTGATCGGCCCGGCGCCGGGTGTCCGGAATTACTGGTGTTGCTGCGGCACGCAGATCGGGATCGGCTGGGGGCCGGGTCTGAGCCGGGAACTGGCGCGCTGGATGGTACATGGTGCCGCCGATATTTCGATGCGGGACTACGATCCGCGCCGGTTCGGGCCTTATGCGACAAAGGACTGGCAGGTGACCAAGGCAAAGGAGGATTACTGCCTGCGTCACGAAGTCCCGTTTCCGCATTTCAACCGGCTTGCGGGCCGTCCGGTGAAACCGTCGCCGCTCTATGACCGGCTGAAACAGCGCGGGGCGGTGTTCGAGGAAGTCTATGGCCATGAGCGCCCGCGCTGGTTTGCCCGTGACGGGATCGCGCCGCAGGACCCGTATTCGTTTCGCCGGACCCCTGTGCATGACGTGGTGGCCGCCGAGTGCCGCGCGGTGCGAGAGGCGGCCGGGATCATGGACATTTCGGCCTTTGCCAAACTCGAGGTGTCGGGCCCCGACGCCGCGTCACTGCTGGACCGGCTGATTGCTAACCGGCTGCCGCACAAGACCGGCGGCATCGCCCTGGCGCACATGCTGAACCGGCGGGGGCGGATCGAACTGGAAGCGACGGTGGTTAAACTGGATACGGACAGATTCTACCTGGTCTGCGCCGCGTTCTTTGAACAGCGTCTGCTGGATCACCTGGCGGCGCATCGGCGCAACGAGAATGTCAGTATCCGCAACCTGTCCGATGCCTGGGCGGCCCTTGCGCTCAATGGACCGCGGTCGCGCGACATCCTGTCGGAATGCACCCGGGCGCCGCTGGGCAATGCGGAGTTCCCGTGGTTGCGTGCACGCCAGATCGAGGTGGCGGATCATCCGGTCTGGGCGTTGCGCATGTCCTATGCCGGCGAATTGGGGTGGGAGTTTCACATGCCCCGGGATGCGGCGCCCGGGGTTTATGACGCCCTGATGAACGCGGGCGCAAAAATGGGTCTTGCCGACTACGGCAGTTTCGCGATGAACTCGCTGCGCATGGAAAAGATGTTCAAGGGCGCGGGCGAGTTGACCAACGAAGTGACCATGGCCGAGGCGGGCGTGTTGCGGTTCGCGCGCAGGGACAAGACCTATCTGGGCCATGACCTGACGGCGGACCCGGATCGGCGCTGGTCCTGCGCCTATCTTGAAATCGAGGCCGACGGTGAGATTGACGGTCATGGTGGCGAGGCGGTCCTGCTGGATGGCAGGGTCGTGGGCACCACCGCATCGGTCGCGTTCGGGCACAGCGTCGGGCGCATTCTGGCCTTTGCCTATGTCACTGCGCCCGCGGCGGCACCGGGAACAGGCTTGGAGGTGGTGATCCATGGCGAGGCGCGGCCGGCCCGGGTTCTGGGCGAAGCTGCCTACGACCCGGAAAACCTGCGGCCGCGATGCGAAACAAGAAGGGAGATGGCGTGATGACAGGGCACGAGACCATGAAAGCAATGGTCACGATGGGCCATGGCGACATTGATCAGATGGTCTGGCACGAGGACTGGCCGCGCCCCAAGCCCGACCATGGCGAAGTGCTGATCCGTGTGGGGGCTTGCGGGCTGAACAATACGGACGTGAATACGCGGTCCGGCTGGTACTCCAAGTCGGTCAGCGCCGCGACCACTGGCGACGCCTTTGCCGACATGGCCGAAGAAGATCCCTCCTGGGGCGGCAACCCGATTGCCTTTCCCCGGATTCAAGGCGCGGATGTCTGCGGCGAGATCATTGCGGTCGGGACCGGGGTGGATGCGGCGCGGGTTGGCGAACGGGTGATCACCGACAACTGGCTGCGCGATCCCGAGGATCCGCTGAACAAGGACAAGACCGGGTATTTCGGCTCGGAATGCGACGGCGGGTTCGCGGAATACACCGTCATGCCGGCGCGAAATGCCATTGCCGTCCGGTCGGATCTGTCGGACGCGGAACTGGCCACGTTTTCCTGTTCCTACTCGACGGCAGAAGGCATGCTGACCCGGGCCGGGGTCACAGCCTCGGACACGGTTCTGGTGCCCGGCGCGTCCGGCGGTGTCGGCGGGGCACTGGTGCAACTGGCAAAACGCCGGGGCGCGCGCGTGATCGCAATGGCGTCCGAGGCCAAGCATGCAGAGGTCGCGACGCTGGGCCCCGATGTCATCCTGCCACGCGCGCCGGCGAACCTGCGGGCCGCCCTGGGTGCCGAGAAAGTCACGGTTGTTGCCGACGTCGTGGGCGGCGCGCAATGGCCTGCCCTGATCGACGTGCTGGAACGCGGCGGGCGTTATACCTGTTCCGGGGCGATTGCCGGCCCCATGGTCGAACTGGACCTGCGCACGCTTTATCTGCGCGACCTGACCTTTACGGGATCGACCGTGATCGATCCGGAGGTGATGGTCCGCCTGGTGCGTTACATCGAGGCGGGAGAAATCAGCCCGGCGCTGGCAGCGACATATCCGCTGGCAAAACTGCATGAGGCGCAGGCCGCATTCATCGCCAAGAGACATACCGGCAACATCGTGGTCGTGCCATGAGCCGCGCCGCTTTCGACACGCTTCTGGGCGAAGCGCGAAAGGTACATATGGCGCATCCGGCGCTTGGCGCCTTCTGCCCGTTTCCCGACGATGTGACGGCGCAGGAGGTGACGCCGTACCACGTGCCGGCCAGCGACCTGATGCAGGCCGAAACCGGGTTGCGCACCCACCTGTACGGTGCGTTGCGGGATGCCTTTGTCGGTGCGTCCCCCCATGCGCACTGGCGCGAGACCTACAAGAACACCGATATCGGCGATGATTTCATGGCCCGGTTTGGGTGTTACTGCCTGATCGGCGAGGAAGGCCCGTTTACCAGCGAGAAAATGCGCGCCTGGGTCGTCTATATGCCGCCCGGCCTTCATTATCCCTGGCACCACCATCCCGGCGAGGAAATGTACCTGATCCTGGCGGGCGAGGCCGAGTTCCTGCGTCGCGGCTGTCCCGGCGCGCGGCTTGGCCCCGGGGACGTGTCCGAACATGCCGCGAACCAGCCGCATGCGACCGAAACCCATGATCAGCCGCTGATGGCCTATGTCGTCTGGCGGAACGGTTTCGGGGTACCGCCGGTGCTGACGCCGCGAGAGGCAACCGTATGAAAATCACCCGCATCAGCGTTTATCAGACGGACCTGCCGCTGGAGCATCCTTACTGGCTGTCGGGCGGTCGGTTGAAATTCGAGGTGCTGGACGCGACGCTGGTGAGGGTCGAAACCGACGATGGCATCATTGGCTGGGGCGAAGGCACGCCATGGGGGCACACCTATGTGCCCGCCCACGGACCCGGCATTCGCGCCGGGATCGAAACCATGGCGCAGTTTGTCCTTGGCCTTGATCCGCGCCGCGTGCTCGATGTGGAGCGGGCGATGGACCGCGCCCTGCCCGGGCATCTTTATGCCAAGTCGCCCATCGACATGGCCTGCTGGGACATTGCCGGGCAGTCGGCCGGACTGCCCATTGCCGACCTCATGGGGGGCGGATCGAGAAGCCCGCGCGCCATTGCCTCTTCGGTTGGGGCGAAGACCGTGGAAGAGACTCGCGACGTGATGGAACGGTATCGCAACCGTGGCTATGTCGCGCATTCGGTCAAGATCGGCGGCGATGTCGAGCGCGATGTCGCGCGCATCCGCGATGTCGAGGCAAACCGCCTCGCGGGCGAGATCATCCTTTATGACGTCAATCGCGGCTGGACCCGTCAGCAGGCGTTGCGCGTCATGCAGGCGACCGAGGATTTGCGCGTGATGTTCGAACAACCCTGCGAAACGATGGATGACATTGCCGCGATCCGCCCTTTGCACGCCGCGCCGGTCAGCGTGGACGAATGCCTCGTGACGCTACAGGACGCCACGCGCGCGGCACGGGACGGGATTGCCGAGGTATTCGGGATCAAGCTCAACCGTGTCGGCGGGTTGACCAAGGCCGCGCGCATTCGGGACGTTGCCCTGGCCCATGGCATCGACATGTTCGTCATGGCAACCGGCGGTTCGGTTCTGGCCGACACCGAGGCGCTGCACCTGGCGGCCACCATCCCCGACCCGCAGTGTCTCGGGGTCTGGGCCTGTCAGGACATGCTGACCGTGGATATTGCCGGCGGGCGCGGCCCGCGCAACCGGGACGGTCATCTGCACCTGCCAGAGGCGCCGGGTCTGGGCGTGCATCCGGACGAGGACACGCTTGGCGAACCGGTGGCTGTCTATGGCTGATCCGGCGCATCCATCCCGTTCCGGCGAAAGCGAGTCGCGATGAAGATCACCCGCATCCGCCTGTGGCATGTGCCGCTGATCAGTCACACGGCCTATCATATGTCCGATGGCAAGAGCTGTGACACGGTGGAAACCGTGATCCTGGCGCTGGACACCGATGACGGCATGACCGGTTGGGGCGAAGTCTGTCCGATCCCGCATTATCTGCCAGCCTATGCCCGTGGCGTCGCCCCGGCGATTGCCGAGATGGCCCCGGTGCTGCTCGGGGCCGACCCGATCGGGCCCGAGGCGCTGCTGGCCCGGCTTGATGCCTATCTTCCGGGGCACCCGTTTGCCAAGTCCCCGATCGACATCGCGTTGTGGGACCTGACGGCCAAGGTCGCGGACCTGCCACTATACACGCTGCTGGGCGGCCGGCGGCAGGCCTCGATGCCGCTTTATCATTCGATCACCTGCATCGCGCCCGGGGACATGGCCCGCATTGCCGCGGAGGCGCAGAAACAGGGTATCAAGCAGTTTCAGGTCAAACTGGGCGCCTCCGGCGACTGGCAGACCGATGTCGAACGCCTGATCCGGGTGCGTGAAACGGTGGGGCACGGGCCGCTGGTCTATGGCGACTGGAACTGTGGCGCGGACCGGTTGAGCGCCACCCGGGTCGCCCGCGCTGTTGCCGGTCTTGACGTGATGCTGGAACAACCCTGCCGCACGTTGGAGGACTGCGCCGCGGTACGCCAGGCGTCCGGGTTGCCGATGAAGCTGGACGAGTTGACCCATGACACCGAAACGCTGCTGAAGGCGCATGCGATGGGCATACTCGACGCGACGGCGTTGAAGCTGTCGAAATTCGGCGGCCTGTCCCGAACCCGCGCGGCGCGCGATCTTTGCCTGCATCTGGGCGCGCGCATCTGCATCGAATGCACCTGGGGGTCTGACATCGTAACGGCCGCCGCGCTGCACCTTGCCGCGGCGACCGCGCCCGGACAGCTTCTGAACACCTGCGACCTGTCGCACTACGTCGCCCCCCGGCTCGCTCCGGGCGCGCCGTCGCGGGATCAGGGGCGGATCGCCCCCCCGGACGGCCCCGGGCTTGGCGTCACGCCCGACTACGACCTGCTTGGTGAGCCGGATGAGACCTATGACTGACCGCACGCCCGCACCGGCGGGATGCGCCGCCAGAGGCATGAACCGTCATGAAGGAGGGGCCACATGAACCGCATCCACAGCCAATCCGACTGGGCCGCCCGAGCATCCGACGTTCTGCCTGCCGGGGGGTTCGGCAATTTTGATCCGTCGGTGTTTATCCGTTCCGGCAAGGGGGCGCAGGTCACTGGCGAGGATGGCCGCACCTATGTCGACTACCTGATCGGCTCGGGCCCGATGCTGTTGGGCCATGGACATCCCGAAGTGCTGGACGCCGTGTGCCGGCAACTCCCGCTTGGCATGACGTTCTTTGCCAACAACACGGCGGGTGTGGAACTGGCGGAAGAGATTTGCCGCGCGGTACCTTGTGCGCAACAGTTGCGATACGTTTCGTCGGGTGGCGAGGCGGATATGTACGCCATGCGCCTGGCTCGAGCCGCCACCGGCCGAGACAAGATCGTGAAGTTCGAAGGTGGCTATCACGGCATGAGCGCCGAGGCGCAGATGAGCCTTGCACCGGAGAAGCGTGCCAATTTCCCGCAACCGATCCCGGACAGCGCCGGCATCCAGCCGTCGGTAGCGGCGGATATGCTGATTGCACCGTTCAATGACTTCGATTTCATCCGGTCGCTTCTGGCCGAGTGGGGCGACCAGGTCGCCGCGATCATCGTCGAACCGCTGCAACGCATCATCCCGCCCCTGCCCGGTTTCCTGCAATTGCTGCGAGACGAAGCCGACCGATATGGCATCCTGCTGATCTTTGACGAGATCGTGACCGGGTTCCGCTTCTCTTATGGCGGAGCGCAGGAGCTGTACGGGGTGACGCCCGACATCTGCACTTTGGGCAAGGTGATCGGCGGCGGTTTTCCCCTGGCGGCCATCGCCGGGCGGCGCGAGCTGATGGCCCATTTCGACAAATCCGTGGTTGGCGCGGACAGATGGCTCATGCAGATGGGCACCCTGTCCGGCAATCCGGTGGCTGCCGTTGCCGGCATGAAAACGCTGGAGATCCTGCGCCGCGATGGCCAGTATGCACGCCTGAGGGAATTGGGTGAAACCGTCATGTCGATGATCAAGGCCGCGCTCGACCCGACCGGGATTGCCTACCGGATCGTTGGGGACGCGACGCTGTTTGACGTGGTGTTCACCGGGCATGCGGTGACCGACTATCGCGCCGGAGCCTCCGGAAACAGCGCATTGGCCAGCATCTGGAACCGGAGCCTTCGGGATAACGGAATATTCAAATCACCCGGCAAGACCTATCCGTGTCTTGCACTCACCGATCAGGACCTGGAGATCACCGATTTGGCAATGCGCGCCGCCGCGGCGGCGCTCGCGCAGGCCTGAACCCGGGCGGCACGGCTCTGGTCTTGATCCACGGTCGATTCGCAGGCTGCCACAGCAACCGAGCCGGGCGCGGCGCACACGCTGTGCGTGTGTCGCTCCCGGCGAATGGTCGAAATCGCGTTTCAAATCGGTCACAAATAGCGCCATTGCCGGATTGCGTGCTTGAAAAAACATTCAAATAGCCTCATCTAACCGCAGATCCCGTAAACACGGGACCCATCAGTGTGGAGACAACATGGCCAAGGAAGATACGCTCGAATTCCCCGGTGTCGTGAAGGAACTCCTGCCGAATGCGACATTTCGGGTCGAACTTGAGAATGGCCACGAAATCATCGCGCATACTGCAGGAAAGATGCGCAAGAACCGCATCCGGGTTCTGGCTGGCGACAAGGTTCAGGTCGAGATGACCCCCTACGATCTGACCAAGGGTCGGATCAACTATCGTTTCAAGTAACGCCCGTTGCATGGCGTTCATCCTGGGATCGGGCAGCCCTCGACGGCTGGACCTGCTTACCCAGCTTGGGGTGACGCCAGATGCGGTGCGTCCGCCGGATGTTGACGAAGACCCGCTGGCTGGCGAGCGCCCGCGCCCCTATTGCTGCCGTATAGCACGCGAAAAGGTTCTGGCGGTACAGGCCGATCCCGCGGATGTCGTGCTATGCGCGGACACCACGGTTGCATTGGGACGGCGGATTCTGGGCAAACCCTCGGACGCCGGGCAGGCGGCAGAGTTCCTCATCGCGCTGTCCGGGCGTCGGCACAGGGTCATCACCGCCGTTGCGGTCCGCGCGGGTGACAAGCTCTGGGAAAAGGACGTCGTCAGCGTGGTGCGCATGAAACGGTTGTCGGATCAGGAGATCAACGCCTATCTCGCCACCGGGGATTGGCGCGGCAAGGCCGGCGCCTATGCCATTCAGGGTCCGGCCGGTGCGTTCATCCCCTGGATCAGCGGGTCCTTCACCGGCATCGTGGGGCTGCCGCTGGCCGAAACCGCGGGATTGCTGCAAGCGGCGGGCCTGCCGCTTTTCAGGGGGGCCGCATGAAGGGCCGCACTATCATTCTGGACCATCTGCAGGATCGCGAAGCCGCCGCCCTGATGGTCGACGGCAAGCTTGAGGATTTCCTGATCGAAGGAGATGCCCCTGCGCCCGGCACCATCTATCGCGCTCGTGCCGACCGGCCGGTCAAGGGACAGGGCGGCATGTTCGTCACGACACCGGATGGGCCGGGTTTCCTGAGGCAGGTAAAGGGGCTGGCCCCGGGCGACCAGCTCCTGGTTCAGGTCACGGGCTATCCGGAACCGGGCAAGGCAATTCCGGTTACCGGGAAGGTTCTGTTCAAGAGCCGTTATGCCATTGTCACGCCGGATGCGCCGGGACTGAACCTGTCGCGCAGTATTCGTGATGACACCGAACGCGACCGCCTTCTGGAAATTGCCCATGACGTCATGGGCGCGCAGGAATTCGGTCTGATCCTGCGGTCGTCCTGTGACGGCGCGGTGGCCGAGACAATCATCGAAGACATCGAGCAGATGGCCGGTCTCGCCGCGCAGATCACCGGCGACACCGGGCGAGACATTGAAAAACTGACCGACGGCGACAGCCCGCACGGGATCGCCTGGCGGGACTGGACGGATCCGGCCGAGATCGTGACCACACCGGGCGGGTTTTCCGCGCATGGCGTACTGGACGCGATCGACAGGGCGATGACCCCGCAGGAGACGCTGCAAGGCGGCGGGCAAATGTTCATCGAACCCACGCGCGCGCTTGTCGCCGTGGATATCAACACCGGGCGGGACGCATCCATGGCGGCGGGACTCAAGACCAACATTGCTGCCGCACGCGCGTTGCCCCGTGCCCTGCGGATCCGCGGTCTGGGCGGCCAGGTCACGCTGGATCTGGCCCCGATGCCGAAAAAGGACCGCCGGGCGTTCGAGACCGCGCTTCGGACGGCGTTTCGTTCCGATACCGAAGAGACCGCGCTTGTCGGGTGGACTCCCCTTGGTCATTTCGAGTTGCAACGCAAACGCGGGCGCGTGCCAATGCGCGAGGTGCTGGCATGACCTGTCCGATCTGCGGCAAGGAAACCGTCCCCGGCTATCGCCCATTCTGCTCGAAACGTTGTGCCGACCGCGATCTCGGGAAATGGCTGAGCGGATCCTATGCGCTGCCCGCACAGGATCCCGAAATGCCCGACGACGGCCAACAGGATGAACCCGCGCGCCCCGACAGACCGCATTGAACCCACGCACGCCAAAAAGCCTCTGGACACGCCTCCCTACACAGCCTAGAAGGCCCGCACCCAAAGGCGTCGCCTTTCCCATGCCCGGGTAGCTCAGGGGTAGAGCAGTGGATTGAAAATCCTCGTGTCGGTGGTT
>CAYGNE010000069.1:10700-15294 GCA_964351155.1 uncultured Rhodobacterales bacterium | reverse complement strand
CCGCCCACCGAGGGTCACTGCCAGACATGGGGTGGCGTGCGTATCGACAGCGGCAAATATGGCGATATCGCCCTGGGCGGGCTCAATCTCGGCCTGATGATCGAGATCCCCGGCATGATGGGACGCGGCAACTGGAAGGTTGCGCTGTTCATCGACGAACGTTCGACTGACGAACAGTATGACGCGCTGGTCAACATCTTCAGCGGCGCGGCGCGCGGCACGACGGGTCTGTTCCAGGTTCTGGTCGGCGAAATCCTGGGCCACGAGCGCCAACCGGTCAGCTATGAGACCGAGGGCAATACCCGCCACATCACGGTGGGCCGCAAGATCCAGGGTATCGTGCACCCGGTCGGCGGTCAGGATCAGGGCAAGGATATCGTGATCACCAACACCCAGTACTGGATGGGCCCGGATATCACCGTCGCCACGGCGACCAAAGGCAAGCTGCGCGCCTATGGCCGGGTCTGGGATTTCGACGGACGGTCGGCCGAGATCTGCCAGATCGACTGGCACGGCCCCAAGTGATAGCCGGTTCCAGGTCATGATCGGACGCGACTATTGCCGGATGATGGCACGCTATAATGCCTGGCAGAACCGGCAACTGGTCAGCTTGCTGGAACAGCAGGAGCCGCAGGAACTGACCCGGGATCGCAAGGCGTTCTTTGGGTCGATCCTGGGGACGCTGAACCATATTCTCTGGGGCGACCACATCTGGATGTCCCGGTTCGATGGCGGGTCGGCACCCGAGGCCGGCACCGCCCCGGGGACCGACCTGTCGGCGACTCTGAGCGGATGGGAGACCGAGCGGACATGGATGGACGGGCGGATCAGTCTCTGGGCGGCCGCGCTTGAAACGGATGACTTCGGCGGCGACCTGCGCTGGTATTCCGGAACCGTCGGCAAGGAGGTTGCCCGGCCTCTTGCAGAGTGCGTTGTGCACATGTTCAACCACCAGACCCATCACCGGGGTCAGGTACATGCCATGCTGACGGCAGCCGGATCGCCTGCGCCGGTCAGTGATCTTGTTTTCATGCCGGAGGTCGGTTCATGACAGCTCCACTTCTTTCTCCGTCGCGCCGCCTGCGCCGCACGCCGTTTTCCGATGGTGTCGAGGCCGCTGGCGTCAAGGCGTACACTGTTTACAATCACATGCTGCTGCCGACGGTGTTCCGATCGGTCGAGGAAGACTATCGTCACCTCAAGGAGGCGGTGCAGGTCTGGGATGTTGCCTGTGAACGCCAGGTCGAGCTTCGCGGTCCGGATGCGGCGCGACTGATGCAGATGCTGACGCCCCGCGACCTTCGCGGGATGCGGCCGGGTCAGTGTTTCTATGTGCCGATCGTGGATGAAACTGGCGGCATGCTGAATGATCCGGTGGCGGTGAAACTGGCCGAGGATCGCTGGTGGATTTCAATCGCGGACAGCGACCTGTTGTATTGGGTCAATGCGGTCGCGCATGGCTGGCGCCTTGATGTTCTGGTCGACGAGCCCGATGTTTCGCCCCTGGCGATTCAGGGGCCGAAATCCGATGACCTGATGGCGGCGGTTTTCGGCGACCGTATCCGGGATCTTCGTTTCTTCCGCTTCGATGTGTTCGATTTCATGGGCCGCGATATGGTCATCGCCCGGTCCGGTTACTCCAAGCAGGGCGGGTTCGAGATCTACGTCGAGGGTGGCGATATCGGGATGCCGCTGTGGAATGCGCTGATGGAGGCGGGGACCGCATTTGACGTGCACGCGGGTTGTCCCAATCTTATTGAGAGGATCGAGGGCGGTCTGCTGAGCTATGGCAACGACATGACCGACGACAACACCCCGCATGAATGCGGGTTGAGCAAGTTCTGCAACACGAACACGGCCATCGGCTGTATCGGGCGGGACGCGCTGTTACGGGTGGCCAAGGAGGGACCGGTGCAGCAGATCAGGCCGATCGCCATTGACGGCGACCGGGTGCCCGGTTGTGACCGCTGGTGGCCGGTCCGCGCGGAGGGCAAAACCGTCGGGCGCATCAGTTCGGCGGCATGGAGCCCGGATTTCAAGACCAACGTGGCCATTGGCATGGTGCGCATGACCCATTGGGATGCGGGCACCGAGTTGGAGGTTGATACACCTTCGGGCACACGCCGGGCGGTGGTGCAGGATCAGTTCTGGCTGTGACGCCGGACCGAATTGAACGAGACAGCAAAAGGATGAAGGACATGGGATTCAATGCTCTGGTCGTCAACAAGGACGAAGACAGCGGCAAGACGCAGGCGGGTGTTGCCGAAATCGGGCTCGACGATCTGCCCGAAGGTGATGTGACGGTTGCGGTCGAGTACTCCACCGTCAATTACAAGGACGGTCTGTGCATCGGTCCGGGCGGCGGGCTGGTGCGCAAGTATCCGCATGTGCCCGGAATCGATTTTGCCGGAACGGTCGAAACCTCTTCCGACGATCGCTACAAGGTTGGTGACAAGGTTGTTCTGACCGGGTGGCGGGTAGGCGAGGCGCATTGGGGCGGCTATTGCCAGAAGGCGCGGGTGCGGGCCGAGGGGCTGGTGCCGCTGCCGGACGGGCTGACCACGCTGGCTGTCATGGCGCTGGAGGATCACGGGCTGAAGCCGGGTCATGGTCCGGTCCTGGTGACCGGGGCCGCCGGCGGTGTCGGATCGGTGGCCACGGCGATTCTGGCCAACCTGGGCCACGAGGTGGCGGGTGTGACCGGGCGACCGGAAACGGCGGACTACCTGCGAGATCTGGGCGCAAGCCAGATCGTCGCGCGCGAGGAAATCAACGAGACCGTCAAGCGTCCGCTGGAAGGCGAGACCTGGGCCGGATGTGTCGATGCGGTGGGCGGTGCGATGCTGGCGCGCGTTCTGGGCCAGATGAAATATGGTGCCTCGGTCGCAGCCGTGGGTCTGGCCGGAGGGGCGGCATTGCCGGCGACGGTCATTCCGTTCCTGCTGCGCGGGGTGAACCTGCTGGGTATCGACAGCGTGATGCAGCCCTATGACAACCGCCTTCGGGCGTGGCAGCGGATTGCCAAGGACCTGCCGATGGACAAGCTGGAAGCAATGGTACATCCCGCGACACTGGCCGATCTGCCGCAACTTGGCGCGGATATCCTGAAGGGCCAGGTGAAGGGCCGCGTCGTCGTTGACGTGAACGCATGATCTGACACCGACAGGCAGGGCGGACCGGCGAGCCGGATTGCCCTGCTGGCGGAAGGTCGTGGCATCGCGATGGTGCAGCGCCAGAACGAAGGTGATGCCGGGTTTGGCACGGTACTGACCGCGGCGCGGCGCTCGCCTGGCTCGCCTACCCGGATTGCCCGCATTCCGGCCTGATTACCCCAGAAGCCAGAACAGGTAGGCAAGATAGCAGACCAGCATGGCGCCGCCTTCGCGTCTGCCGATCTTCCACCCGGTTCGGGCGAACAGCACCAGCAAGACCGTCGCGGCACACATTACCCAGATATCCAGACGGATGATTTCCGACGGCACTTGCATCGGCTGCACAAGTGCGGTGACTCCGAGAATGCCGAGGATGTTGAAAATGTTGCTGCCCAGTATGTTGCCCAACGCGACATCGCCCTGGCCCTTGCGGACCGCGATGACCGAGGTCACGAACTCGGGCATGGAGGTTCCGATGGCGACAATTGTCAGGCCGATCACGGCCTCGGAAATCCCGGCGGATTGTGCAATTGATACTGCGCCCGATACCAGGAAACGTGCACCGAGGATCGTGATGGCGAGCCCGGCAAGCGCGATGAGAACCGAGGCACCCAGCGCGTGGTCGGGGCCGAGCACGGCTTCGGCCTCGGCTTCGTAGACCGTAGAGGCGGCGGATGTCTCCGTGCGGCGTTCCGACCAGAAGGTGAATGCCAGGTAGGCTGCGAGGGACAGAAGGAAAACGCCCCCCATCAGGCGGCTTGCATCCCCTGTCAGCACAAGGGCCAGGCACATGAGTGTGGCGACAACCGTCACCGCCCCGTCGCGCCGGAATGCCAGTGGGTTAACCGCCACCGGTGCCAGCAGGGCAGTGAAGCCGAGGATCAGGAGAATATTGCCGATATTGCTGCCGACGACATTGCCGATCGCGATCCCGG
The DNA here is from genome assembly GCA_964351155.1 of uncultured Rhodobacterales bacterium. Lineage (GTDB taxonomy): Bacteria > Pseudomonadota > Alphaproteobacteria > Rhodobacterales > Rhodobacteraceae > CAYGNE01. The sequence goes on along the minus strand of CAYGNE010000069.1, from coordinate 11,207 downwards.
AAGAGCCTGAAAGCGCAGCTTGCAGGCTGGTGACGAGTTCGGGCGACGAGGTTCCGAATCCGACCAGTGTCAACCCGATGACCATGGCGGACACGCCCAGGGATTTCGCGGCGGAGACGGCGCCTCGCACCAACATCTCACCACCGATAATCAACCCGGCAAGACCGAAGATAACCAACAACGCTGTATTCATTTTTCGAGGGTCTTTCTGCCCGGTGGGGTTGCGGACTCCGGTGCTCTCCGGTTGATCGGCGTTCTGTTCCCAACAGAGGATATAATCTCTCTGGATCGGGGTAAAAGATGTCTTTCACCGCGCGGCGCCGACCGGCGGGAACAGGCCCGGAGAGGCGGAGAGGTCGAAAACAAAAAACGGCGCCCGAATGGGCGCCGCTTCGCTTTTCATGAGTCTGGCATTCACTCGGCGGGCTGTTCCTGCACGCCATGCTTTTCGCGCAACCCGTCGCGATAGAGCGCCTTGGCCAGCGCGACGCACATCAGGCCCATTAC
>CAYGNE010000069.1:0-10634 GCA_964351155.1 uncultured Rhodobacterales bacterium | reverse complement strand
TCAGCGTGCCGATCACGGCGGTCAGGATCAGGCCCCAGACGATGCGGTGCTTGATACCGGTTTCCTGGCTGCCACCGGACATGATGGTGTTCATCACCAGGATGCCCGAGTCAGCCGAGGTGACCAGGAAGGTCATGATCAGAACCACGCACATGATGGTCAGGCCGGTCAGAAGTCCGCCCGAGATCATCTGGCCGAGTGTCGCGAACAGTTGGTTCGTCTGCGACGCGCCCGAGATTGCGCCCTGCGCGACCCCACTGAGTTCCAGATCGATCGCGGTGCCGCCGAGGATGGTCATCCATGCAAAGCAGACCATGGCCGGAGCAAAAACGCAGCCGACGATGAACTCGCGCACGGAGCGGCCTTTGGAGATGCGGGCCAGGAACAGGCCGACAAACGGCGAAAACGCGATCCACCAGGCCCAGTAGAACGTGGTCCAGCCAGCCTGCCAGCCAAAGAGACGGCCATCTGTGCCCGCGGCATAGGCGGCGGTCAGTGTTGCGTCGTCCAATTCGGCTGCAGCACCTTCGAGGCCCGATTTGAAGCCGTCAAAGCTGCCCCATGCGTTCGTGGCACCTGCCTTCAGTTCATCCGCGAATGGTCTTGCGGCTTCGGGCAGGGCGGCGGCGAAATCGGCTGCCGATTGCGGCCCGTAGGAATTGAAGCTGAGCGAAACGAAGCTCAGGATGTAGTCGACAAATGCCGAGCCATAGGTTGTCATTGCAAAGATGAACGAACCGAAGAACACGAAGGTGAACAGCAGGATCAGCGACAGCACCAGGTTCAGGTTCGACAGGTATTTTACCCCCCGCCCAACACCTGACACAGCCGAGATGATCGACATGGCCATGATCGCCAGAAGACCGGCAATCAGCCCGGCCTTGGACGGGGTCGGAACGTCGCCGCCCATGTTCATGATCCATTCGACACCGGTGATGGCATAGACCCCATCGATGAACTGACTGACGCCGAAACCGATGGTCACGGACACGCCGAGAATGGTCGCAACAACGCCCAGAACGTCAACCACATGGCCGAGGAAACCGTTCACGGCCGGGCCAAACAGCGGAGTCAGGGCAGAGCGAATGGTCAACGGCATGTCGCGCGTATAGGCGTAGTAGGCGAGGCTGAGACCGGTCACGACATAGATCGACCAGGCGTGAAAACCGTAATGCGCAAATGTATAGCGATAGGCCGATTTGACGGCTTCGGGCGTGCCGCCCTGAACCTCTCCGGCGACGACAACCGGGTTGGACCCCCACAAACCGAGCGGCTCGGCAGTGGCAAAGACCATCAGGCCAACACCCAGACCGGCGCCGAACATCATGGAAAACCAGGAGAAATTGGAAAACTCAGGTTTTTCGCCCGGCACACCCATGATCTTTTTTCCAGACGGCAGGACCGCCACGGCCAGAAGGAAGAACGCGAAGAACCCCACGATGATGATGTAGAACTGATTGAAACCTTCGAGAAGTTTCCAGTTCAGGCTGCCCAGCGTGCCGTTTGCGTTGGCCGGCCAGACCAGCGCCCAGATGACCAGCGCGACCATGATGCCTTTGCTGATCAGAGCGATCGGCAGGCTGTTATCCTTGTAAAAGCCCGAGTCCTGCGTCTTGATCTGTAGATCGGTGAATGGTGGTTTTGGTGCCATGATGTTCCCTGTCCATGTTGTCCGGTGCGCACTGATTGATTGATCTTTTGGTGTGCGCGCACCCTTTTATGCAAAGTCGGATTTGCATCTCTGGGCAAACTAATAACATTTTTTAGGCGTCATTGGGCATTTTGCGGTAATTCTGGGCGCATTTCCGACCCCCGTGATGCCAAAACGACCATTAGCGACTGTTGCGCGGCGCAAAAAACAAGCTCCCATCAGGGCGCGCGAAGCGGGATGCCGCGTTTTCCGCTGGAGATATTTTTTTGGAAAAGCCCCTGTTTTGGACGGAGATTTGTAATCCGTTTTTGCAGGAACTGCGTAGAACGTGAAAGCATCTGGATCAACATGAACGGCAACTCACCCATTCTCGTCTGGTTCCGGCGCGACCTGCGCCTGTCCGATCACCCCGCGTTGACCGCCGCGTGCCAAACGGGCCGTCCGGTCATTCCGGTGTTTGTGCTGGACAATCTGGCGGAGGGACTGGGTGCGGCGCCGAAATGGCGTTTGGGGCAGGGTCTGGAGTGTTTCGGGACATCTCTCAAGACTCGCGGCAGCCGGTTGATCCTGCGCCGGGGCGATGCACTGACAGAGCTGCGCCGTCTGATCGGGGAAACCGGTGCCCAGACCGTGTACTGGTCCCGTCTATACGATCCAGAGGCGGTGTCGCGAGACAGCGCCGTCAAATCAGCCCTGCAGAAGGATGGGATCGAGGCGCGGTCTTTTGGCGGGCATCTGATGTTTGAGCCGTGGACTGTGAAAACCCGGACCGGCGGGTTCTACAGGGTATTCAGCCCGATGTGGAAGATGGTCAAGACACGTGAGGTCGAAGAGCCGTTGCCCGAACCGGGACGTATCGCATCACCCGCCCAGTGGCCTGTTGGCGAGTCGCTGACCGAATGGGCGCTGGGCGCAGCGATGAACCGCGGGGGCGAAATTGTAGAACCGTATGTGCAGCTTGGCGAGGCAGCGGCGCTGGAACGGTTGGACGCTTTCATGGCAGACGGCATCGCGAGGTATAGTGAACGGCGCGATCTGGTCGCCGTGGATGGCACCTCGCGATTGTCGGAAAACCTGAGCCTGGGCGAAATCAGCCCACACCGGTGCTGGCATTCTGCGTTGCGCGCACGTGAAGTCGGCGAATTCGGGGCAGAGAGCTTCATGAAAGAACTGGTCTGGCGGGAGTTCGCATATCATCTGATGCATCACACGCCGCGGATTCTGACCGGCAACTGGCGACCGGAATGGGATGCGTTTCCGTGGAACACCGATCCGACCCATCCCCATGTTGTCGCCTGGAAACAGGGGCGGACCGGTATCCGGATGGTGGATGCGGCGATGCGCGAAATGTACGTGACCGGTCGGATGCATAACCGGGCCCGGATGATTGCTGCAAGTTACCTGACCAAACACTTGATGTGCCACTGGAAAATCGGAATGAGCTGGTTCTCGGAATGCCTGATCGACTGGGACGTGGCCAGCAATGCGATGGGATGGCAGTGGTCCGCCGGATCCGGCCCGGACGCGACACCCTATTTCCGAGTTTTCAACCCGGTCGCGCAGCAAGAAAAGTTCGATGCCGAAAAAACATATGTGAATCGCTGGATCGCAGAGGGGCAGAGCGACCCGCCCCACACGGCTACAAGTTTCTTCGAGGCGGCCCCGCGAGCGTGGCGATTGTCGGCCGATCAACCCTATTCCGACCCTATCGTGACGGCGGAAAAAGGACGGGCCGTGGCGCTTGATGCGTATGAAAACCGCGCATTTTGAGGGGTTTGCAACAGATGTCTTGCCTGAGTGGCGCAGAGGTCTTAACTTTTTATCGTAACCGCACGGGGGGAGCGCGGATGATCCTGACGTCGACAGAAGGACAGGAAAACCTGCCCAGATACTTTGTCCAGGTGATGGATATGCTGGGCCATTTGGAATTCGGTCGGTTGGATATCCGGCTGGCCGATGGACGTGTTTTTCGGGCCGAGGGCAAGAAGCCCGGCCCCGTGGCCGAACTTGTCGTGCACAATTCCGAACTGTTTTCCCGCCTGATCCGCGAAGGCGACCTTGGGTTTTGTGACGCCTACCTGGATCATTGGTGGAGCACCCCGGACCTGCAGGCTTTTATGGACCTGGTGCATTTGGGCAACGATACGATCTATGACGGGTTCCCGGGCATGGCACTTGTGCGGGCATATGAACGGCTTCGGTTCTGGCTGCAAAGAAATCACAAGGCGCAGGCCAAGAAGAACATCTCGTATCACTATGATCTGGGGAACGAGTTCTACGGCTTGTGGCTCGACGACACGATGACATATTCCAGCGCCCTGTTCGAAACCGGGCAGGAAAGCCTCGAGGCCGCCCAGATCGCCAAGTACAAGAGCATGGTCGATCAGATGGGGGCAAAACCGGGCGACCACATACTGGAAATCGGATGTGGCTGGGGCGGGTTCGCCGAGTACGCGGCCAAGGAGCGCGGGTTGCGTGTAACCGGGCTGACCATCAGCCGAGAGCAGTTCAACTATGCAGTGCAACGTGTTGAAAAGGCAGGTCTTAGTGACATGGTTGATTTCAAGCTGCAGGATTATCGCGACGAAACCGGCAGCTATGACGGAATTGCCAGCATCGAAATGTTCGAGGCGGTCGGCGAAAAGTACTGGCCGGTCTATTTCGATACGGTCCGTAACCGTCTGAAGCCCGGCAGGAACGCCACCCTGCAGATCATCACGGTCGCCGACAGGCGCTGGGAGGTCTACAAACGCGGGGTCGATTTCATTCAGAAATACATCTTCCCGGGCGGCATGCTGCCCGCGCCTTCGATCCTGAGGGAGCAAATCGAAAAGGCCGGTTTGTCGGTGGCCAGATCGGTCGAGTTCGGGTCCAGCTATGACCTTACATTGCGGCGCTGGCATGAGACCTTCAATGACAAATGGGACCAGATAGCCGGCCTGGGATTTGACGACCGGTTCCGGCGGATGTGGAATTTCTATCTGACATCCTGCGCAGCAGCCTTTGACAGCTCCAACGTAGACGTGACACAGATTACGGTGACTCGACCTGCTTAGGACCTGAAACTACATGCCCAACGCCGCCCGACTCGTTGCCGCAGTGTGCCTCGCACTGCTGGCGTTCATCATATCCGGGCAGATCATGCCGCGAATGCCCGAGGGGACCGGGTTTGGTTATTTCACCCATGTGAATGTCGCCCTCGGCGTTTTGTGCGGTTGGATCATCATGGGAAAGCGGGCCGGGCGGGGGTTCACTCCAGGTGTAAATAACGGACTGACAGGCATGGCGTCGCTGATCTTCTGGGGGCTGTTCGTACAGGGGACCTATGAAATGGTCCGGCAGGCGATGCGCAACCGGTTTGACGGGCCGTTTGAAGCGCTGCTTGCGATTTTCGAGATCGGGCTCGACTATGCCAAGGTGCTGATTGCGCCCAACATCATCCTCACAGCGCTGATCGGGGGCGTCCTGGCGGGGCTTGCGACGGAATTTGCCTGGCGGCGCTGGCGCTGAGCCCGAACAGGGGGCGATGCCGGTGGCAGATATCTTTCTCTGTGGCCTGCTGCGCTATCTGCCGGTCCTGAAGACCGTTCTGGGTCGCTCGACCGATGCGGTGGACCTGTTGCCGGGCGATCTGGATGGCCACGCGGTTTGTTGGGATGGTGAACAGCCCTTCCCGACGGTTCTGACAGAGCCGGGAGCTCTGGCACGGGGGCTGTTGTTTCGCGGGGCAAGCGATGAAGACATGGCGCGCGTGGCATTTTTTGCGGGTGCGCTGGGGTGTATTCCGGCCAAAGTTACCGCGCGGCGGGAATGCGGCGAAAAGGTTCGGGCCACGGTTTTCCGGCGGGCGCAGGGAGGACAGTTCGCCGCCGGCATCTGGTCGATGGACAAGTGGGCATCCGGTTGGGGGGGCATCAACAATGCGGCGGCTGCCGAGATCATGGCCTGGTACGGACGCAAATCCGCAACCGAGGTCAATGCCATTCTGCCCGGTTTCTATCGCCGGGCCTCTGCGCGGGTCGCCGCGCAATTGGGCGACCCTGATCCCGAGCGGGACCTGAGCCGCGACGTTTGCGTCAAAACCCATCGCCATGCCTATGCAAATTTCTTTGCCATGCAGGAACTGGACCTGCAGGTCCGTCAGTATGACGGGTCGATGGGTCCGGTCATGAACCGTGCCGCGGTGCTGGTGGGGCAGGCGGCGGTTGTCCTGCCTTACGATCCGGTGCGCGATTGCGTCATGCTGGTGGAACAGTTTCGGGCGCCGGTTTTTCTGGTCGGCGACCCGGCACCGTGGGTCTGGGAGCCGATCGCGGGCCTGCTGGAACCGGGCGAAAGTGCGGAATCCGCCGCCCTGCGGGAAGCCGAAGAAGAGGCGGGATTGGCGATCCGCCATCTTGAACCGGCGGGCAAGATGTATTCCAGCACCGGGTCCTCTACCGAGTACCTGCATCTTTTCATTGGGCTGGCGGACCTGTCCGGCGATGCGGCGGGCATTGGCGGCACCGATGAAGGCGAAGATATCCGGAGCCGAATTCTGGGATTCAATGACTTGATGGCGGGTGTGGATGTGGGGCGATATTGCGACATGCCTCTTGTGACCGCCGCCCTGTGGCTGGCACGGCACCGGGATCGCCTTCGCTCGAAAGCGGGTTGAGAAGGACGCGACAGCGCTTGAGGTCGACAGGCCGCAGGGCTACATCAGGAGGAACGCAATACTGGGGGCACCATGCATATCGCACGTGATCTTGCCGAAGCCGTTGGAAACACACCACTGATCCGGCTGCGCCGCGTCAGCGAGGAAACCGGTTGCGAGATCCTCGGCAAGGCCGAGTTCATGAACCCGGGCCAGTCGGTCAAGGACCGGGCCGCCCTGTTCATCATCCGTGACGCCATTGCGCGCGGCAAGCTGATGCCGGGCGGCACCATCGTCGAGGGCACGGCCGGCAATACCGGAATCGGTCTGGCGCTGGTGGGGGCCTCGATGGGGTTCAAGACCGTGATCGTCATTCCCGAAACCCAGAGCGAAGAGAAAAAGGACATGCTGCGGCTCGCCGGGGCCGAACTGGTGCAGGTGCCCGCCGCGCCCTATCGCAACCCCAACAACTTTGTCCGGTACTCCGAGCGCCTGGCCAACGAGTTGGCCAAGACCGAGCCCAATGGCGCAATCTGGGCCAACCAGTTCGACAACGTCGCCAACCGGCAGGCGCATGTCGAAACCACGGGACCGGAAATCTGGCGCCAGACCGACGGCAAGGTCGATGGATTTGTCAGTGCCGTCGGATCCGGCGGGACGCTTGCCGGTGTTGCGGAGGCGCTGCAGGGCAAGGGTGTCAGGATCGCACTGGCCGATCCGATGGGGGCGGCGTTGTACAGCTATTACACGACCGGAGAACTGGTGGCAGAGGGCGGCAGCATCGCCGAGGGCATCGGCCAGGTGCGGATTACCGAGAACCTGAAGGGCTTCAGGCCCGATCACGTTTATCAGATCACGGATAACGAGGCGCTGCCCTATGTGTTCGACCTGTTGCGCGAAGAGGGTCTGGTCATGGGCGGATCGACCGCGATCAATATCGCCGGTGCGGTGCGATTGGCGCGCGAGTTGGGTCCGGGCCACACCATCGTCACGGTTCTTTGCGACTACGGCAGCCGCTATCAGTCCAAGCTGTTCAACCCGGATTTTCTGAGGGAAAAGGCGCTTCCCGTACCTGACTGGATGACAAGAGCACCTGCCAGTATTCCCGGCGTGTTTCAGGACACATGACCCGGTTTCGCAACCTTCTCCAATTCTTCTGTGTGCTGCTCCTGCTGGCTGGCGCGACCATCGCGCCTGCGCAAACGCCACCTTCTGAAACATCTGCGATAGCACCCACAGAGCGAGAGCATTATTCGGAATGGCTGTCTCTTGCTGATCGCGTGGAGACCACGCTGAAAGAACGCCATGCGTCCAATGCAGTGCTCGAACAATTGCGCCGGGAGGTTGCCGATTATCGCGAAGCCTATGGAAAAGCCAAGGACCAGGATACGACGCGCATCAAGTCGCTGGAATCGCAACTGGAGACACTTGGCCCAAAACCCGAAGGCGATGCCACCGAGCCGGAAGACATAGCCTTGCTGCGCCAGTCCCTGAACGAGCAGCTCAACCAATTGCGTGTTCCGCAAGTTGTGGCCGAAGAAGCCTACTTTCGTGCCAATGGCCTGATCAGCGAAATCGACCGGGTAATCCGCGAACGCCAGAGGTCGCGGTTGCTGTCCCGGGGGCCATCGCCGCTCAATCCGGTGCACTGGCCCGAGGCTGTCTCCGATATCACCTCGGCGGTCTCCGGTGTGATCCGTGAAACACATGCGGCCTGGCTCAACCGGAACACGGCCGAAGCGCTCAAGAAAGACTGGCCGGTTCTGCTTCTCGCCCTTGTTGTCGGTCTGGTTCTCATGGTTCGCGGCGGGCACTGGTCCGAGCGGCTCGGCGACTACCTGCGCCGTTTTGGCGGGCGGGGAACCGGAGTCTGGAGTTTCGTGGTTTCGCTGACCCGGATGGCTTTGCCCCTGGCAGGGTTGTTCGCCGTTTGCGCGGCGCTGAAGGCATCCGGACTTCTTGGATTGCGCGGTACGATGGTGATCGAAGCCGTGCCGGGCTGGGGCATGATCTATCTGGTGTTCCGCTGGCTCGGTGATCGAATATATGCGCCCGGTAGCGAGGAACGGATCGAGTTCAAGAAACCGCATCATCGCGCGGAAGCCCGCCTTCTGGTTCTGCTGCTGGCGCTGATGCTGATCCTGAATGGTCTGCTGGGATTGTACCGGCAGATCGAGAATATTTCGGACAGTTCGCTTGCGGTGGCCGCGTTTCCGCCAATCCTGTTATCGGCGCTCATCCTTCTGCGCCTTCAGAAGATCGGGATGCGCCGGCTGTCATCCGAGCCCGAGGCGCCGGATGATGCGCCGCAACGCAAGGGTGTCGGCAGTGTTATCGTCGGGTTCCGCAACGCCGTGGTTCTGCTTGGAGTATTCGCACCCGTCCTGGCAGCACTGGGATATCTCACTGCGGCGCAGGCGATCATCTATCCGATAATCATGACACTGGCTCTGGTATCTGCAGGCATTACTCTGCAGCGGTTTATCGTGAGCATCTATGGCCTGCTGACCGGCGAGGGCGACGCAGCACGGGAAACGCTGTTTGCGGCGCTGATCGGAATGCTGCTGGCCGTGCTCGCGCTGCCGGTCCTGGCACTGATCTGGGGTGCGCGGATCGCAAACCTGACCGAGCTGTGGGATCGGTTCCTGACCGGGTTCGACGTCGGCGGCGTGCAGATATCGCCGGCCAACTTCCTGACTTTTGCGCTGATCTTTTCCGTCGGCTACGTCATCACACGGCTGGTGCAGAGTGCGTTGCGGACCAATCTGCTGCCCCGTACACGCATCGATCCGGGTGGCCAGAACGCCATCGTATCAGGGTTGGGGTATGTCGGGATATTCTTGGCTGCGGTGGTCGCGATAACCGGTGCCGGGATCGACCTGTCCTCGCTGGCCATTGTGGCCGGTGCACTGTCGGTCGGGATCGGCTTCGGACTCCAGACCATCGTTTCCAACTTTGTCAGCGGTATCATCCTGCTGATCGAACGACCGATTTCCAAGGGCGACTGGATCGAAGTCGGCGGGTTGATGGGATATGTTCGCGACATCTCGGTGCGATCCACGCGGATCGAGACCTTTGACCGGACAGACGTGATTGTTCCCAACTCGGACCTGATCAGCGGCACGGTCACCAATTTCACGCATGGCAACACGATCGGCCGGGTGATTGCGCCTGTTGGTGTCGCCTACGGGACGGATACGCGAAAGGTCGAAAAAATCCTGGGCGAGATCGCGAATGCCCATCCCATGGTGCTGGCCAACCCGGCCCCGACGATCGTGTTCCAGGGGTTTGGTGCGGATTCTCTGGATTTCGAAATCCGGGCGATCCTGCGCGACGTGAACTGGGTCCTGTCGGTGAAATCCGATATGAACCACGAGATCGCGAAACGGTTCGCCGAAGAGGGAATCGAGATTCCCTTTGCCCAGCGTGATATCTGGCTGCGCAACCCCGAGGTCCTGCGCCCCTCCGGTGATGAGTCGTGAAAAACCCGCTGTTCTTGCGCGAGCCTTATACGCGATCGGCACCGGCAGCCGTTCTTGCGCATGGCGTACAGAGCGGCGTCATTCTGGACCAATGCCTGTTTTTTCCGACCGGTGGCGGTCAGCCGGGTGATAGCGGCCGGCTGACATGGGCTGGTGGCGAGATGGTCGTCGCTGTCGCGGTCAAGTCCGGTCAGGACACCGTCCTGATACCCGGCGAGGGCAGCCCGCTGCCGCCGATTGGGGCCGGGGTGACCCAGCATCTGGATTGGAAACGCCGCTTTGGCCACATGCGCGTGCACACCGCCTTGCACCTGTTGTCGGTTGTCATTCCCCTGCCAGTCACCGGCGGTTCGATCTCCGAAGAAAAAGGCAGGCTGGATTTCAACATGCCCGAGGCACCCGACGACAAGGAAGCGATCGAGGCCGCGCTGAACGAACTGGTAGAGCGCGATCTGCCGGTTAGCGAGGAATGGATCACCGACGCAGAGCTGGACGCAAATCCTACGCTGGTCAAAACCATGTCGGTAGCTCCGCCGCGTGGGGCAGGGCGCATCCGGCTGATCAGGATCGGCGGGGGCAAGGATCGGGTCGATCTGCAACCTTGCGGTGGAACCCATGTCGCCCGCACTTCAGAGATCGGCCGCCTTCGGGTCGGCAAGATCGAAAAGAAGGGTCGGCAGAACCGCCGTGTGTATCTGCATCTGGACAGCTAGAACGCGCTTTTGCGTCTTGCATTGCCCAGCATGTTCCGGCACATATCGCCTCCAACGGAGAGGTGGCCGAGTGGTCGAAGGCGCACGCCTGGAAAGTGTGTAGGCGGGAAACCGTCTCCAGGGTTCGAATCCCTGTCTCTCCGCCACTTGCC
>CAYGNE010000068.1:0-15447 GCA_964351155.1 uncultured Rhodobacterales bacterium | reverse complement strand
GTCATGCCGGATCTCGCGGATCTCCTCTTCGCGGGTCAGCAGCACCAGATAATCGTCATTGCCGGAAAACTCGGCCTTCAGCACCTTCAGCGCTGCCAGCCGTCCGGATATCTCGCTGCGCGCCCGGTACACGTCGGACGTGCCGCCACGTCCCAGCAGCGCCTCGATCCGGTAGGTGTTGTTCAGAACATCTCCGGGTTGAAACGTATCGCCGGGGCGCGAGTCCATCATGTCAGGCGCCCCGGGCGGTCATGTCTTGCGAGAATGGACAGCGATCCTATCCCAGGGCCTGGAATTCGACGCGGCGGTTGATGTCGGCCCGCGGATCGGCGGTGTCAAAGGGCGCGCTTTCGCCCAGGCCGATCGCTTCGAGCCGGTTCTCTTCCAGTCCGCAATCGCTGACCAGGTGACGTTTCACCTCCTGGGCACGCAGCAATGACAGGCGTTCGTTGTAATCCGCCGATCCGGAACTGTCGGTATGGCCGACGATCTGGAACACCGAGACGTCCACCGATTTCATCACCTCGCACAGGGTCGTCAGCTTGGGCTTCTGATCCTCGCGCAACGCGGCGCTGTCGAAATCGAACGAGATCTGGATATTGACCTGATCCTCGCGCTCCACGGCGGTGTATTCCTTGGCGGCCGCTGGCGTGACCGTGGCGGTGTCTTCGCTGCTGTTCTGCTGCCCGGTGGGAACGATCACCAGACCGCGGGTCTTCTGTTTCTTGAAGGCATCAGCGATCTCTTCGGCGGTCATTTCCGTGGCATTCTGCGCCAGCGTCGCCCCCGGGGCCGCGATGCCAAGTCCGGCGATCAGGCCAAGGGCGATAATATTCGAGAAACGAGCCATTCTGAGTCCTTTGTTGAATGAAGGAATGAATTTACCGGCCAAGCTTATACCACGCGCCGGGCTCTCACAACGATTTTGCGGTGTCGGGACGGGTGGCTTTTTTGCTTTTTTTCTGACGGCTTTGCCGAAAAAGCCCTTTACTCACCCAGCCCAAGCGGGCTGAATTGCCGGGCAACCAATCGGGGGGCGAATGCGCTATCTTCCTGCAATCATCATCGCGGTGGCGGTGGTTCTTGCGCCGGTCATCTGGATCGGGCTGTCCTACATGCTGTCCGAAGAGGATTTCCAGGGTTCCGCCGTCGACTCCGGCGCGCGCATCGAGATCGAAATGCTGCGCCAGCAGATGGAAGACCTGCAGGAGCGGGTGAAATCGCTGGAAGGCGAGGTGGCGCGCCTGTCATCGGGGATCGGCGGGCAGGCGATGCTGACCCCGAACCCGGACGACGAAGACGCGATCCTGCGCGGCACCGGGCCCAATGACATCATTGACGCCTATGCGCAGGTCGTGCTGATCGCCGACCGGCTCAACGTGAACCGGGGGCTGCAGGTGGCCGGCCCGAGCTATCTCGAGGAAAAGCTCGGCCGTCCGCGCGAAACGCTCAGCGACACCTGTGAACCGATGACCAACAAGGCGCTGGCCGACAGGCTGGTGCTGGAAGAGGTCGGGCCGATCCGGGTGCGGATGCTGCGGCCGGCGGCCGAGTCGCTGCAGCGGGTTTTCGAGAACGTGCGCCGCGCCGATCCGGATCTCTATGCCCGGATCAATACGTCCGGCTCCCTGTGCGTGCGCCGCATCAGGGGCACCCAGAACCGCTTGTCCACGCATAGTTACGGCCTGGCGCTGGACCTGAACATCGACGGGCACCTGGACAATTTCACCGATGGCAAAACCCAGCTCGGCCTGACCATCCTGGCCGATTTCTTCCATGCCGAAGGCTGGGTCTGGGGGGCCGGGTTCCGGCGCGAGGACAGCATGCATTTCGAAGTCAGTCGCCGCCAGCTGGACGAATGGCTGGCACAGGGCATGTTGTAATCCGGCTGCCGCCGATGGCGTTCATCGCCCCGGGCCGGTTCCGCGTGATGCGCCGGTCGAATTCTCAGAAAGACACCTGGCATACGTGTTCCGCGGCCTTCCTTCCCGGGATGCAGGACAGGGTTTCCGCCTTGGCGGGCAAGTCCGCTTGCGTGATGGTCCGGTGATTTCGCGGGATGACGCGCCCGAGGCAACCTGTTCCGCCGCGCCGGAACCTCCCCTTGCTTCAGGCTCCTGCGTCGACAGGGAAGCCAGCCGAAAATCGGACGCTTGCGCCCCGCGCGCCCGGCCACTAGAAGCGGCCCGAATGCAGACCGGAGAGCGACATGGGCTTTAAAATGGGAATCGTGGGATTGCCGAATGTGGGCAAATCCACCTTGTTCAACGCGTTGACCCGGACCGCTGCCGCGCAGGCGGCGAATTTTCCGTTTTGCACGATCGAACCCAATGTCGGCGAGGTCGCGGTTCCCGATGCGCGGCTCGACACGCTTGCCGCCATTGCCGGGTCCAGGCAGATCATCCCGACCCGGATGACGTTTGTCGATATCGCCGGCCTGGTCAAAGGTGCGTCCAAGGGAGAAGGTCTGGGCAACCAGTTCCTGGCCAATATCCGCGAAGTCGACGCCATCGCCCACGTGCTGCGGTGTTTCGAGGATGGCGATGTCACCCATGTCGAGGGCCGGGTCGATCCGGTGGCCGACGCGGAAACCATCGAAACCGAACTGATGCTGGCCGATATCGAAAGCATCGAGAAACGCCTGCAGGGGCTGGTGCGCAAGGTGCGCGGTGGCGACAAGGAGGCAGTGCAGCAGGAACGCCTTTTGAAACAGGCACTTGCGGTTCTCGAAGATGGCAAGCCGGCCCGCGTTGTCGCGGTGGATGACGAAGACGCCAGGGCGTGGAAGATGCTGCAGCTCTTGACCACCAAGCCGGTGCTCTATGTTTGTAACGTCGGCGAATCCGACGCGGCCAGCGGCAATGAACACGCGGCCCGGGTGGCCGACATGGCCGCGGCGCAAGGCAATGCCCACGTGGTCATCAGCGCCCGGATCGAAGAGGAAATCAGCCAGCTCGACCCCGAAGAGGCGCAGATGTTCCTCGAGGAAATGGGGTTGCACGAGGCCGGGCTCGATCGGCTGATCCGGGCCGGATATGACCTGCTGCACCTGCAGACCTATTTCACGGTCGGCCCGAAAGAAGCCCGCGCCTGGACCATCCGGAACGGCACCGCCGCGCCACGGGCGGCGGGCGTTATCCACGGTGACTTCGAAAAGGGTTTCATCCGCGCCGAAACCATCGCCTATGACGATTTTGTCGCACTGGGCGGGGAACAGGGCGCCAAAGAGGCCGGCAAGATGCGGGCCGAGGGCAAATCCTATGTCGTCCGGGACGGCGACGTGTTGCATTTCCTGTTCAATACCTGAATCCCCGGTCCAATTACCTTGTTTGCGGTTGTTTTCGCCGAACGCGCGGGTTCGCAACTGCTGATTGTATAAGTGACGTTGCCGTAACTTGAATTTTCCGGCGGGCATGTCACAATACCCGCCAATTGCAGATCGTGCCGTTGCCGCGCCGGACGTTTTTATTGCTGTCCGCGCCGGATTGTCCGAACACGCGACCCTCGCACGAGGATTTGATTTTTTTGCGCGGCCCTTTTCGTGCAGTGTATACAGGTTGGTATTTTGCACCATGTATGAAGACTTCTTTGGACTGAAGACATTACCGTTCAAGATAACGCCCGATCCGGCATTCATTTACTGGAACCGGCAACACCGGCGCGCCGCCAGCATTCTGGCCTTTGGCATCGAACAACTGGTCCCGATCACGGTGGTGACCGGCGATGTGGGAACCGGCAAGACCACCCTTCTGCAGCAGTTTCTCGAAGACGCGCCGGCCGAAATGAGCATCGGCCTGATCTCGAACTACTGGAGCGGCATGGGGGGGCTGTTCCAGTGGGTTCTGAACGCATTCGACATCAAGGCGAGCGGAACCGAGGTCCAGTTGTTCCGCGCGTTCGAGGATTTCGTCATCGAGGAATACGCGGCCGGGCGGCGCTGTGTGCTGATCGTGGACGAGGCACAGAACGTGTCCGACGAGGACCTCGAACAGTTGCGGATGCTGACCAACATCAACTCGCGCAAGGATTCGCTCCTGATGCTGTTCCTGGTCGGCCAGCCCCAGTTGCGGGACCGGCTGCGCCAGCCCGAAAACCGCCAGATCGCCCAGCGTGTCGGCGCGGCATTCCATCTCGGCCCGCTGTCGCGCGAGGATACCGGGAATTACATCCGTCACCGGATTTCGGTCGCCGGCGGCACGCGCGAGATTTTCACCGACGACGCGATCACGAGGATCTTTGAAACCTCGGGCGGCGTGCCGCGCCTGATCAACGTGGTCAGCGAACTGGCGCTGGTGACAGCCTTTGGTGACGAGGTTCCGTTGATTGACGGCGCGTTCATGGACCAGTTCCTGCAAGAGGCCGCGGAAACCGGTCTGATCGCACATCTGCCTCCCGAGCTGCCCAAGTCGGACAAGCCGGCGGCGCCACCGAAACCTTCGCGCACGTCTGCAACACCGATCCCGCTGAGCGGACGCCGGGGCAACGGGCATCAGAGCATCCGGCTGGTGCGCAAACCCGATGCCGAAATCGAAGAGGATGCGGCCGCGGTATCGCTGCCGAAACCCGAAGCCCCGGCCGCACGGCTGCCGGAACCGCCCGGGGCAGAGGCTGAATCCGCGCATGCGACGCCGCCGCCCACATTTGATACGGTCCGGGCCAAGACGGCGCAAAGCCAGCCAGCCTCCGACCGGAAGGATCACGCGGCCGGGCCGGAGGCGATCACCGAAAGCCCCATTGCGACACAGCCGAGCGACACGCCCGAGACACCGGCAGAGCAACCGGCCTTCGCGGACATCTCCGCACCCGCCGCCGCCCCGGTGGCACCATCCCGCACGGTCCTGCGCAGCCTGCCTGCCCGGTTGTTGGACGAAGGATTGAACGGTGCCCTGATCGGCCTGACGGCTGTTTCGGTCTATCTGACGCTGCCCGATCGCACCCCGGACGCGTCGCCGCCGGCGGCCGCGCGGGCGATGGCGCTGCCGCAAAGCCCGGCGGCCCCTGTCCAGCCCGCCGCGCCGGCGGAACCCGAAACCGTGCTTGTCGAGGATACCGGGGCAACCGCGCCCGAGCGGGTTGTGGCGCTGGATGATCCCGATGCCGCGGTTCTGATGGAACAGGCGCTCACCTCGGATTCCTCCAACCCGATTGCCGCCACGATTTCCTATTCGCGCGCGGCGTTGCGGGGGCGGGACCGCGCCGCCTATTACCTTGGCCAGCTTTATGAAACCGGGGCCGGGGTGCCGCGCGACCTGGCGGTTGCGCGGGCATGGTATACCCGCGCGCAGGACAACGTACGCAGCGCGCGGCGGCGCCTGGCCGACATCGGAACACCGGACCATTCGGGCCAGCTTGCCGCGCCGATGCCGTTGCTGGGCGGGCCGCTGCCCGGCGGGGCGGCCGAATTCATCTGGGCGGCCGGTGACGGTGCCGATGCGGCTTTCTACATCGTCGAGGTTTCGCAGGCCACCGATGTACCGCCGACCTTGCTGGGGCCCGTGTCCGTGACCGCGCTGGGGGTCGCGAGCGCAAAGGATATGCAGGTCTGGCGGGTTCTGGCCGCCGACCCGGTCACCGCCACATATGCGGTATCGGACTGGTATCCGATGGGCGGGGGTCTGGGTTCGGACACGCTGGGGCAGGGCGAGGTCGCGCCAAGGGTCAGCATCGTGACACCCGGCACCCCGGCGGAACAGGGCGTGTCGCCGCTGGCCTACAGCCTCACGGTGGCCGGCCTGACCGTCACCACGCGACCGGCAAGCGGGGGCATCGGCGAACGTGGCATCGTCGGCTATGCCTATGCCAATGACCGGGCCGCCGCCGAAGAAATCGCCGCGATTGTCGGGCAGGGCGCGCGCGCCGTGATGCTGCCCGCGCCCGAGGCTGGTCTTGCGCCGCCATTGCCGGGTGAAATCACCGTGGTTCCGCCCGGCCCGTGACGGTGTTCAGCAGCCGATAGACGCGCAGATGCGCCGCCGGTAGGCGGAGTTGGCTTCGTCCTCGGCGGTGGGTGCCGCCGTGCTGGCCGCCGGCGCGTCGCCTTCGCAGACCAGTTCATAGCCCGGCTCCAGACCCGCATTCACGCAATTGCCGATATTCCACCCCGGCGGAAGATCCCCCAGATCGACCTGCTGCCATTTCGGGTGGCCGTTTTCGCGCAACTCGCCGAAACGTGTCACGATGACATTGGCGATATCGGACACCGATTTGCAGCTTTCCCTGTGGTAGGCATTGCGCCGGGGCGAGTATTCATAGGTCATCAGAACCGCCTTGACCGCCACAACGTTCACGGCGTCCGGCTGGAACGGGTAGGTGCCGGCGGCAATCTGGGCCGGGGAATAGACCGCCTGCAGCGTCGGATCGCTGATCGGGACCAGGTGAAACCGGCTGGCGTCGATGTCGGGCGCCTGAAAGATTTTCGTGGGCGCCCCGGCGACATAGAAAAACGCGTCGATCTGTCCGGCTTTCAAGGATTGCAAAGCGGCCTCGGCGTTGATGGTCAAACGTTCCGCCGGTACCACCTGTGCCAGGTCCAGAACCAGCGATGCGGTCAGGAACGTGCCGCTGTCCTCGACGCCGATGGCGATCCGCTTGCCGTTCAGGTCAGCCAGCGAATTGATGTCCTTCGTGCCGAGAATATGCACCTCTTCGTTGTAGAGCGGAAACGCGATCCGCACGCCCAGAATGGCACGGGCCACGCCCGGATCATCGGCGGCGAATGTCTTGAGATATTCCAGAACGTCGGATTGCACGATGCCGAACTGGGTGTTGCGGCGCTTGCGGACACCAAGGAAATTCTCGAGCGATCCGGCGCTTTCGCGCACGTTGAGCGTCACGTTGCACTTGGCCGCGACCTCGGCGATGTTGCGACCGAACTGGATATATGTGCCGCTCGGGCCGCCGGTCAGGATGTTCTTTTCGAATTCCTGGGCCTGAACCGGCAAGGCCAGCCCCACGAGACAAACGATTGCGGCCGCAAATCGGGCCAGTCTGTGATGAACAATACTCATTTCAACTTCTCCGTTTCAAATGGTGGCGCGGTCAGCACCCTCCCAGCGATCTGACCAGTGACACAAGCGTCTGCCGGTTGATGGTTCCGAACGCGTCCTGCAGCGCGTCGATTGCGCAACTGCCCTGAACCAGTTGGTCATACAATGTCTGGACTTCGGGCGTGCGGGCCCGGGGCAGACCCGGCGCGATGCTGATCGCGGCGGTTACGGCGGCGGGGTCGCGCGGCGCGCTGCTCTTGCGTGGCCGTGGGGGCGCCGGTTCTGCCGGCGTCGCCGCTGCCGGCTGTGCGGCGGGCCGGGTCTCCTGGATCTTGGCTTCCAGGGCCTCGATCGCTGCCCGGTGTTGATCGCGGGTCTTGTTCAGCGTGGCGATCTCGGTTTGCATCTTTTCGCGCTGATCCAGCAACTGGGCCGCGACCTTGCGGTCGTTTTCGATCTGGGTCAGCAAGGTCGCGGCCTGCTGGCGGGCCTCTTCGACCCGGGCCCGTTGTTCCTGTTCGCGCTGCGCCAGGCTGTCCAGCTCGGATTTCAGCGCGGCGATCTCGGTTTCGGCACTTGCCTGCGCGGCGGCGCGCTCGTCGCTCAGGCTGGCAAGCCGCGACTGGATATCGGCCATTTCCGCGGTCTTGGCCTCGATTTGCCGGTCCAGGTCGGTCTTGCGGCTTTCGGATTCGGCCTCGGCGGCGCGGGCGTCCTTCAGGCGGGCCTGCACGGTTTCCATCTGTCCGGCCAGTTCGGCGACAGTCACCTCCTGTTCGGCGCGCATATCGGCGATTTCGGCCTCGATTTCGGTGATGTCCGCGGTGCGCAGCGCCAGTTTCTGTTCCAGTTCCTGTTCCTGTTCGGTCAGGCCGGCAACGCGGTCCTGGCGCGTCTGGACCTCGTCCTGCAACGCCTGGAGGCTGCCGGTCAATTCCGCCTGTTGCGCCTGCAGGCCGGTGAGCTCCGCCTGTTTCTCATCGGCTTGCTTTTGCAGTTCGGCCATCACGGCGGTGCGGGTCTCAAGCTCGCCCATCAGCGCGTTCTGCTCCTGTTGGCTGACCTCGCGCATGGTGTTGGCCGACTCGATCTCGGTCGTGATCCCGGCCAGTTCCGCCTGTGCCTCGACCACGGCCACCTGCATTGTCTGCAGGGTATCCTCCGCTTCGGTCCGCGCGGCCTCGAGCGCCGTGATCTGATCGCGGGTCGTGCCCAATGTCTCCCTTGCCGCCGTCAGTTCGGCCTGCATCGTTGCCAGTTCCGCCTGAACCGCGGCGCGCTGTTCCCCGGCGGTGGCCAACGCGGCCTGTGCTTCGGCCAGTTCGGCATTGTCCTGTTCGGTCGCCTGCGCGGCCCGGGCCTGCCTTGCCGTCTCGGCCTCGGCGCGAACCTGTTCCAGTTCGGCCCGTGCCGCCGTGATCGCAGCTGTCAGCTCATCGCGCTGGGCCTGCAGGTCGCTGACCGTGGCCTGCGCGGCATCTCTGGCCTTGAGGGTTGCGTCCCGGTCCGCGGTTGCGGCGGCGAGCTCCTCCTTGCCCTTGTTGCGGGCCGCCTCCAGCGCGCTCTGTTCGGTCTTGACCGCGGTGTTCAGATCGTCCAGCCGCGCCTGCGCCTCGCTCAGTTGCTGGCGGGTCTGTTTCAGCCGCGTCGCCTCGGCCTCGCGTTCGGCGGTGGCGTTTGCAATGTCTTCTTCCAGTGCGGCGATGTCTTCTTCCAGGAGCGCGATGATGCGCCGAAACGACGCCGCCTGATCGGAGAGATCCTCGGTTTCGGCCCCGGCCTGTTGTGCGTGAACCGGACCGGACAATACCGCCAATTGCCCGAGAAACAACGCAACACCCGTGGCAATAAAAATACGGCGCATCTCGGCATTCTCCCAGAACGTGCAATCAACAAATCAACACAATCAAATCTGGCATGATTCTTTTTTCGCGTCGAATCCTTGTTCCCCGCGGCTTCGAAACGGGCAGTTAATCGCGCTTTTGTGAAGATTGCCCGTTGGTTATGGGGCACAGTTCCACGTTTTGAATTAATTCACGCGTTAAGCAACCGTTCGTGTGGCAATTCGAACCGCAACGTTACAACCAGGCCGGGATCATTGTCGCCAAGCGTCAGGCCGGCCCGGTGCAATTTCGCCACCACGGCGACGAAACTCAGCCCCAGGCCGCTGCCCGGCGTCTTGCGGCTGCGGTCCAGCCGATAGAGCCGTTGCAGCACGTTCTCGCGTTCATCCTGCGGAATGCCCGGCCCGCGATCCGCCACGCTCAGCACGACGGCGTTGCCCTGCTGTTCCAATCCGATCGTAACCGGTGTGCCGTGCGGGGTGTGGCGCATGGCGTTTTCGATCAGGTTCGCCAGCACCTGCAACAACAGGTTGCGGTTGCCCATGACCGGCGGAACACCCGCCGCGAGGCGCGTGTCCAGCGCATGCCCGGAATCGGTCGCCGCCGGTTCGTAAAGCTCGCGGCAGGTCTCGGCCAGCGCGGCGAGGTCCACCGGCCCGAATTCGGAGCCCGGCGAGCCGGATTCGATCTGTGCGATCTGCAACAGCGAGCGGAAGACCGAAACGATCCCGTCCAGTTCGTCGCGTGCCTTGTCCACGAGCTCTTGCGCGGTCTCGCCCAGATCGGGCTGTTGGGACAGGTCCTCCAGATGCACCGCGACCCGCTGGATCGGGGTCTTCAGGTCGTGGGCGATATCCGAGGACACCTGCCGGATTGCCGCGACAGAGCTTTCCTGTGCCTCGGCCATCTGGTCGATCTTGGTGCCGATGCCGGACAGGTCGTCGGACCAGTTGGCGCCGGGATCGACCCGCGCGCCCAGATCGCCCGAGGTCAGCCGGTCAAGTGTTCCGCCGACCACGGCCACCTGCCGGGCGCTGCGCCGCGCCAGATAGAGACCGCCGGACAGCGCGATCAGGATGGTCGGCAGAAGGCTCAGCCAGAGGATGTTCAGGAAAACGCCGCGCAGGGCGTCGACCTCGGCCCGGCTGCGGGCGATTGTCAGCCGCCCGCCATGCAGGGACGCGGTCAGCGCAAGATACTCGCCGCGCAGATCGGGGCTGTCCTCAGAAAGGGAAAGAATGTGATAGCCTTCGTCGTCGCGCGCGATCACCGCATTCCCGTATTGCCGGAAATTCGGTGCAACATAGCTCAGGACCATGCGTTCCGGGTCGGTGACGCGCGCCTCGGCCTCGACGAGGCTGGCCAGCGCCCGGGCACCGGGCGCGGCGCGAAACCCGGCCATGTCCTGCTTCAGATCATCGCGCATCGCCTGTTCAAAGGATCGCTGGGTCAGCACGTAGCTGGCCGCCAGCCCGACCAGGCTGACCGCCGAGAACAGCACCACCAACCCCAGCGCAAGCCGCAGCGGCATCGAGCGCAACAGCTGGGTCAGACGCGCGCTCATGCGTCGATCCGGTAACCGGCGCCGCGCACGGTCTTGATCAGCTCGGTGTCAAACGGCTTGTCCACCTTGGCGCGCAACCGGCTGATATGCGTTTCCACAACGTTGGTCATCGGGTCAAAACTGATGTCCCAGATCGCCTCGAGCAGCATGGTCCGCGTCTGGACGCGGCCCCTGCGCCGCATCAGGTGTTCCAGAATGGCGAATTCGCGCGGCAACAGGTCGATCTCGACCCCGTCGCGGGTCACCTTGCGGCTGATCAGGTCCATCTCCAGCGGCCCGGCCCGCAGCACGATCTCCTGTTCCATCGCCTTGGGCCGTCGCGCCAATGCGCTGACCCGGGCCGACAATTCGCCAAAGGCAAACGGTTTGACAAGATAATCGTCGGCCCCGGCGTTCAGGCCGCTGATCCGGTCGCTGACCCCGCCCAGCGAGGTCAGGAACAGAACCGGTGTCTGATCACCCGCACCGCGCAGCGTCTTGACCAACGTCATGCCGTCGATCTCGGGCAGCATCCGGTCCACGATCAGGACGTCATACTGCCCGCCGGTCGCCTGGATCAGTGCCGCGCGCCCATCCTGTACCAGATCGACGGTCTTTCCCTCTTCGCGCAGGCCGCGCGCGATGAAGGCGCCGGTGGTATCATCATCTTCGACAACCAGAATTTTCATCATTCCTCGCGCATGTGGCCGGTCAACGGGCTTTCCCAATCTATGCATTCCGCCGGTTTCTGCGACCCTGCAGCCACATTACAAATCTGTAATCGGGCCCGGGCGGCAGGATGACAGATTTGTATAGATTGCCGAAGCCTCCTGTAAGGGTGGCGGCCCATCTGTTGTGCCATCAGGTTTATCAACGGAGCAAATCCATGAACAACAATCCAACCCCGCGCGGGCGCCTTGCCGGGCTTGCGCTGTCTGCCGCGCTTGCCTCTGTCAGTGTTGTCGCACTCGCCCCCGGTGCGGCGCTGGCCGTGCCGCCAGGCGGGTACGGCGACCTGGTCGAGCGGGTCTCGCCCAGCGTCGTCTTTATCGAAGTCACGGCCAGGGGTGATGTCGCGCAACCCGGCGGCGGTCTGCCGGAAAACATGCCCGAAGAACTGCGCGAGCGGTTCAGGGACATGATTCCGCAGATCCCCGGCGGGCAGGCCCGCCAGGGCGTGGGATCCGGTTTCGTGATCTCGGGCGACGGGCAGGTCGTGACCAATCACCATGTGGTTGAGGGGGCCGAAAGCGTCACGGTGAAAATGGCGGACGGGCGTGCATTCGAGGCCACGATCATCGGCAGTGACCCGTTGACCGACATCGCGCTCCTGCAGGTTGAAACCGACGAGACCCTGCCGGCGATTGCCTTTGGTGCCTCTGGCAAGATGCGCGCCGGTGACGAAGTCGTCGCCGTGGGCAACCCCTTTGGCCTTGGCGGGACGGTCACCGCCGGCATCATCTCGGCCAAGTCGCGCAACATCAATGCCGGTCCATATGACGATTTCATCCAGACCGATGCCGCGATCAACCGGGGCAATTCGGGGGGGCCGCTGTTCAACAATGACGGCGAGGTCATCGGCGTGAACACGGCGATCTTCTCGCCCGATGGCGGCTCTGTCGGGATCGGGTTCGCGGTGCCTTCGGACCTGGTTCAGACCGTGGTTGCCGACCTGCAGGATGACGGTGTCATCACCCGTGGCTGGCTGGGCGTTCAGATCAGGCCGATGTCCGACGAGGTCGCAACCGTCCTGGGCTATGACAGCCCGCGCGGTGCCGTGATCGAAGCCGTCAGCGAAGACAGCCCGGCGGACAAGGGCGGATTGAAAAAGGGCGATATCATCCTGTCCTTTGGCGGGGTCGAGATCGCGGAACTGCGCGACCTGACCCGGGCCGTTGCCGGAACCGCGCCGGGCAAGTCCGCCGAAATCCAGCTGTTGCGCAAGGGCGAGACCATGACCCGCGACATCACCATCGGCACGCTTGGCGAACAGGACGCCTGATCCCGTGTCGCCGGTCAGGGGAGGGCCGGTGAAAGTCCCCTCTCACGGGGGCGGCCCCGGCGCCACAGGTTGGCGTCGGGGTTCGGCAATTCCGGGACGGGCTGAATCGCGGCGCATCGGGACGCTTGGTGTTCATCCCGGTGTCGGGTGGATCCGCGGAACCGTGTCCGCCAGAACAAGTTTCTGGGCGACAAACCCGCCGCCGCAGTGCATGCTTGATTGTGCCAGCGCCTGATAAGAGGGACAGTTGGCAGTGTGCAGTCAACGGGTCGGGGAACCAATGAACAAGGCAATTGCAGCATTTTTCGTGTCGATGGTGGTAGCGCTTCCGGTTTCCGCACAGCAGTCGGACTGGTCCTGGCGGGCGAGCGTGTACGGGTGGGTGCCGTCGCTGGACACCACCATCGAAACCAGTTTTGGCACCGTGGACGCCGGTCTGAGCCAGAGCGATGTTCTTTCCAGCCTGGACATGGCGGCCATGTTTGCGCTGGAAGCGCGCAAGGGCCGCTGGTCGCTGATCGCCGACGTGTTTCACAGCGACCTCTCCGGCAGCCAGAGCACGCCATTCGGTGCATTGTTTTCCGAGGCGAAGGTCAACACCAAGCTTTCTTTCATCGGCATTGGGGCGGCCTATCGGGCCTATGACACCGACGCCGTCGCGGTCGATGTGGGCGCGGGATTGCGGGCCTACAAGATGGATATCGGGCTGACGCTGGCCGCGGGCAGCCTTCCGACCCAAAGCTCAACGTCCGGAAAAACCTGGGTCGACCCGATCGTGATGGCGCGCGTGATCGTTCCGTTCAACGACCGATGGTCGGCGCTGGCCT
The DNA here is from genome assembly GCA_964351155.1 of uncultured Rhodobacterales bacterium. Taxonomy (GTDB): domain Bacteria; phylum Pseudomonadota; class Alphaproteobacteria; order Rhodobacterales; family Rhodobacteraceae; genus CAYGNE01. The sequence goes on along the minus strand of CAYGNE010000068.1, from coordinate 2,245 downwards.
ATGTCGATTTCGGCGGCACCGGATCGGACGACAAGACCTGGCAGGCACTGGCGAGCGTCACCTACCAGTTCAACGACCGCTGGTCGGCGCGGTTCGGGTACCGGGCGCTGGATCTAGAGAACGTGATCGGCGGCCGCGCGACAACCCTCAACCTGTCGGGCCCGTTCATCGCGGCGTCCTACGATTTCTGACCGGATGGCGGGACGGCGGGTCATGCATCGCGATCGGTGATGCGCGCCCCAATGGAAATCGATTATACGCCCGGAGCGTTCTGCACTACAAACCGGTCGCATGACCCATGACCTGTTCCTGGCGCTTGCGCTGTTTGCCTTTGTGTCCTCGATCACACCGGGCCCGAACAACCTGATGCTGATGGCGTCGGGCGCGAATTTCGGGTTCCGGCGGAGCATTCCGCACATGGTCGGCGTCGCACTGGGGTTTGTCCTGATGATCCTGTTGCTGGGCGCGGGGCTGGTGCAGCTGTTCGAGCTGTACCCGGTCACCTATGACGTGTTGCGCGTGTTCAGCGTGGTCTACCTGCTCTTCCTGGCGTGGAAGATCGCAACCGCCGCGCCGATCGGGGGCAGCGCGGCGGTGGGAACGCCGATGACCTTTCTGCAGGCGGCGGCGTTTCAGTGGGTCAATCCCAAGGCCTGGTCCATGGCCCTGACCGCGATCAGCGCCTACACCCCGTCCCAGCAGTTCGGTGCCATTCTGCTGGTGGCTGCGGTGTTCGGCGCGATCAACCTGCCATCGGTCAGCAGCTGGACCCTGATGGGCCAGCAGATGACCCGCATCCTGACCAACCCGGTGCGGTTGCGGCTGTTCAACCTGACCATGGCGGGGCTGCTCGTGGTCTCGCTCTGGCCGGTGATCCGCGCGGCGTAAGGTGCCGCTATTTCAGCGGCAGGCAGATCTCGGTCACGAGATCGGCCGGGGCCGTCGTGGTGGGGTCGTTGCGATAGATCTCCAGGCAGGGCCGGTCGGCCGGTTCCTCGCCGGATGACGGCAGCCAGTCGCCATACAGGCTGTTGGTGGCATTGCCGATGCCGGAGTAGGGCCCCTTGTAGGTCATCACGGCGAACCTGCCGCCGGGAATGTCGATGCCGACCATGCCATCCGGCGTGTCCTTTCCATTGAACTGCGCGCCGGCGAAACTGCGCAGCTCGTCTTCGGGTACGTTTTCCGGGTTGTCGTGGTAGATGGCCATCATCGGCCCGGTCCGGGACCACAAGTTGCGCCCGGTGCACATGGCGCTGAACGCGTCAAAGCTCTTGCCGATCTCGGAATAGGCCCCCTTGTGGGCCAGTCCGATCATGCGGCGGTCGGGGTCGGTACGAATGACAACGGGATGCATCAGGGTATCTCCTGTTCTGAAGGTGGGGTTCTGCGGTGTCAGGCGGCCCGCTCGCCGAAAGGCGGCGGGGCTGCTGCCATAGGCATCCGAAAATGCCCGCGCAAAGGATTTCTGGTTCGGATACCCGACATCGGCCGCAATCCGTGAGACCGGATTGTCGCCCAGGACAAGCCAGGTCGCCGCGCGGTGCAGGCGCAGCCGGCGCACGGCCTGGGCGCAGGTTTCACCGGTCATGGCGCGAAACACCCTGTGCCAGTGAAAACGCGACATGGCCGCGACATCGGCCAGCGCATCCAGCGACAGATCCCCGGCGGGGTTGTCATGGATGTGCTGCAATACGCGCAGAATCCTGTCTTCATAGCTGCTTGCCATTTCGGGTCCGTTGGTTTTTCCCTTGCCCACATTCTGTGCCACAGGCGAATGTCACAAATCTTGCCGAGTTGCATCCGGCGCGCCCTGAGGTCATATAGCTGAAACATCCCGCTGTGAGAGGCGCAATGACCCAATATCTGGATTTCGAGAAACCGCTGGCTGAAATCGAGGGCAAGGCCGAAGAGCTTCGCGCCCTGGCCCGTGCGAACGAGGAGATGGATGTCTCAAGCGAGGCATCGGCGCTGGACGCCAAGGCGGCCCAGCTTCTGATCGATCTCTACAAGGACCTGACGCCCTGGCGGAAATGCCAGGTCGCGCGGCATCCGGAACGGCCGCATTGCAAGGATTACATCGCCGAGCTGTTCACCGAATTCACGCCGCTGGCAGGGGACCGGAATTTTGCCGACGATCTGGCCGTGATGGGCGGGCTGGCCCGGTTCAACGACAAACCGGTGATGGTGATCGGCCATGAAAAGGGCAGCGACACCAAATCGCGCATCGAGCGCAAGTTCGGCA
>CAYGNE010000067.1:0-15545 GCA_964351155.1 uncultured Rhodobacterales bacterium | reverse complement strand
AAACCAGCCTTCCGCCGGGCAGGTTGGGCGGGGCGGACCCCGGCTGACAGCCCCGTGACGGCCATGCCCGCCGGAGTGGCGCTTCAGAAGGCGTAGAGACAGGCGTAGCGGCTTTTGCCGGAATGGGCGCCGAGCGGTTCGCGCACCGCTTCCTCCATCTGCTCGGCCAGTCCGAACGGAGCGATGTTCAGGTTGATGCGGTAAAATCCCCAGCCCTCGATCGGCAGGTATTCCCGGATATCGCTGTTTTCATTCTCGCCCAGAAAGCTGGTGGACAGGAACAGCCGGCAGCGGGTGCGGATCCGGTCGAGCAGCGGCACGCTTTGCGCCAGCGGCAGGTGAAACAGCACGTCGCGGGCGATGATCAGGTCGACCTCGGGCAGCGGCGCGGTGGTGATGTCGCGCAGTTCGAAATCGATCCGGCCGGGCAGCCCGTAGCGGTCGGCCAGTTCCTGCACCAGGTCCGGGCTGGCATCCCAGCCCTGATAGCGGATGTCCAGGTCCCGGTCCACGCCGGGCAGGTTCAGGGTCTGCATCCAGTTCCAGTCGCCGCAGCCCAGGTCCAGAACGCTTTTCACCCCGCGCTGGCGCAGGGTGCGGCGCAGCAGCCGGGTGGCGGGCAGGGCGGCCTTGCGGCTGCTGCCGGGGCCGGAGGCGCTCTCGCGCTCGCCGTCCCGGCGTTTTTTCAGGCCGAATTCGGCAAAGGCCCGGGCGGCGGCGAAATTGCTGTCCTTCTCCGGCATGGCGGCGCTCAATCGTCCAGCATCCATTTTGCGCCGGTGCCCATCAGGGCGCGCCTGACCAGCGGGAAATTCTCGATCGCCTGTTCCAGCCCGGTCGGCGCCTGCTTGGCAAAGCCCGGTGTGCGGTTTTCGAAAGCCGCCACGCCCAGCAGGCTGGCCAGCCGGTCGCTCAGCGCGCTGTCCAGATCGCCCGCCGCGTCGAACATCTCGGCATAGTCGAAACATTCCAGATGCGGGTACTTGCGGGTCCAGTGCCGGATCAGGTCGGCCTCCTGCTCGGCGGTGACGATGTAATCGGACAGCCGGCGCACGTTCAGCACCGTCGAGGTGACCGACATTTCCTGGTCCTTGCGGGCGTGCCAGACCTTGTTGGCCTCGGCCAGCCGGCCCGACAGGAACGAGCGCAGCGCATTGCGCCGGGTCAGGTGCAGGACCGGCAGGCCGCGGGCGATGGTTTCGCTGATCACCCGGGGCCGCTCGGCCAGCCCCAGCCAGCCGCCGTTCAGGTGGTGCAGGCTGCGATACTTGATGTCCACGATCAGGGTCTGCCCGTCATAGCGCTCTGACAGCATTTCCAGAAAGCCGGTGAACACGTCATAGGCATTGTCCGGCAGCGCCGCATCGGGGTCGGCGCTCACCCGGTCGCGCAGGAAGGTGAAGTAATTGTGGTCCTGGCCCAGGTTGTCCGGGTGGAACACCTCGCCCAGGTATTTCAGCCCCGGCTGCTTGCCCAGAACCGTGCCGAGCGCCCCGGTCCCCGAGCGCTGCCGGGCAAGAAGGATTGCGTATTTCATGACTGCCCTCTGATCTGGCCATCCCCCTTGCCGGGGGTGCGGCATGCTGCTGAGCCGTTTTAATACCGGGGGGCGGGATTGAACAGCGCTGATGGGGCAAAGTTCTGCCCGCGCCTGCGCGATGCCCTGCCGCGCGGCCGCACGAAGCGATTGCAACCGGAAGGGGACCGTCATACATGCTTTCCCCACATCCGGCCCCCGGGCCGGCCGGTAGCAGAGCCTGGAGGGACGGGATGTTGAAAACGGTTGCCGCATCAAGGGCGGCGGAGCGCATGGCCGCAGAGACCGACGGCGCGCTGTCCCCGCAGGAGCGCTATTTCCGCGACCAGGCCGAGGCGGTTTACAGGGTCCATGCGCCGTTTCACCCCGGCAAGCATATCCGGGTGGTTCTAAGGGCGCTGGATCACGTGGCGGGCGATCCGGGCAGCGTCTCGGTGATCGCGGGCCGGGCCGGGCGGGACGTGGTTGATGACGCCTATGCCGGCTATATGGATTTCGACGATCCCGCTCTGGAAACCGCGGCCGGCGAGGACGCGGACGAAACCGAAACCACGGTCACCGTCATCGCCGGCATTCCGCGCATGATCCGCCCGGATGAAACCTTCCCGGAAAAGACATCACCCGATTTCAGCCACCAGCCGGCGCTGCAGCGCCTGCTCTGGGCCTCGCCGGTGATGTTCGAGCAGCTGAAATACCATTACGAACGGCGCGACCGGAAACTTTGCGCGTCACGCCATTCCTTTAACCCGATCCGGCGCGCGACCACGCAGCCGCTCGGCCGGCTGGCCGAACCCCGCGACACGACCAGGCCCCCGGCCATCCTGATCGGGTTCCACTGGCTGGAAATGGGCGGTGCGGAAAAGCTGGCCTTTGACTGCGTGACATGGGCGCGCCAGGCCGGGTTCCGGGTTCTGGTGGTGGCCGAGCGGGCCGAGATTCACCGCCATGCGGGCAAGCTGCCCGAGGATCCGGATGTCGAGTTCATCCGCGCCGATGCCTATCTGCAGCCGGACCAGTGGTTCCCGTTCCTGGAAAACCTGATCCGGGCGGAAAATGTCCGCGCGATCCATATCCATCACAATACCCGTCTCTATGACAACCTGATGTTGCTCAAGGCGACATTCCCCGACCTGGTTGTCATCGACAGCACCCATATCGTGGAATATTCCAATGGCGGCTTTCCCCGGACCTCGGGGGTGTGGACCAATTACATCGACCACCACCACGTGATCAGCCGCGAGCTGGTGAGCTTCTATCTCGACCGGTTCAGCGTGTCCGAGCGGGTGGTTCTGGGCCGGATGCTGGACCCGGAAGCGGCCGGGGACGCGTTGCCCGAACTGCGCCTGAAGGCCGGGCAGACATCCCTGCGGCTGGCTTTTGTCGGGCGCATGGTGCACCAGAAACGCGCGCCGCTGGTGGTGGCGATCATCCGCAAACTGCAAAAGGCGCTGCACGGGCAGGGGGTGAAGCTGGGCGTCGACATGGTCGGCACCGGCCCCTACCTGGACGTGGTCCGGCACATGATCCGCCGCGCCAACCTGGGCAGTGTCATCACCCTGCACCCGGCGGACAGCGATGTGCCGGCCCTGCTGGGCAAGGCCGACATCCTGCTCTTGCCGTCCAGCAACGAGGGTCTGGCGCTGGTCTGCTACGAGGCGATCGGGGCCGGTGCGCTGCCGGTCTCCACCGATGTGGGCGGGCAGGGCGAACTGGTTGCCGACGACCTGCTGGTGCCGTCTGCCCCGCTGCTCTGCATCCGCGAGACGGTGGCGCGCATCCAGCGGCTGCTGAACGAGCCAGCCTTCCTGGACCGCTGCAAGAGCGAGACGCTTGAGCGCTATCGCAACCTGCGCGCGGATCCCACCGCCCAGGAGGTGCTGAGCGGTCTTTACAGCGATATCGTCAAGGGCAGCGTTTCGACATGAGTTCCAAAGTGACACCGCCCCCGGCCAGGGCGCAGGCCACCACCCGGGCACCGGCCCCGGGTGTTGCCGCCGTGATCGTGACCTACAACCGCGCCGACAAGCTGGTCAGGGTGCTGGAGGCGCTGGATAAACAGACCCGCGCGCCGGACCGGATCTATGTGATCGACAATGCCAGCACGGACAACACCGCCGCCCTGATGAAGGAGCGCCAGGGCGATACGCTGCGCCATTTGCGGCTGGCCCGGAACATGGGCGGGGCCGGCGGCTTCAACGCCGGGGTCAAGGCCGCCTTTGCCGACGGGTTCGACCTCATGTGGATCAGCGACGACGACGCCTATCCGGAACCCGACGCGCTGGAAAAACTGATCGACGGGCTGGCGGAATTCGAGACTGCAACGGGGTACAAACCGTCTTTTGCCTGTTCCGCGGTGCGCTGGACCGATGGCAGCTGGTGCGAGATGAACACCCCCGGCCCGGTCTGGGACTGGCCGCGTTTCTACAGCGCCGACATGCCCTATTTCCTGGTCCGCTCCTGCAGTTTCGTGTCGGTGCTGATCCCCCGCTGGGCGGTGCGCGCGCATGGCTTCCCGATCCGGGATTACTTCATCTGGTATGACGATGCGGAATATACCCAGCGGCTGGCCAAATCCTATCCGGGCATCTTCGTGCCCGACAGCCTGGTGATCCATGACGTGGGGGTGAACCACGGAGTGAATTACGGGATGGTCACCGATGACACCCTGTGGAAGTTCCGCTATGGCGCGCGCAACGAAACCTCGTTCCGGCGCCGCGAACAGGGTCTGGTCGGGGTGCTGGCCTTTCTCTACCAGGTGCGGAGCCAGATGGCCGAGGGCCGGGTGCCGTCCCGGCTGCGCGGATCGATCTACAAGGCGCTGTGGGAAGGCTGGCGGTTCAAGCCCGAGATCGAAATGCCGCGCCATGACATCAACCCTGGCTGAGACAGCCAGACACGGGAAACAGTAGTGATGAACAAAGACAGTTCGCTCTTTCCAATCGATCCTGAAACGCTGGACGCGTTCGAGGCCCGGTTCAGCCCCGGGCGGGTTGCCCCGGGGGCCTATTCGGACCCCAACGACGTCGTGCTGTTCGTCCACATCCCCAAAACCGCGGGGGTTTCGCTGGGCAAGAGCCTGCAGGAGGCCTTCGACACGTTCCACGGGGTCGACTGGGAAAACCCGCGCGACTCGTTTCACAAGCTGACCAACAAATCCCTCGGCAACCGGATGCAGAAACCGCAGCGCCAGGTCATCGCCGGGCATTTCAGCTGGCATGAACTGCTCATCTGGCGCCGCAACGAACTGCCGATCAAGGCGATCAGCGTGATCCGCGACCCGTTCGAAAGGTTCGTGTCCAACTACAATTACAACTGCTCGGACAAGCACCCGGGCCGGGACCGCTTCAGGGAGCGTTTCCCGACCCTGAAGGATTACGCCGCCTTTCTGCCCTCGGACTTCCAGCTGCGCCAGATGGTCGGCCTGTTCTATTCCTTCGAACATGCGCTGGAGAAACTGGTGAAATATTACTCGTTCATCGGGGTTACCGAAAAGCTGGGCGTCTCACTGGACTGGCTGGCCGAGTCCCACGGGTTGAAGAAAATGCCCGAGCACCGCATGAACACCGCCGCGCCGACCAGCAGGAAGACCCCCGACTTCGATCCGGCGGTGCGCAGGATCGTGATGCGCAAAAGCGCGAACGATGCCCGGCTGCACCAGTTGCTGATGTCGTATTACTGAAGGCCCGACAGACCGGGCCGGATCGAATGATAAACCTGCAGAGCGAATAAGGGGATACTGCCGTGCCAATGCATCTTCCGAAATACAAGCTGACCTATGTCAGTGTTCCAAAGGTTGCGTGCACGTCCCTGAAACAGTTCTTTTTCCAGGTGGAGAACGGGTTTCCCTTTCGTCCTTTCATGCTGAACGGGCGCCAGTATATCATTCATACCCTGGCCCCCTGCACCAAGCTGTCCAGAACCGACCCAAACCTGATGGCTGATCACACCAGGGTTGCCGTCGTTCGTGACCCGGTAAGCCGGATCGTGTCCTGCTATACAAACAAGGTGCTGAAGGAGAAGAAGCTGCACCAGGTCACGTTTTCGCCCGAGCAGAAGACAGCCGGCCTGGTGGCAGAGCCCAGTTTTGACAACTTCATCGACCTGCTGCCGGAATATGTGTCGGCTTCAAGGCCGATCCGGCATCATTCGCGACCGCTGGCCTTTTTCCTCGGCGAGGATGTCACGTTCTTTGACAAGGTGTTTTCGATCCGGCAGCTGCCGGAACTGACCCGGTTCGTGCAGGACCGTGTCGGGCCGGTGCCCGAGCTGCCACACAAGAACAAGTCAAAAGGCGCCGACCTGGATGTTTCGCGGGACGAGATCGAACGCAACCGGACCCGGATCGAGACCATGTTTGCCCGCGATATCGAGCTTTTCGGAGCGTACATGTAGCCTGCCCCTGTGGTCAGGTGCGCAGAATATCGGAAATCTCGGACAGCCTGGAATCGATCATGGCAATATGCGCCTGGCTCTGCTGGACTTTCCGGGCCGGGCCGGGTTTCAGCGCGGCCCCAAGAAGGCAGCTGTACATATGGGACATCCACGGTTGGGATGAACGGGTCCGGAACAGCTCCACCAGCTCCGCTCCGAGACGGTCCAGATCGTTTCTCTGGCTTGCGGAAAAATACCTGGGCGAGGCAAGGTCGATCGGGTCGCCCCCTGCCTTGTCGGCGCTGGCCGCCAGTTCCTCCTGCATCAGCGGCCGGTCAAAGAAGGCCTCATCCAGTTGCCTGGCATCCTCGGAATAGGTGCTTATCAGACGCTTTGCGGTGGCCCGGTCCAGCCGCGGCCTGTCACCGTCCATCCTGCCCCGGGGCAGGAAATGGTTTGCGATTGCCCGCCCAAGAAATCCGCGCTCGCGGTCTTCGATCCCGTGTTCCTTGAACAGTCTCTGAACATGCCGGATGCCCGCCAGGGCACGCAGGTGCACCGCGACATTCACCTCGACGGTTCCGCTGACCGAAAAGGGCTCGTCGTCCAGAATCCCGGCAAAGAAATCCCTGACGATATCACCATCGCGCAGCTCTGAGCGTATGAACGGTTTCAACGTGAAGCGGTTGCCGAAAACCCGGTTCCAACGTCCAAAGCGGTCTGCGTAACGGAACATGTCGGTTTTTTGTGTCTCGTCCATGAACGAGTCGAAATCTCCGAAGAACCGGCCGGTCTTGGTTCTCTGCACATAGGCGGCCAGGAACCGGGACGCATGCGGGCGTACATAGCTGATGACCCGCGCAGTGCCGGCATGCTGCGGAACATGTTCACGCAGAGCCTGGTCCAGGGCCCGCGGCCTGACGCTGGAAAAGAATTCCGAGGACAGAACCGCAATGTCGGCATCGCTCGCGGTGATCCAGCGCGCCACCTTGGAAAACCTGGCGCCCGGGGCGGGCGTCGCCTTTTTGCCCCTGTTCGGCTTCAGGCTGTCCGCAACAGAGACGGCGTTATGGCTTTCCCACGGCAGGATGCGGCGCGTATCGCATTGCACGTTCCCTTCCTGAAGCGCTTGCTGGATCGATGTCGTGCCGGTCTTTGGGTCGCCGATATGGATGATCAGCCGGGGTTTGGAAACAGTGCCCGCCTGGCCGGAGATGGTGTCTGGGGTCATGCGTGGCGCCCTCTGGGTCCGCGGGGTCAAAGCGCCGGGCCGGCGGCGAGGCCGGTCAGGAAAATCTCGGTTCTGCGCAGCGGCAGAAAGGCGATCAGCACCGGGTTCGGGAACCCGTCATGCGGCGTCACCTCGTCCACCGGCGGGAAGAAGGCCAATGATCTGCGCGTCAGGTCGGCATTCAGCAGAAAGTTCTGCGGGCGGCTGTCGCGGAACCCGTCCGGCGCCGCGCGGCAGGGCACGCGCAGCAACATGTTGACATTGGCCAGCGGGCTGGCCGCCGCCTCGATGGCGAACAGCGCCGCACCGGTGCGGATCAGCCCGGCGCTGTCCAGTTCGATCTCGAGCGAAATCCACGGCGCGCCGGCGGCGTCCAGGCTGAGGATCAGGCCCTGCCGGCCCCCCGCGGCCCGGGCACTGCGCAGCCTTGCGCTGCCGCCGGGGCCGATGCCGGCCCAGATCCCGGGGCGGAACGGCTGGTAGGCGGCCAGCGGGATGCCCTCTGCGGTTTCGGGTCCGGCCTGCGCGGGATCGGAAAAATCATGCTGCCGGATATCAAGGCGGATCAGCCCCGGATCGGGGGCCGGGGGCGATGCCGCCTCTGGCGGCGGGGCCGGATCCGGGATGTCCGGCTCGGATGCGTCGCTGCTGTCCATTCGTCGCTCCGTTTATCTCGGTTTCGCACTTACCACAGGGTCACGCTCTCGAAGGCGAGCTGCGCCCTGAACTCGCGGCCATGTTCGGGCAGCCGCGACAACAGGAACAGCCGGAAATCCGGCCCCGCCGCCTGTGCCGACAGCGACAGTTCGCCGGTCTGCCCGCCATGGACCATCACCCAGTCGCTGAGCGGGAAACGGGACGGGCCCGCGATGCGCCCCTCGAGCACGTCCAGCACCCGCTTCATGTCCAGATCCCGCGGCACGCAGGCCAGGGCCGCCTCGGCGCCGTCATTGTCATCGCTGAGATTGCGCAGCCCGGCGGTGACCCCTGATACCCGGCCCGGCGTGATCTCGAGCTCGGCGACGGTCACCCCGCCGCTCAGCGGATGCACCATCAGGCTGTTCCTGTGGGCGACATACTGCACCGGTTCCCAGTCGCGCGGCAGGCCCGGCGGGTTCAGCCGGCGGGCGCCAGCCAGGTCGCGGCCGCGCAGGATGCGCGGCGCACGGAAGAACTCGTCATCGTCAACCGCCGGATCGAGCCCCAGGAGCCGCCCGGACAGGCCCGCCTGCATCCCGGCGCGATCCACGACACCGGCGCTGATCCGGGCGGTGGTTTCCGCGCCCGTGGCGGCGGGACCCGAAACGCTGGCCGAAACCAGCGGCGCCATCAGGATGGCTTCGCCGTCGATGGCGCAGTCGCGCAGGAAGACCTCGAACCAGAACTTGCCGGCCCGCGGGTCAAAACGGCGGCGGTCCAGCAGCGACCGGCGGATCAGCGAGGGCACCGGCGCCACCCGGCTGGTGGCCATGGCCAGCGACGGCATTTCACCGCCAAAGGCGCGCAGCGTGTCGGCCCGGCCCGAGGCCGGATCATCCACCGCCAGGTGCCCGCCAAGGATCATCAGCCCCGGATCGCGCCGCATCGCCCGCAGCCCCAGGGTCAAAAAACCCGGATGCAGATCATGGCCCAGCGGGCAGACCAGCACGCAATCGCCCTTCAGCCCGGCCAGCCGCCGGCCGAAGGAGTCCGGACATTCCTCGGTGCCCGAGGACCACATCACCGTCCAGCCGCGCGCCTGAAGCGGCTCTAATACGGCGTCATCAGGGTCCATCAATCCGTGCGGCAGCAGCAGGACCAGCTGGTCGCCGCCCGCGAGGTCCAGCTCGTTTTCGACAAAGGTCGCCTTCATCAGGTGAACCGGCAGATCCGCCCGGTCGGCGATGCCGGAAAACACCACGCTGACGCTGGCGCGGTCCGCAGCGGCGGGCGGAACGTCGCGCGCCAGGGCAGGGGTCTCCAGCCAGTAGGGCGCATCCGGGGCAACCGATACATCTGTGGACGGGCGCCATGTCAGGGCCTGTTCCATCGCCCGGACCAGGTCATCCACGGTGCCGTCAAACAGCAGGCAGTTTTCCCCGTCGCGCCAGCGCGGGTTGTCGCCGAATGCGCTGCAGCGGGCATTGAGCAGGACCGGGCGGCCCAGCTGCGCCGCCTCGTAGGCAAACAGGCACAGGCTCTCGAAATCCGACGGCACCACGACGATGGAGCGGGCCAGGAAAGCGGCGCGCTCGGTCTCGGTCGCGTCCTCGATGAACACCACCCGCGCGGCGAGCCGGCCCGGCACCAGCCCCTTCAGCCAGTCGATATAGCGCCGGTCCCAGCCATAGGAGACCAGCCGGAAGATGCCGGGATGGTCCGGGTATCTTTCCAGAAAGGCGATGGCGGCGCGCACGAAGATATCGGGCCGCTTGAACGGCTGCAGGCGCGAGGAAAAGATGAAATCCGCCCCCGGCACGTCCCCGGCGGCGACCTCGGCACCGGCCGCGGCGGCCCGGGTCTCGCTTTCCGCCAGCAGGATCGGCGGGAATTCCAGCACCGTGCGCCCGGCCCAGCGGTCGGACAGGCCGTAATGATCCGCATTGGCGTCGATGATCGACTGCACATGGCCGACGATCAGGTCGGCATGGGCCAGCAGGTGGCGTTCCGTATCCATCAGGATGCCGTTCCAGCGCGACGGTTCATAGAACCGCTCGGCGCGCGAGATCATGCCCTGGGTGGAATGCAGCCGGGCGCAGATCACCGTGTCCTGGAACGCCAGCCCGGCGCGGCGCGCCTCGATGCTGGCCAGCCCCCAGCCGCCGAAATCGGGAAACTCGATGAAATCGAACGGCTTGCCGCGGTCCTGTTCGATCTGCAGCAGGGCGCGGTAATAGCGGTAGGAGGTCGAGACCAGAAGCTCCAGCGACCACGGGTTGAACGAGGCCCGGTCAAACAGGTGCGCATCCGCATCGGTCAGCATGTGCAGCGGCGTGGCGATGTGAAGCTTCGCCATGCCGTCCAGCGCATCGCGCAGCCGCTCTTCCTCGCCGGCCCCGGCAACCAGGTCGGGCGGCACCAGGAAATGGATCTCGGCCGGGGCACCCGCGGCGGCGTTCTGGCGGGCGAAATTGTACAGCATCCGCCCGATCCCGCCCTTGCGCAGCGGGTAGAGCTCGTTGGTGACGAAGCAGATCGAGGGCAGGGCGGTCATGGCAGGTCCAGAAACGCGCGGTAGCGCTCGGCGGCGAGCGTGTGGCGCCGCGCGAGATGGTCCGCGATCATCTGAGACATGGCCTCGGGATCCGAGGTGCAGGCATCGACCAGCCGGTCGATGTCGCGGGCCAGAAGCGGCGGTGAATCCAGGTTGGTCGAGGTGGTCAGCGCGGTCAGCGGGTCATTTTCGAATTCCGGCAGGCGCAGCGGCCCGGTCAGGGCCGGGGTGCCCACGGCCATCGCCTCGAGCTGGGTCATCGGCTGGCATTCCGCCAGCGTCGCCAGCAGGACGGCGGTGCTGCTGGCCATTTCGGCAAACAGTGCCTCGTTCTTCAGGAAACCCACGTATTTCAGCTTGTTCAGCGGGGTGAGGTTTTCCAGCCCGTAAGGGATGTTGGTGATCTTGATCCGGTCGACACTGCCGGCCAGTTCGGCGGCCAGGATGTTGGTGAACATGTTCTTGCGCCAGTCCGCGGCCAGCGGCGCATAGATCTCGACCCCGTCCGGCGTCGCCACCACGTCCGGTTTCGGCAGGTTGGGCGCGAAATTCAGGATCAGCCCATCCCACATTTCCGGAAAGATCCGGCCGAAATCCGGTTTCACCGAGGCAACCCCGTCCAGCATGCCATAGCGCAGCCGGGTGAACATGCGGTCCAGCATCACCATTTCGAAATAATTGTCGAACTGCGAGGTGGTGACGTGGTTGACGGCGAAACAGCGCAGCCCCGGGCCAAAGCGCGAGCGCAGGTAGAGCAGCACCAGTTCGGCGTTTTCCGAATAGCCCTGGAACACCACATGGGTGATGCCCCGCCGCTCGATCTCGTCGCCGATGGTCCGGCGCGCCAGCAGCCCGCCCAGCGAGCCGGGCTGCTGGTCCGGCTCAAGCGCTGATTCCGCCGGGATCAGCAGCTTGTGCCCCGGGCAATAGGCCACCGACTGGCGGATGCCGTGCCATTCCTTGTGGGCGATGTGCAGAACCCGGTCGAACCCGGCATCCGGGTGCATGAACCGGGTCATGTTCCTGTCATTGAATGTGGCTGTCACGACCTGATCCGGGCAAAAGGTTTCACATGTTCCCGCAACCTATAATTTTGCACCGGGACCATTGCAAACACTTGGCGGCGAGTGGTGCCGTCCTCCGGCAAAAATTGTCGCCGGACGGATATCGGCGCGCCGCCATCAGGACGGCCCCGGCGGTGATCAGGCCGACCCCGGCCCATGCCCACACGCTCTGCCTGTTCTCATTGGGGCAGAGTGTGACACTTCTGCTTTGCAGATGTGGGACACTTTAACTTTGCGGCTACAGGCAATTGCCCTGTAATTGATGTTATGGTAAATAAGCCGGGTATTCGGGCCGCGCAGAGCCTTGATCAGGCTCTACAGGAACAGGAAATCATCCGCCCCGAGGCTGTCCGGGGCCAGCCCGGTCAGGGTGATCGTGCCGTGGCCGGTTTCGATCCGTGTATCGGCGCCTTCTGCCCGGATCAGCAGGCCGGAGAACTCCAGCCCCTCGACATCCAGACGGATGCGGTCGGCCCCCGGCGTGAAATCGGTGATCCGGTCCGCGCCATGGCGTTTGGCAAAGACGAACAGGTCGGCACCGCCGCCGCCGGTCAGGGTGTCACGGCCCCGCTGCCCGGCCAGTTCGTCCCGTCCCAGACCGCCTGACAGCACATCGCCGCCGCCATTGCCGAACAGCCGGTCCGCCCCGCCACCGCCGCGCAGCACATCCGCGCCCGCCTTGCCCATCAGCCGGTCGGCGCCCTTGCCGCCCTGCAGGATATCGTCGCCCCGGGCGCCGTTCAGCACATCGTCGCCACCGCCTGCCCGAAGCAGGTCGTGACCCGCGCCGCCGGTCAGCCGGTCATCCCCGACCCCGCCCAGCAGGGTATCCGCCCCGCCGCCGCCATTCAGCACGTCATTGCCGCCGCCCCCCTTGAGCAGGTCGCGCCCCGCGCCGCCATGCAGCCGGTCATGGCCGGCACCGCCAAACAGGGTATCCGCCCCACCCCCGGCCCGGACATCGTCATTTCCGGCGCCGGCGCGAATCCGGTCGGCCCCGGCCCCGCCCCGCAGGACGTCCGCCCCCGCGGTGCCCCGGATCAGGGTCTCTTCGGGCGCGGGCGGAAGCGAGATCCGGTCCGGGGTGGCGAAGCCGTCAGGCCACAGATCCGCCGCCGTCAGCGGTTTGCCGTCATGGCTGTGGATGTCGATCACGGTGGTGCCATAGCCGATGGCCAGGCCGGTATCGGTCCCGGTCAGGGTCAGTTGCCCGATCCCGCGCAGCATCGGGAACGCGGTCAGGTCCAGCTGATCGGTGCCGGGTTCGAAATCGGTGATCCGGAGCAGGTTTTCGGTTGGCTGCAGCACGAAGATGTCGGCCCCCTCCCCGCCGGTCAGGATGCCGCCGCCGGCATCCGAGACCAGGATGTCGTCCCCGGCCAGGCCCAGCAGCGTGCCCTGCCCCTCTCCGGCCAGCATCAGGTCGCCGTCATCGGTGCCCGACAGCGGGGCGTTGCCGGCGGGCGCGGTCTGCCCGGCCGCAATCACCCTGCCCAGCCCGGCCAGCGGCAGGGTGAACTGCGACAGCCCGCCATCGCCCTGGGAGCTGACAAAGACCTGGATCGCATCGCCGATCCGGGTCGCGGTGATGCCGGTGACGTTGTCCAGACCCTGGCCGGTGTCCTGAATCAGGGTCTGCATGTGCACCAGGCGCCCGTCCGGCAGCAATGCAAACAGGCTGATCCCGTCATCGGAACCGCCCGCCAGCACAAAGACATGGCCATCGGCCTCGACCACCTCGAGCGCGCTGACCCCGCCAAAGCGGGTGGCGCGGGTGTCCAGGATATGATCGGTCGGGGTCAGTGCGCCGCTGCTGTCCAGCCGCATCACGCTGAGCGTGCTGCTGCCGGCCGCCGCCAGCACCACCCAGGTCGCGCCATGGGCGGTCACGGTTTCCAGACCGGTGGGCAGCGCGACCCCCAGCCCGTCCGCCGACCCGCAGCTGTCCGCCAGAGACAGCGCCCCGTCCGCATCCGAGATCCGGAAGCTGCGCACACCCTGCATGCCCTTGTCCGCCGCCAGCAGGAACCGGGCGCCACCGGTCTCGGCGGCCTGCATCAATACCGGCCCATCCGGATCGAACCCGGTGGCGGGCCCGCCAATGGCTCCGCTCAGCCCGCCCGTACCGGACGAGGACCAGCCGGTCAGCGCGCCGCTCTGCGCATCGGCGGTATAAAGCACGGTGGTGCCATCCGGCAGTGTCGCCGCCGCCAGCGCGGCATGGTCCTGCACCGTGTCCCCGGGCAGGTCGATCCGGCCCCAGCGCGCCAGGTCACCATCGGTTTCAAGACGATAGCGGATCAGCTTGCCGGCCCCGGTGCCGGACAGGATCAGCTGGACTTGCCCGTCCACGCGGACCGCGTCGAACGACCCGATGCCCATGCCGGTAACGCTGAAATAGGTGCTGTCGGTCAGCCGGGCCAGCCCGCCAGTATCCTGCAGGTGCCAGACGCTGAGGCCGCCACCCTGCCCGGTGCCGGCATAAAGATAGCGGCCGCCATCCAGCGTCACGATCTCGATATCGCGCAGATTGCCATCCAGGAGATCGTCGCCGGATCGGATCCGGCCCGTCAGTTGCAATGCCATAGCTCGTTCTCACCACCACTTGCCCGCGCCCAGATTGCCCGGTCGCGGTGCCGCGACCGGGGACGCAATTGCGGCCAAAGCGGGAAAAATATCTAGAATGCGACGGGTCGATCCGGCCCGGCGGCGGGCGGGACATGAACAGGCGGTAAACCCGGCGCACGCGCCGTTAGGGCGGGGTTGATCCCGGCTGCGGCAGGGTGCGGCCCTTCCGTTCCAGCACAGGAGGTCCGGATGCCGGACAATTCGCCGATCCTCGCCCTGCCCTTTCTGCAGCCCAGCCAGGCTCAGAAACACGTGACCCATAACGAGGCGCTGCGCCGGCTCGATATCGTGGTGCAGCTGAGCGTCGCCGCCTTTGACGCCACCACCCCGCCCGCCGATCCGGAAGAGGGCGATATCCATGCCCTGTCCGCCGCCCCGGTGGCGGCCTGGGCCGGGCAGGCACAGGCGCTGGCAGCCTGGCTGGACGGGACCTGGCATTTCATACCCCCGCAGGAGGGCTGGCGCGCCTGGGGCCGCGCCGAACGGCAATTGCGGATCTGGGACGGGGCG
Source organism: uncultured Rhodobacterales bacterium (assembly GCA_964351155.1). GTDB lineage: Bacteria > Pseudomonadota > Alphaproteobacteria > Rhodobacterales > Rhodobacteraceae > CAYGNE01. The sequence goes on along the minus strand of CAYGNE010000067.1, from coordinate 1,011 downwards.
GGCTGGGTGCTGCCACAGGGCGAGACCGACAATCTCGACGGGCTGGGCATCGGCACCACCCCGGACGCGGTGAACCGGCTGGCGGTGCAATCGGAAGCCACCCTGCTGAGCCATGACGGCGACGATCACCGTCTGAAGATCAACAAGGCGGACCCGGTGGATACCGCCTCGGTCCTGTTCCAGTCGGGCTGGACCGGGCATGCCGAGATGGGCCTGGCCGGGGACACGGATTTCGCGATCAAGGTTTCGGCCGATGGCAGCGGCTGGACCGAGGCGCTGCGCTTTGACGCGGACACCGGGCAGGCCAGCGGCGCCGCGGTGCAGGCCAGCCCGGGCGACATCACCCCGGGCGCCCTGATGACGGTCGGGGCCTTCGGGCTGGGCGAGGTTTCGGGGCAGGAGGTCGGCGATTTCAACGATGCCGAGCGCAACGGCTATTACGTGGTGCCCGATCTGTCGGCGGCGCAGAATGTGCCGCCGGGCTTTACCGGCGGCCCCGCCGGGCTGCATGTCGTCATGGCCATCAATGCCAACAACCTGAGCCAGATCGCCTTCAAGCTGAACGGCAACGGGGAAACCGCCATCCGGCACAAGCGCGCGGGAACATGGCGGGACTGGCGGCTGCTCTATACCCAGGAATCGCTGCTTGGCCCGGTTGCGGAATCCGGCGGCACACCGACCGGTGCGGTGATCGAACGCGGCAGCACCGGGGATGGCGATTATGTCCGCTGGGCCGACGGGACCCAGATCTGCACGAATTCCAACAACCCGATCACCACCGCGCCCGCCGCCTTTAGCGGCCCGGTGACAAGGATCGACGGCGACAAGCTGTGGATCGGGCGGTGGTTCTGAGCCCAGGCAAGTGTCATGGGGGCGCTGCCCCCATCGCCCTGCGGGCGATTCCCCCGGGGTATTTCAAACCAGAAAGAAGCGGCAGATCAGGCCCTAATCGCGGGAATAGACATCTTCGTAGCGGATGATGTCATCCTCACCAAGATAGGTCCCGGTCTG
>CAYGNE010000066.1:0-15822 GCA_964351155.1 uncultured Rhodobacterales bacterium | reverse complement strand
AATGACCTGCACGGTGCCGCCCAGGTAATCGCCCCGGCGTTCCTTCTCCAGTACCGTAGAGTAGATCCGGCCGGAACTGACGCTGTCGGTCTTGCGCGCGGCGACACCGGTAAAACGTTCGTAATGTCCGAGGTCCAGATCGGTTTCGGCACCATCATCGGTAACAAAGACTTCGCCGTGTTCAAAAGGGCTCATGGTGCCGGGGTCGACGTTCAGATACGGATCCAGCTTGCGCAAGCGGACGGAAAACCCGCGTGCCTGCAATAATGATCCCAGAGCAGCCGACGCCAGCCCTTTGCCCAGAGAAGAAACAACGCCGCCGGTGATAAAGATGAATCGCGCCATACTGTTTGGCTGCCCCCGTAATGTCGATTTATTGCTGCGAATCCGGTGCCGAAAACCGGAACATCACGGGATTTCACCCTTATAGGATTCGCTCCGCCGACGCAAGGGAACCGCAAGATGATGTTGCAGTCCTTTCCGTACGGTCAAGGTCTTGTAAGCGGGTTTCAGTCTGCCTTGGGCACAAGGGGGGCGTTGTCGCCCTCGGCCGGTGGCAGCAGGTCGCCGCCGCTGGGCAATGCCGGAACGCTTTCATCGGCTGTCGGCGTGGACCCGCCCAGCCGATCGATCACCGAGGTTCCCGAAGCTTTTTGCGCGGCCAGAATGGTAAGCGTGATCGACGTGCAAATGAAAGCAATGGCCAGAAGCCAAGTCAGTTTGCCCAATGCCGTTGCCGCCGCGCGCCCGGAAATTGCGCCGCCGCCGCCACCCATGCCAAGCCCGCCGCCTTCGGAACGTTGCAACAGGACAACGCCGATCAGGCCAAGGGCCAGAAGAAGGTGGACGATCAGAATGACATTTTCCATGAGGACCTGCGGCGTATGGCGTTTCGGGCTTTGGTTCGGGCGGTATGTAGGCAAGATTGCCGACCGGGGCAAGGGAGGAAGTGGAGGCTGGACAAATCCGCGGACCTGCGGCCATTCTGCTGCCATGCCCCACGATCATGACCATCCGCATGCACTTTTACCCTCGGACCCGGCGTTGCGGGTCAAGGCGCTGGAAACCATCCTCACCCGCAAGGGGCTGATCGATCCGGAGGCGATTGATGCACTCGTCGACCAGTTCGAGAACCGGATCGGCCCGCAGAATGGTGCCCGTGTGGTGGCGCGTGCGTGGACTGATCCGGAATTCCGGGACCGGATTCTGAAAGACGCCATGCCCGACCTGATCGAAATGGGTTTGACCGGCGGGCAGGGCGAACACGTGGTGGTGATCGAAAACACGCCGCAGCAACACAATGTCGTCGTCTGCACCTTGTGCAGTTGTTATCCATGGCCGCTGTTGGGGGTGCCGCCGGCCTGGTACAAATCCGACGCCTACCGGGCGCGCGTCGTGCGCGAACCGCGCAGGGTCCTGGCCGAATTCGGTTTGACACTGCCCGAGGAAACCGCCGTCAGAGTCTGGGATTCAACTGCCGAGGTTCGGTATCTCGTGCTGCCCATGCGGCCCGTGGGAACCGAAGAGCTGACCGAAGACGAACTGGCAGGTTGGGTCAGCCGAAATTCGATGATCGGCACCGGGTTTCCGGAGGCGCCCAAATGAGCCGCGTGCATGACATGGGGGGACGGTATGGTGACGGGCCGGTTGATCCGGGGCAGGCCGATGATCCGCCTTTCACCGCCGACTGGCAGCGCCGCGCGCATGCGCTGACCGCGTTGTCGATGCCATTGGGGGGGTGGAACATCGACATGCGTCGTCATGGCCGCGAAAGGCTGGCTCCGAAGGATTACACCCGGTTCTCATATTATGAGAAGTGGATGGCCGCGCTGGCCGACATGCTGGTTGAGGGCGGTGTCGTGAGCCGGCAGGAGTTATGCGGAGATTCGCCGGCGGCACCGTCCGACGATCTGGCCGCGCGCCGGCTGACTGCCGCGCAGGTCCGCGCGTCCGAAGGGCGGTGGAGCCCCTATGACCGGGACAGCCAGGAAGCGCCGCGCTTTTCGCCCGGAGATACCGTGCGAACCTTGACAGTTGCGGGCAACAGGCTGGTCGATGGCGGGCACACGCGCTTGCCAGCTTATGCGGCTGGCGCCAAGGGGCAGGTCTTGCGATGCCACGGGGCGCATGTCTTTCCGGACAGCAACGCCCATGGCCTGGGTGAGGCGCCGCAGTTCCTGTACACGGTGGTCTTTGCGGCGTCCGAAATCTGGATTTATCCCGAGCATCCGGGTGACGAGGTGACCCTGGATCTTTGGGAAAGCTATCTGGAGCCGGTATGACGCCAGTGTCCGAACCCGCATTCGCCGAACCCTGGCACGCGCAGGTTTTTGCGCTGACGGTTCATCTGCATGATACAGGCCGGTTTTCGTGGCCGGATTGGACCGAGCGGTTCGGCAGCACACTGGCGCGACACGGATTGAGCCGGGAGTTGGATGGCGGCGACGATTACTACATGGCCTGGCTGGAAACCCTGGAAACAATGTTGGCGGAAGACGAATCCGCGCCTGTTGCGGAGGTCGCGCAGTGTCGCGAAGCCTGGACGCAGGCCTACCTGGGGACCCCGCATGGCGCTCCGGTGCGATTGAAGTAGCCGGGGCAGGGGCGGCCATGCGGCCCATCGAGGCCCGCATGGCCGCGGCGCGGGTTGACCGCGCCCGCCGCAGACTACGAACGGACGAGTCAAAAACACGGTTTCGCTGAACTTTACCTGCCGCTATACGGGCGCGGGTTTGGCAATCGGAAGAAGGACCTGAAATGGCCAATGTGGTAGTGGTCGGCGCCCAATGGGGTGACGAAGGAAAAGGCAAGATCGTGGACTGGCTGAGCGAGCGCGCAGATGTGATCGCACGGTTTCAAGGCGGTCATAACGCGGGCCACACTCTGGTTGTGGATGGCGAGGTCTACAAACTTCACGCGCTGCCATCGGGCGTCGTGCGGGGCGGAAAACTGTCGGTGATCGGCAATGGTGTGGTTCTGGACCCCTGGCATCTGCTGGCCGAAATTGAAAACATCCGCTCCCAGGGTATCACCATTACCCCGGAAACGTTGATGATTGCCGAGAACACGCCGCTGATCCTGCCGTTTCACGGTGAATTGGATCGCGCACGGGAAGGCCAGAACAGTGTGGCCAAGATCGGCACCACCGGCCGGGGAATCGGCCCCTGTTACGAGGACAAGGTTGGCCGTCGCGTCATCCGGGTGGCGGATCTGGCCGATGACGCGACGCTTCGCTTGCGCGTCGACCGGGCGCTGGTGCATCACAATGCACTGCGATCCGGGCTGGGTCTGGAGCCAATCGATCCACAGACGCTGCTCGCGCAATTGAAGGACATTGCGCCGAAGATTCTGGAATTCGCGGCCCCTGTCTGGAAAGTGTTGAACGAGAAACGCAAGGCCGGCAAACGGATCCTGTTCGAAGGCGCGCAGGGGGCTCTTCTGGATATCGATTTTGGCACTTATCCTTTTGTCACGTCTTCCAATGTCATCGCTGGCCAGGCCGCGACCGGCACCGGAATCGGTCCCGGTTCAATCGATTTTGTTCTTGGAATCGTCAAAGCCTATACAACACGGGTCGGTGAAGGACCTTTTCCGACGGAACTCCACGATACGGACGGGCAGCGTCTTGGCGAACGGGGGCATGAATTTGGCACGACCACCGGGCGCAAGAGGCGGTGCGGATGGTTCGATGCCTGCCTTGTGCGGCAGACTTGCGCAACAAGCGGGGTGAACGGAATCTCGTTGACCAAGCTGGATGTTCTGGACGGGTTTGAAACGCTGAAGATTTGCGTGGGTTACGAACTGGATGGGCAGAGTCTCGACTATCTGCCGACTGCGGCCGATCAGCAGGCGCGATGCGTCCCGGTTTACGAGGAAATGCCCGGGTGGAGCGAAAGCACCGAGGGAGCACGCAGTTGGGCGGAGCTACCTGCCGCGGCAATCAAATACGTGCGCCGGGTGGAGGAGTTGATCGAGTGCCCTGTCGCTCTATTGTCCACGTCACCAGAAAGAGCCGACACCATTCTTGTCACCGACCCGTTTGCGGACTGATATGACAGAGCATCGGAAACCCGGATTGAGCTACAAGGCCAGGCGGCGCTGGGCCCTGGTCATCCTGCTGATCGGTATGCCGCTTTACGTGGTGCTGGCGGTGACCATTGTGAACATGTTCAACCGCCCGCCGATCCTGGTGGAACTGCTGGTTTACATCGTGCTCGGCGTTCTTTGGATAATGCCGTTCCGGTTTGTCTTTCGTGGAATCGGTCAGGCCGACCGCGACCCGGCACAAGACGGGTCCGCGCGAGAATAGGGTCTCCGCGGATATCCTGGCCGGGTTTGCGGGGCGATTTGCGACCTATGGCAGAGAGCATTCGCGATCAAACGGTCTGCTGGTTGTCGACCGGCAATGCTCCTGTTTGGCTGTGATGTCGAAATAAGAACGCATCTTAACATACTGAATTCAGTTGTTAAAAGATGTTCTCTTAACTGCATCACATATGCAGATTTTTGCTTTTGTCGTATTTTTGCGGCAGTTCACGGCATTCGTCGAAATTCCCGACGTTCTCTTTCGACGGACCCCCTATAGTAGAATCTGAAAGACATTGAAAATGACACGTGTGATCCGATTATTGCTCGGCCTCGGTGTTGTACCGGGGGCCTGTCTTTCCCGAAACGTAATCAAGACATCCGTATCACGCGCACAGGAGGTAAAGCATAATGGCAACTAAGCTAGTCATAGGCTTGGACGGGCATGAATCGGGCGAAAGAGCGCTTGAACATGCAAGCGAACTCGCCAGACTGATTGGATCCTGCGAATTGCTGGTCGCTTACGTGATCGAGTGGTCGCCCTATTCCTTTCAGACACCGGAAGAAAACGCGGAACGCCACAAGCGGCGTGAGCAGGAAATCGCAACTGCAATGGAACGGGTTGTTTCACCGGCGGTCGCCAAGTTGAAAGAGGCCGGTTTTGATGCACGCGGCGTTGTGCGTCACGGGGACGTGGCCGATACGCTTAGCGATATCGCGGTCTCGGAAAAAGCGGACCAGATCATCGTCGCCCGTTCGAGGGAAAGTACCCTGTCGCGGCGCATTTTCGGCAGTTCCACGGCCAGCCTCGTGATGGAAGCGACCGTGCCTGTGACTGTTGTCGGATAAGAGGGACAAGACATGAAACTCATCAAATCTGCAGGTTTCGCGGGTCTGGCTGCAATCCTGGCAAACCCGGCGTTCGCGCAAGAGGCCGTATCGCTGGATCAAAGGGTCAACGAGGCGTTTGCAAAGCTGACCGGACCTTTTGTCAGCCTGATCTTTGCGCCGATCCCGGGGACAAGCTTTCCCTGGATCGTGATGTGGCTGGTGATTGCCGCGTCGGTTTTCACGCTTTACTTCGCCTTTGTACAATTCCGGTTCTTTGGCCACGCGATCTCGCTTGTCAAAGGCGACTATTCGGACCCGAATGACGCGGGCGAAGTCAGCCATTTCCAGGCGTTGGCCACGGCGCTTTCGGGGACGGTCGGTCTCGGAAACATTGCCGGTGTGGCCGTCGCCGTCGGCATCGGCGGACCCGGGGCGACATTCTGGATGATCCTTGCGGGTCTTCTGGGCATGGCGTCCAAGTTCACCGAATGTACGCTGGGCGTGAAATACCGGAATGAATACGAGGACGGCACCGTCTCGGGTGGTCCGATGTACTACATCTCCAAGGGCTTCGACGAGTTGGGTTTGCCGGGCGGGAAAGTGCTGGCAGTTCTGTTCTCGGTGTTCTGTATCCTTGGGGCCCTGGGCGGCGGGAACATGTTCCAGGCTAACCAGGCTCATGCGCAGATCTCGGGCATTACCGGCGATTATCCCGGGTGGATCACGGGCCTGCTGTTCGCAGCGGTTGTGTTCATCGTGATCGTTGGCGGTGTGAAGTCGATTGCACGGGTCACGGAAAAAATCGTGCCCTTCATGGGCATTCTCTATGTGGCGACCGCGCTTATCATCATCCTTGTGAACTATGACAAGATCGGCTGGGCCTTTGGCCAGATCTTTGCCGGTGCCTTCACAGGTCTTGGTGTTGCGGGCGGCATGGTTGGCGCTCTGATCCAGGGCTTCAAGCGGGCGGCGTTCTCGAACGAAGCCGGCGTTGGTTCGGCGGCGATTGCGCACTCTGCCGTGCGAACCAAGGAGCCGATTACCGAAGGGTTCGTTTCGCTTCTCGAGCCGCTGATCGACACGGTCATTATCTGTACCATGACCGCTCTGGTGATCACCATTTCCGGGCAGCTGATCATTGATCCGGCAACGGGTCTCTATGTGTTGGACGGTGGCAGCATCGCAACGATTGACGGCAACAGCGGTGTTGCATTGACATCGGCTGCGTTCGGGTCGGCAATCAGTTGGTTCCCGTATGTCCTGGCAATTGCGGTGATCCTGTTTGCGTTTTCGACCATGATCTCATGGTCCTACTATGGGCTGAAGGCTTGGACCTACCTGTTTGGTGAAGGCAAGACGACCGAACTGGTGTTCAAGCTGATCTTCTGCGTCTTTGTCGTTATCGGCGCGGCGGCCAATCTCGGACCAGTCATCGACTTTTCGGATGCGGCGATTTTTGCGATGGCGGTGGTCAACGTGCTCTCGCTGTACTTCCTGATGAAGGTCGTTCGTGCAGAGCTTGAATCCTACAGCAGCCGGTTGGCTTCTGGCGAAATTCGCAAGTTCAGCCATTGATGTTGCAGGTTGGGGCGCTGTGATAGGTGCCCCTCCTTAAAAAAACGAGAACGGCGATCCCGGTCGGGATCGCCGTTTTACTTTCCGGTCTTCAGGTTGGTCTCAACCGGCTTCGCGCTCGTTCGGATTGAAGCCAATGTCACCCGAAGCGGTAAACCGTCCACCGCCGGTTTTTTCGATCTTGCCTTCTCGGAGCAGGCGGCCAAAGGAACGCAAGCCGTCCTCGCGATTGTAGTTTTCGCTGCCAAGCTTGCGGACCTTGTTCATCAGTTGTGGGCGCGAGAACTGTTCGCGACCTTCAATGAAGGACATGTAGGCTGCGGCTGCCTCCAGAAGATCGTGCAGTTCGGTCGCGCCCATTTCGGCGGCGAATTCCTTGAACCCGCTGTCAGAGCCGCCACCGCTGGTTTCGTCATCGAACTGCGACGTCGCCACGCGCCGGGGGCGGACCGGGCCGCGCGAGGCGCTGCCGGCATCTGCGTCGACGCGCTGCTCAGCCACCAGTTTGAGAGGGGCAGGGCGCGTTTCGGCCGCGGGTCGATCCGGACGGTTCCCGGCGGAAACCGGGCGGCGCGGTCGCACCGCGTTGGCCAGATCCTCACGGTACATGTCATCGCGCGCGTCGTCGTCGTGGCCGCTTATGGATTTGTCGGCCTCGGCGGCGGCGACAGCTGCGCGCAATTGATTGTAGGTTTCGCGCGCCGACGTCGTGTCCTCGGCCCCCATCTTTTCGTTGGCGGCGGCCATCAGGCGGGACAGATCCTCGTCGTCATCCTCATCGATGTCGTCGGTGTCGATTACATCGAATGTTTCGCCATCCGGATTGCCCTCGCCGCCCCCGAACCCGGTGACGCGTTCGGCTTCGGACCGGTCCAGCTCGGCATCCCCGTGAAGGCCGCTATTCGGATCGGTCACTTCCTCGAGCTCGCCCGCGGCCAACGCGGCCTCGAAATCGGACCGTTTGACCTTGACCACGCGTGGCAGGTCGGGCGGAGTCTCGGCGTCGACCTTTTCGAAGTCGAGAGCAGCGACCGATGCGGCAACAGAAGCGATTTCCGGAGCCTCCTGTTCGGAAGCCTCGTCCGAGGTGTCAGCGGTCAACGCGTCAATGTTCTGCGCGTTTTCGAGGATCAGCACGCCATCCGTGGGCACGATATCGTTGTCGTCGTCGGATTGCGCCGTTTCCGGTTCTTCCTGTTCCAGAATCTCGGCGTCGGCCTCATCCTGCGGCATGTCACCGCCCAGGATCAGCGGTGCCGGTTCCTCGGACAGGTCTTCGATCTCTTCCGCCTCGGGTTCAAATGCCGCATCCAGGCGTTTCAGGGCATCCAGTACTTCGGCATCTCCGTCAGAAGTCGCGGCTTCCTGTTCTGGTGCCTCGTCTTCGTTCAGCGCATCGGTCATCTCGTTGGCGACGGATGCGACAAAGGCGTTGGCTTCGATCTCGGTATCGATCGACGGTTCCTCGTCATATTCTTCGATCGGATGGGTTGCGGCTTCGTTGCGGGAGACTACGGCACGGATGCGCTGCAATTTTGCCGCGATGCTGTCCGCTCCCGGCGCGGATTGCACCACCGGTTCCGCGACCGCAACGGGTTCGGCCACGGCGGCATCCTGCTGCATCGCCTCGGCAAGGCTGGGTCCATTTGCAGCGTTCGCGATTTCCTCAGGCTCTTCTTCGGGTTCGAAGTCGGTCGAACCGGGTGCAATCGTTTCGCCAATCGACTGATCGCGCGGCATGGCAACCGGTTCGGGAGTACTCTGGGTGAAGGCTGCAGGTTCGGGTTGCGCCGGAGAACGGGTGACCGGTTCCGCAACTACCGCTTCAGGCGCAGAAGGTTCTTCGGCTGCCGGAGCGCTGGGTGGTGGCGGCACAGTCGCTTCCGACGTTGTACTGGCAACGGGAAGTGCGGCGCTTGTGGTCCGGGCATCATCGGCACGCAAAACGATGCCGCCACCGTCATCTTCATGCGCCTCGACCCGGCGGGAAATCTCCCGTTGGGCGATCCGGGCCAGCATATCGGCATCCGGCACCGGCGGTTCGGCCCCGAAATAGCGGTCATCGGATGCGAGATCGCGGAAATACTCGGCGATGGCTTTCATCGTGCCAAAGGAGTCATCAAATCCTTCAAGAGTGCACGAAAACGTGCCGTAGGAAACGGTCAGAATTTTGTTGTTTTGTACCATGCGATGCTCATCCTCACATAAATATTGGCCTTGTTTACCATGGAGAGCGCGTCAAAAGCGGTCCGATTCTGTGCAAACAAAGGTATCATTTTGTGGCCAGATTGTGGTCACTTTCCAAAAAGTACATTAATGCAAGCATGGAAAATGCGATAATTTCATCCAAAAACGGGGTCACCCTGATAGGTGGTGGCGAGGTTGGCGAGCGCGATATCGAGCTGGCTTTGAGCCTTGCCCCGTTGCTTGTGGCGGCCGATGGCGGGGCGTCCCATGCCCTGGCCGCAGGGTATGTTCCCACTGCTGTCATCGGCGATTTCGACAGTCTTGCGCCAGCGGACCGGGCGCAGTTGCCTGAAAACCGGTTGTTTCGGATTCGTGAACAGGACAGCACGGATTTCGACAAGGCCCTGCGCCACGTGTCGGCGCCACTGATTCTCTCTGTCGGCTTTCTCGGTGCACGGGTGGACCACCAACTGGCTGCATTCAACACGTTGGCCCGCAACGCGGAAAAGCCGTGTATCCTGATCGGCAAAACAGAGATCGTGTTTCATGTTCCGTCCCGACTGTCGCTCGATCTTGACCCGGGCGATATCGTTTCATTGTTTCCACTTTCACGGGTAACCGGACGGTCGACGGGTTTGCAGTGGCCGATCGACGGTCTCCCATTGGCGCCGGATGGGCGTGTCGGCACATCAAACCGCGCCAAGGGCCCTGTACAGATCGACATGGATGGTCCCGGGCTGCTGGCGATTGTGCCGAGGCGGGCCCTGCGTCAAGCGGTGCGCGCGATCAGCTTGCGGGATTCTGCGCCTGGCGGGCATTGAGCCGCGCGACGGCCTGTTCACGCATCACGATGTACAACCCGGCGGCTATCGTGATGCAGATGCCGACGCTGGCCATCGTGTTTGGCAGATCCTTGAAGATCAGCCAGCCGATGAATGTGGCCACCGGGATTTCCAAGTATTGCATCGGCGCAAGCGTCGCGGCAGGTGCATATCGCAGCGACCATGTCATCAGCAGATGGGCGCTGGTACCCAATAATCCGATGGCGATCAGCAACATGGTTTCCCAGCCGTCAGGGCGCATGATGGAAAGCGGCGGCCACTCAAGGGCATGACCAACGATCACAGCCGGCAGCAGGATCAGCGTTGCCATGATCCCGCTGACCGCCTGTAGTCCGATCGGGTCGGTGTCCTTGGCCAGCTGGCGGGTTGTCAGCATGAACAGAGAAAACGTCAAGGCGACCACCAGCGGCCACAGGGCAGGCCAGCCGATTTCGGCAAAGCTGGGTTGAATCACCAGAAGCGTTCCCACGAATCCGACGATACAGGCGATCAGCCGGCGCGCTCCGACCTCTTCGTCTAGAACGAACTTTCCGAGCAGCAGCATGAAGAATGGCATGACAAAGGCAATTGCCACCGCATCGGCCAAGGGCAGATATTGCAGGGCCGTGAACATGGCGCCGATTCCACCGATGTGAAGCAATGTCCGCAGGATCGTCAGCCGAAGGAGCCGTCCGCGAATGCGCCACAATCGCCCGGTCGCCAGTACGATCGGTATCAGCACAATTGCCTGAATCGCAAAACGGACCAGCAAAAGCTGGCCCAAAGGCATCAACTGCCCCAACAGCTTGGCAACTGCGTCACCCATCGGGGCGACGACGCAGAACCCAAGCATCAGTAGAACACCCAGTACGGGCCGGTCTGTCGACATGAGCGCCACGCTAACCATGCCACGGACGGATGCAAGCAATCCTTGATCGACCACACGTAAAAAGTTCATGTGCGAAATCGCACACGCGCAAAGGTGGAGCGACCGGAATCAGCAGTTGGGCACGTTCACGGCAAGCCCGCCCAAGGATGTTTCCTTGTACTTTTCGCTCATGTCCGCCCCGGTCTGGCGCATTGTCTCGATGCAGGCATCGAGCGGGACAAGGTGCGTGCCATCTCCGCGCAACGACAGCGACGCCGCCGAAACCGCCTTGATTGCACCCAATCCGTTCCGCTCGATACAGGGTACCTGCACCAGCCCCTTGACCGGGTCGCAGGTCATGCCAAGGTGATGTTCCAGCGCGATTTCGGCGGCATTCTCGACCTGCTCGGGTGTGCCGCCCATCACGGCGCACAGGCCGGCCGCAGCCATGGCACTGGCGCTTCCAACTTCGGCCTGACACCCTGCTTCGGCACCGGAAATCGAGGCATTGAACTTGACCAGCCCGCCAATCGCGGCGGCAGTCAGAAGGAAATCCTCGATATGCGCCGCTGACGCACCCGGCACGTGATCCAGATAATAGCGCAGAACCGCAGGCAGCACACCGGCGGCCCCGTTCGTCGGTGCCGTTACAACTTGTCCGCCGGCGGCGTTTTCCTCGTTTACCGCCATCGCGTAGACGCTCATCCAGTCATTGATGACATGTGGTGCCGTCAGGTTCATGCCCCGTTCGGCCACCAGCGCATCGTGAATGCCCTTGGCCCGGCGCTTGACCATCAGTCCGCCGGGCAAGGTTCCATCCGTGTTCAATCCGCGGTCGATGCATGCGTTCATGACGTCCCACAGCCGCGCAGTACCTTTGACCAGGCTTGTTTCGCACCCGCGAGACACTTCGTTTGCACGTTTCATCGCGGCGATGGATTTTCCGCTCTTGCGGGCCATGGTCAGCATCTCGGCGGCGGATTTGAACGGGTAAGGAACCGGCGCACCCTCGTCAGTCGCCTTGCCCTGGGCCAATTCCTCTTCGGTCATGACAAAACCGCCGCCGATGGAATAGTAGGTCTGGCTCAGCGTCACGTCGCCCTGATCGTCGGTAGCCATCAGGATCATGCCGTTGGCATGTCCGGGCAGGGTGCGTTCATAATCAAACACCAGATCGTTGTCCGGATTGAACCGCAGCGATCCCAACCCTTCCGGTGAAAGCCGGTGGGTCGATCGGATCTCGGCCAGCGCGCGCGCCGCTTCGTCGGCATCAAAGGTTTCGGGACGGAATCCGGCCAGCCCCAGAATCGTCGCCCGGTCAGTCGCATGTCCGACCCCGGTAAAGGCAAGACTGCCATGCAGCGAGGCACGCACCCCGGAAAAATGGAACGGAGAGGCGCGCATCTTGTCCAGGAAGCGCGCCGCGGCGACCATCGGGCCCATCGTGTGGGACGACGAGGGGCCGATACCGATCTTGAACATGTCGAACACGGAAAGGAACATCATGCACCTTTGGTCTGGAAATCCTGTGCTCGTATCGCACTGATTGCGATGCCTTTGCAGCGAGAAAACGACGCTTTCAATCGGAATACCGCGCGACCTGGCGATTCACCAGCGCAGATTGGCCGTTCCGCGATTTGCAAGGGTCATCGCGTCAGGTGGCGCTGCCCTCGGGCGGTCGCGCGTGGACCGGCGCGGAAAAAGGCGTGGGGCCAAGCCCTTCCGCGATCTGCGCGGCTCGCACGGCGGCCCGTCTCTCCAATCCCGTCGCCATATTCCCCAGTCGCGGATAGGTTCCGAGATCGAACCAGCAGCGATCGTTGTTGGCGGGATAGAGCGCCATCCACCGTAGCAGGCAGGCGATGTAATAGGCCAAGCCGCTTGGAGCGCAGGGGTCGAGCCATGCAGGTGTTTCCCCGGCCAGTCGGTCCAGCGCCGCAAGGTGCCCGCAGAGCCGTGCCTGAACGGTTTCCCGCAACAAACGCTGGGCTGCAGCATCCGGGCCGACATAGACCTGCGGATAGAACGTCATCCGCAGGTCCGCGTGCACCGTGTTGGACACGCAGAACAACCATTTGAGATACGCGCCCCGTTCTGGCGACGTGTGGGCGGGCGCCAATGCGCGGTATTTGTCCGATAGCCACAAAAGGATGGCTCCGGTTTCGAACAGCGGACCCTGCGGCGTTTCCAGAACCGGGATCAGGCCATTCGGGTTGAGCCGCAGATATCCCGGGTCGCGCTGCCCCTGCCGGGATCGATCCACCAAAACCGTTTCGTATGGCAGCCGCATCTCTTCAAGGGCGAGGCGAACAATCAGTGAGGCGTTGTCGGGCGCATAGTGCAGGCGAAGGGCGATGGTCATAAGCGCAAGCATAGCGAACGCAAGAGTTCCCTCTTTTCGCCGAGCGACGTCTTTTGGTCGATTTGGGCCGCCGAGATCGCAGAATGGCGACACCCCAGCGGTCCAATTGAAGTCAATTCGCCTCTCGCCCCTCTGCCTCAACTCGCCTATAAGGCCACAAACCATCCGGAGTGCTGCCCATGACATCAGAGTTGTCGCCCATCGACAAAGCCAAGTTTGTTGCCGCAAAACGCGCAGCGGATTTCGTGGAGGACGGGATGCGTGTAGGTCTGGGCACCGGCAGCACGGCGGCCTGGCTGGTGCGGTGTCTCGGAGAGATGGTGCGCGACGACGGCCTGAAAATCCGGGGCGTACCCACGTCGAGCCGAACCGCGAAACTGGCCCGTGAGGTTGGCATCGAGGTTGTTACGCTGGACGAGGCCAAATGGCTGGATGTGACGATCGACGGGGCCGATGAGTTCGATGGTGACCTGAACCTGATCAAGGGCGGCGGCGGGGCGCTATTGCAGGAAAAGATCGTTGCGACAGCCTCTGATCAGATGATCGTGATTGCCGATATTGGCAAGGAAGTGGAAAGCCTCGGGGCATTTCCGCTGCCGGTCGAGGTCATCCCGTTCGGGTGGAAGACGACGCAATCGCTGATCGAAGAAACGCTGATCTCGATGGACGTTTTGGGGCGCGATACGGCGTTGCGCATGACGGATGGCGCGCCTTTCGTAACAGATGAAGGCAACCACATCCTGGACCTGCATCTCAACCGGATTGGAAACCCTCGCCAGCTTGCCCTGGTTCTGAACCAGATTCCGGGCGTGGTTGAAAACGGGCTTTTCATAGATATCTGTGACGTTGTCGTGGTCGGGCATGGTGATGGCCGCATTGAACTGCGTGACATCAACGAAGGTACCGTGGAGCATGACCGCCTTGAATTCCTTGAGACCGGCAACCTGTTCTCTGATCTGGCCGATTGAGGAAACTCGGATATGAAGTTTGACTACGATCTTTTCGTCATCGGTGGCGGGTCCGGCGGAGTTCGTGCGGCGCGGGTCGCGGCCGGTGAGGCCGGTGCCAAGGTGGGTCTCGCCGAGGATGACCGCTATGGCGGCACCTGCGTCATTCGCGGTTGCGTGCCCAAGAAACTGATGGTCTTTGCCTCGGGTTATGGCGATCTGGCGGATGAAGCGCAGGCCTATGGCTGGAGCATGCAAAGGGGAGATTTCGACTGGACCGCGTTTTCCGGAAAACTGAATGACGAACTGGACCGGTTGGAAGGTGTCTATCGCAAATTGCTGAGCAATTCCGGCGTTGACATGTTCGATGCGCGCGCAAGGCTCAAGGATGCCCACACTGTCTCGTTGTCAACGGGCGAGGAACTGACCGCCAAGCACATCCTCGTCGCAACCGGCGGCCACCCGGTGCGCCCGGACCTGCCGAATGCCGATCTGGGGCTTGTTTCCGATGATTTGTTCAAGCTCAGAACACTGCCGAAATCGATCCTGATTATCGGCGGTGGATACATTGCCTGTGAATTTTCTTGCATCCTCAATGGATTAGGGGTGAATGTCACGCAATACTACCGCGGCGCACAGATATTGCGTGGCTTTGACGAAGAAGCGCGCGGTCTTGTGGCCGAGTCCATGCGCGAACAGGGTATCGACCTGCACCTCGGCACGAACATCCTGGAACTGGCACGTGCCAGTTCGGATCATGCGCTCAGCCACGCGGGGACCGGATCGGACGCCGCAGCGGGGGCCGGAAATGCCGTGGGTGCCGACAATGGCGCGCCGGACGGACCGGTCTGGGTAAAGTCCACCAACGGCACCGAGAAGGTCTTTGATGCGGTCCTGTTCGCGACCGGACGCAATCCCAATACCCGCGACATGGGACTCGAAGATCTAGGCATCGAAATTGGCCGTCACGGCGAAATCGTCGTGGATGAATACAGCCAGACGGCAGTGCCATCGATCTACGCCATCGGGGATGTGACCAACCGCGTCAACCTGACCCCGGTTGCAATTCGCGAAGGCATGGCCTTTGTGGAGACCGTGTTCAAGGGTAATCCGACCCCGGTGGACCATGCGTTGATCGCAAGTGCCGTTTTCACCCAGCCTGAATTGGGTACAGTCGGGATGAGCGAGGAGGATGCCGCGGAACAGGAACCCGTGGAAATCTATTGCACCAGTTTTAGACCGATGCAGAGCGCATTTGCCGACAAACCTGGCCGTGTGTTGATGAAGCTGGTGGTCAGCAAGGCCACCCGCAAGGTTCTGGGATGTCATATCGTTGCGCCCAACGCGGGTGAGATGATTCAGCTTGCGGGCATCGCGGTGAAGATGGGCGCAACAAAGGAGGATTTCGACCGAACGGTTGCGGTTCATCCCACAATGACCGAAGAAATCGTGACAATGAGAACACCGATGCGCACTGCGTGAGCGTTTCAGGGTTGAATAATCCGTTTACGCATACAGGTATCAAACCAAGACACAGGACAGCGCCTGAAGGCGCGGCAGAAAAAGGGAAAAACAGCATATGGCGGGCAACAGCGGCGGCCCCTGGGGGGGCGGAGGCTCATCCGGCGGCGGTGACGACGGCAAGAACGGAGGCGGTAACCGGGGCGGTGGCCGCAAATCCGGTGGCGACGGTGCGCAAATCCCCGAGATCGACGATCTGGTCAAGAAAGGTCAGGAGCAGTTGCGTGTCCTCATGGGCGGTCGTGGTGGGTCCGGGCAGGGCGGCGGCACAGGTGGTCGCGGGGGTGGCAGTGGTCCGATGTTTACCAAGGGCACCATCGGTCTGGGCGTGGTCGCGGCGGCGGTTCTTTGGGGAATGGCCAGTTTCTACACGGTCAAGCCGGAAGAACAGTCCGTTGAGTTGTT
>CAYGNE010000065.1:0-15953 GCA_964351155.1 uncultured Rhodobacterales bacterium | reverse complement strand
CAATTCGCCCAGTGGCATCTCAATCTGGCGCATGGCTAGTTAAGTATATAGGCCCCAATAAATACGTGGAACCGATGACGATGGTCGGTCTATTCTTTCTGGCGGTCAGCGTGTCGTCGGTCATTTTTCTGCGCAAACGCGAAGCGCGATACGCGCCTTCAGACAGGTAAAGTAAGAACGTCAGGAATACTGTTGATGTTTCCCTATCCAGCGAACCCGTCGAGCTTCAGCCGCCGTCTGATCGCAAGAAAATCGGGATGATCACGCTGGCGACGGATCTGACAACCGAGCGCGACTTTGCCCGGATCATCCCTTTGGATCAGGCCGGGGTCTATGGCACGCAGGTCGAATTCGCCAATCCGACAACGCCGGACAACCTGCGCAAGATGGCGCCAAAGATTACGGCCGCCGCTGATTTGATCCTGCGGGGCGAGGCGCTTGATGCGATCTGTTACAGCTGCACCGCGGCCTCGGTTGTGATTGGCGACGCCGAAATTACCGCATCCATCCATGCCGCGCGCCCGGGTGTGCCGGTGGTGACGCCAAGCGGTGCCGCGCTCAAGGCGTTTGCCGCCCTGAATGTGCAGCGGATTTCGGTGCTGACGCCCTGTTTGATCGAAACCAGCCACCCCATGGCGCGCTATTTCGAATTGCACGGATTGAAGATAGAGAAATTTCACTGCCTGGGCCTTGATGATGACCGCGATATGGCGCAGGTTGACCCCGGGATGATCCTGCGAGCTGCTCTGGAAACTGACACCGAACAGACGCAGGCGTTGTTTCTGTCCTGCACCGGGTTGCAAGCGGTCGATGTGATAGCCGAGCTGGAACGGCGCACCGGCAAACCCGTGGTGACCTCCAATCAGGCCAGCAGCTGGGCCCTGATGAACCATGCCGGGCTTGAGCAAGGCTCAAAAAAGTGGGGACGGCTTTTTCAGCATGTGCTGCCAAGCCAGGAACTGGATGTCAGCGCATGACGAACATCGCGTCTATTGGCATAGCTGGCATCGAGGCGGCGCGGGAACGGATTTCGCGCACCATCCATCGGACCCGCATCGAAACTTCGGCAAGCCTCAGTGAAATGACCGGCACTCCGGTCCATCTCAAGCTTGAACATCACCAAAGGACCGGCAGTTTCAAACTGCGAGGTGCGACCAACGCTGTGCTGCAACTGTCTGACGACCAGCGCGGGCGAGGTGTCGTTGGCGTGTCGACCGGCAATCATGGCAGAGGTCTGGCCTATGCCGCGCGCCGGAACGGGGCGCGCTGTATCATCTGCATGTCCGAACTGGTGCCGCAGAACAAGATCGACGGGATCAAAGCGCAAGGCGCCGAGGTTCGGATTGTGGGCCAGTCGCAGGACGACGCACAGATCGAAGTCGACCGGCTTGTGGCCGAAGAAGGCATGACCATGATCCCGCCATTCGATCATCCTGATATCATCGCGGGACAAGGCACGCTGGGTCTGGAGTTGGCCGAGGACCTGCCGGACCTGACGATGGCTTTGGTGCAGGTCTCGGGGGGCGGATTGATCTCGGGGGTGGCCATGGCGTTGAGGGCGCGGAACCCGGACATCCGGGTGATCGGCGTGTCGATGGAACGCGGCGCTGCGATGTACGAATGCCAGCGGGCAGGCAAACCGATGTTAGTGCCGGAAGTGGCAACTCTGGCGGATTCTCTGGGCGGCGGGATCGGGCTGGACAACACCTATACTTTTGCCATGACCCGCGATCTGGTGGACGAGATCGTGCTGGTGTCCGAGGCCGAAATCGCCGGTGCGATCCGCCACGCCTATTGGCAGGAAAGCCAGATCATCGAAGGCTCCGGTTCGGTCGGAATTGCCGCGTTGTTGACCGGCAAAGTGAAGCCCGAAGGGCCGACCGCCATTCTGCTAAGCGGCGGCAACATTGATATGACCCTGCATCACCGGATTATCTCGGGCGAAGATGTAGACGTAACGACGGAGGCTTGAATGCCTGACATCAAGATACTGACCGAAACTGATCTGCGCCATCTGGTGCCCCTGGATAACGCTGCCGTTGACTGTATCGAGCAGGCGTTCCGGGCCTTGGCAGGTGGCAATGTTGTGATGCCTCCGATCATGACACTCATGGTCCCCGAACATAACGGCGAGGTTTGTGTCAAAACCGCCTATGTGCCCGGGATCGACAGTTTCGCCATGAAAATGAGCCCCGGGTTCTTTGACAACCCAAAGCTTGGTCTGCCCAGCACCTCGGGGTTGATGGTTCTGTTCTCCAGCAGAACCGGCATGCTGGAGGCGCTGCTGTTGGACAATGGGTATCTGACGGATGTGCGCACGGCGGCTGCAGGCGCTGTGGCCGCAAAGCACCTGGCCCGCAAGGATGCAGCAAGCGTTTGTGTCATCGGTGCCGGTGTCCAAGCCCGAATGCAGCTTGTTGCGCTGACACTTGTGCGCCCGATAACAAGCGCCATGATCTGGGCACGGGATGGGGTAAAGGCCAAGGCAACCGCTGCCGGTTTGCAGGATGAACTGGGGATCGACGTGACCGCCAGCGCCGATATCGCAAGTGCGGTCTCCAGCGCGGACATTGTCGTCACGACCACCCCTTCGGATGCGCCCCTGGTTATGGCCGACTGGCTGCAACCGGGCCAGCACATCACGGCCATGGGCTCGGATCAGGAACACAAGGTCGAGATTGATCCGGGCTGCCTGGCCAGAGCGGCGCTTTATGTCCCCGACTCCCAAGCCCAGTGCGCGATCAAGGGAGAATTGCGCAGCGCCCTTGCTGCCGGTGTGTTCACTGCCGATCAGATGTTCGCTGAACTGGGTGATGTCGTTGCCGGAACGGCGGCGGGCCGCCAGACCGATGACGATATCACCATTGCCGACCTGACCGGAACCGGCGTTCAGGATACCGCCATCGCAACCCTTGCCCGCCAGCGCGCCGAAGATGCTGGAACGGGCACCACATTTACCAGCTAACCGCACCGGAGCATTTCATGCCGACTCCAAAACTCCACTTCTCCCGCGCCGAATTCGACAAGCGCCTGGCCAAGACCCGGACCGAGATGCAGAAGCGCGGTCTGGACCTGCTGATCGCGACCGACCCCAGCAATATGAACTGGCTGACCGGTTACGACGGGTGGTCTTTCTATGTGCATCAATGCGTCGTGGTCCCTCTGAGCGGGGATCCCATCTGGTTCGGACGCGGACAGGACGCCAACGGCGCGTTGCGCACTTGCTTCGTGGAGCCTGCCAACATCATCGGCTACCCAGATCACTATGTTCAATCGACCGAGCGCCACCCGATGGATTACCTCTCGGCGCAACTGACCGACCGGGGGTTTGGCAAAGGTATCATTGGTGTCGAGATGGACAATTACTGGTTCTCTGCCGCCGCTTTTGCTTCGCTGCAAACTCACCTGCCAAACGCCAAATTCACCGACGCCACGGCGCTGGTCAATTGGCAACGCGCCGTCAAATCCGACACCGAACTTGCTCTGATGCGGCAGGCGGGCAAGATCGTCGGTCGAATGCATGAACGTATCGTGGAGAAGGTGGAACCTGGTCTGAGGAAATGCGATCTGGTGGCCGAGATCTATGACGCCGCTTTGCGCTATGACCCCGCGATTGGTACGGGCGGCGATTATCCCGCCCTTGTGCCGCTGTTGCCGTCGGGGCCTGACGCATCCGCCCCGCATCTGACATGGGATGACGAGCCTATGAGATCGGGTGAAGGCACGTTTTTTGAAATCGCCGGCGTCGTCAAACGCTATCACTGCCCGCTGTCGCGTACAGTGTTTCTGGGCAAACCCACGCAAACCTTTATCGACGCCGAGAAAGCCGTGCTGGAAGGCATGGAGGCAGGGTTGGAGAAAGCCCGCGTCGGCAATACCTGTGAAGATATCGCGCTGGCCTTCTTTGACGTGCTGAAGAAATACGGCATTACCAAGGACAATCGCACCGGTTATCCCATCGGCATCAGCTATCCACCTGACTGGGGCGAACGCACGATGTCACTGCGTCCCGGTGACAAAAGCGTATTGGAGGAGAACATGACATTCCACTTCATGACGGGTCTTTGGATGGAGGATTGGGGTTTCGAGATTACCGAGAGCATTCGCATCGGCCATGACGGCCCCGAATGTCTGGCTGATGTGCCGCGCAAGATGGTTGTGAAGAACTAGGACATGAAGACAAACCCGATTTCGCCGACCATCCCGCTGGACGCTGACGGCATCCACCACGGGTATCTGCGGCTGCCTTACAGCCGGGATGACAGTGCCTGGGGCTCGATCATGATTCCGGTCTCGGTGATCAAGAATGGTGACGGTCCGACAGCACTTTTGACCGGTGCAAACCATGGCGACGAATACGAAGGGCCAATCGCGCTACAGGAACTGGCGGTGACACTGCGCCCCGAGGATGTCTCGGGCCGGGTGATCGTTGTGCCAGCGTTCAACTTCCCGGCCTTTCGGGCCGGGACGCGCACCTCGCCCATCGACCAAGGCAATATGAACCGCAGCTTTCCGGGGCGGCCCGATGGCACACCAACGGAAAAGATCGCGGACTACTTCCAGCGCGAATTGCTGCCGCTGGCCGACGTTGCGATTGATTTCCATTCGGGCGGTAAAACGCTGGATTTTGTTCCCTTTGCAGCGGCCCATATACAGGACGACAAGACCAACGAAGCTGCCTGCTTTGCCGCGATGGAGGCCTTCAACGCACCTTACTCCGTGCAGTTGCTCGAGATTGACAACGTTGGCATGTACGACACGGCAGCCGAGGCCATGGGCAAGGTTTTGGTATCGACTGAGCTGGGCGGCGGCGGATCATCCAGCGCGAAATCCAATGCAATCGCAAAGAAGGGATTGCGCAACGTCTTGATACATTTTGGCATTCTGGCCGGCGAAATGCAGGTCGACCCAAGTGTCAAACTGGATATGCCCGATGGCGATTGTTTCGTTTTCAGCGAGGTTGATGGCATGCACGAACCCGTCGTCGATCTGGGCGAAAGTGTCGAAAGAGGCGATGTCGTTGCACGCGTTTGGCCCGTCGATCGCACGGGGATCGCCCCAACAGAATACCGCGCAACACGAAGTGGTGTGTTGATCGGCCGCCATTTCCCCGGCCTGATCAAATCCGGTGATTGCGCCGCGGTTGTCGGCGTGGTCGCAAGCTAGCCCGGAGAGAGTACATCGTGCAGATTGACCAACGCGATCAAAGGATCTTGCGTGTCCTGTCCCGCGAGGGGCGGATCACCAAAGCGGCCTTGGCCGACGCGCTGATTCTGGGCGAAAAAGAATTCACCGAAATCAAACACGTCTGCCGCGACTGGGCGTGAGGAGAGAGAAATGCTGAACAACGACCAACTCGCCCAATGGGACCGCGAAAACTTTTTTCATCCCTCGACCCATCTGGCCCAACACGCACGCGGGGAAAGCCCGTCCCGGATCATCAAGACCGCGTCGGGCGTGTATATTGAAGATCGCGACGGCAACAAGTTGCTTGATGGCTTTGCCGGCCTCTATTGTGTGAATGCGGGCTATGGCCGTCAGGAAATTGCCGAGGCCATTGCCGATCAGGCCCGCGAGATGGCCTATTATCACTCTTATGTCGGGCATGGCACCGAAGCCAGCATTACGCTCTCGAAGATGATCCTGGATCGCGCACCTGCCAATATGTCCAAGGTTTATTTCGGGCTCGGGGGGTCGGACGCGAACGAGACCAATGTCAAACTGGTCTGGTATTACAACAACATACTTGGCCGCCCCGAGAAGAAGAAGATCATCTCACGGTGGCGCGGCTATCACGGCTCGGGCCTTGTGACCGGGTCGCTGACCGGGCTGGAGCTGTTCCACAAGAAGTTCGATCTGCCGCTTGCGCAGATTATCCATACCGAGGCGCCGTACTATTACCGCCGCGATGATCTGAACCAAAGCGAAGCGGATTTTGTGGCGCATTGCGCGGCAGAACTGGAAGCACTGATCATGCGCGAAGGTGCCGATACCATCGCGGCCTTTATCGGCGAACCCGTGCTGGGCACCGGCGGCATCGTGCCTCCGCCCGAAGGATACTGGGCGGCCATTCAGGCCGTATTGCGCAAGCATGATATCTTGCTGGTCGCGGATGAAGTCGTCACGGGCTTTGGTCGTCTGGGAAGCATGTTCGGCTCGGATCACTACGAAATACAGTCCGATATCATCACCATCGCCAAAGGTCTGACGTCGGCCTATGCGCCGCTTTCGGGGTCCATCGTATCGGACAAGATCTGGACAGTGCTGGAACAAGGCACCGACGAGAACGGTCCCATCGGCCACGGCTGGACCTATTCTGCCCACCCGATCTGCGCAGCGGCCGGTGTGGCGAACCTCAACCTGATTGACGACATGGATCTGGTTGCAAATGCAGGCACGGTCGGGGCCTATCTTCAGACGACCATGAAAGAGGCGCTGTCGGACCATGCGCATGTGGGCGACATTCGCGGAGAGGGGATGCTTTGTGCCGTCGAATTCGTGAAAGACAAGGACAACCGGATCTTCTTTGACGCGGCAGAAAAGATCGGCCCGCAGGTCTCGGCTGCTTTGTTGGCACAGGACAAGGTCATCGCCCGTGCCATGCCGCAGGGCGATATCCTGGGTTTTGCTCCGCCGTTCTGCCTGAGCCGCGAGGATGCGGATATCGTCGTCGCCGCAACGGCAAAAGCGGTCAAAACGGTCCTTGGATAATCAAGAGACGGCCGCCGGTCCAAAGAACCTCACGCTGTGGCCGTTTCGTCCGCTTCTCGTCCAAGGTGCGCATCGCAGCATTCGGAAATATGGGCTCAGAATGCTTCATCGCCACATCAGGGGCGGGCAACCGCTTCGAATTGGCGAACGGCAGAACCGTTCGCCAGAGTTCGTAAGTTGCCAATCCGCTCTGCGATGCTCAAAGCGTCTTCAAGCTCCACGCCAAGGTAGCGCAGCGTACTGTCGACCTTCGCGTGACCGAACAGCTGCTGCACCGCGCGAAGGTTGCCGACCGTGCGATAAATCTCCGGTGCCTTTGTGCGGCCAAGGCGACACGTCATTTCGCGAGAGCAACCAACCCCGTGCGATGGAGACCCTGGACGATCTGGTGCTTTGCCTCGTGGCTTGGCGCGATGACCTTGAAACGCCGCCGGTCTGGGCCGAAACGCAAAACATGAGGTGACGGGTATTGCCCTAGTTTGCGGTACTCCCGGTATTGATGGGCTTAAGCCCGATCGTTGCCGGGATCTCTCGCCCTTCAACCAGCACGGTGTAGGTCCCGTCCAAAACGGCACTTCGCCCACCTCCATCGGGTGGAGAGATCACGCAAAGACCGATCGCTGAACCGCTGGTTGCACTGAACGCGCCGCTGGTGACGAAGCCGACGATCTCTCCGTCCCTGAGGACCGGTTCGTTGTGGTGCAGAAGGGCATCGGGATCGTCGAGGCGAAGCGAACACAGAAATGGCCCCTTTGCCGCGGCTTTCCGGTCGAGGTAGGCATCGCGTCCCATGAACGGCACGGCCTTGTCCGTTTTGCACACAAAGCCGAGGCCCATCTGATGCGGCGCGTCCGTATAGGCCAGATCGTGGCCCCAATGCACGAAACCCGCGCCGATGCGCAGCGCGTTCAGCGCCTCGCCGCCCACCAGGCGCAGGCCATGCGGCGCGCCGGCTCCCATCAGGCAATCGAAGACATGTTCGGCGAAATCTGGGGTGATAAAGATCTCCCAACCCAACTCGCCTGTGTAGGAGAGCCGTTGAGCAAAGACCGGGGCATGGCCGATGTGAAAAAGTTGCAGGGTGTTGAAAGGAAAGGCCTCGTCGCTGAGGTCGAGATCGCAAACCGAAGAAAGAACATCCCGCGATTTCGGGCCGCAAAGCGACAGGACGGCATGGGCCGTTGTTGCATCCCGCAAGCGCACGTCCTCGCCCGATTGGATCAGCCGCTGGAGGTGATCGCGGTCCCGCCTTGTGTGCGAGATTGCGCTCATCACCATGAAGCTCTCGGGGCCGTGGCGCGCCACGGTCACGTCGCTTTCGATCCCGCCCCGATCATTCAGCATGAGCGTATAGGCGACCTTGCCCACAGGCAGCGCCATGTCGTTTGTGCAGGCGCGTTGCAGGAAGGTTTCCGCGTCGCGGCCTTCGACCATCAGCTTGCCCAGCATGGAATAGTCGATCAGGCCCGCCGCCTCGCGCACGGCGCGCTGTTCGGCCAGCATGTGATCGAACCAGCTGGGGCGGTGGAAGGAATGGTCGTAGGTGGGCGTGGCCCCGTCCGGCGCGAACCAGCCCGGGCGTTCCCAACCCTGCACTTCGGCATAGGCAGCACCCCGCGCTTTCATCGCGTGGTAAAAGGGCGTGCGCCGCAGACCCCGCGCACTTTGCCGTTGCCGCCCCGGCCAGTGCATCGCGTAGGTCAGCACCAGCGTCTCCGGGCAGCGTTCCTGCAGGTAGGGGTCGCGGGCCTGCCAGTCCTCGATCCGGGCCGGGTCCATCTCGGACAGGTCCATCGTCGGGTGGCCCGCCATGATCCAGTCGGCGAGCGCCTTGCCCGCGCCAGAACCTGACTGGATGCCGGTGGAGTTCACGCCCGCCAGTACGAAATACCCTTGAAGGTCTGGCGCTTCGCCAAGCGTGAAGCGGCCGTCGTGAGAATAGCTTTCGGGACCGTTGAAGAAGGTGCGGATGCCGGTTTCCTGCAGGACGGGCACGCGGTTCATGGCCAGCTCCAGCACCTCCATCACGTCATCCTCGACGAAGGGCAAGCTGTCGAATTCGAAACTGTCCGGGATGCCGGTCGTGGCCCAGGGCCTAGCGTGGAAATGCGCAAAGCCAAAAAGTAGCTTTCCCGCGTCCTCTTTCCAATAAGTGCCGTCGCAATAAGAGCGTAGAACCGGCAGGTCGGAGGGCAGATTGGGGATCGGCTCGGTGACCAGATAATAGTGTTCGCAGGCATGGAGCGGCACGCCGACACCGTTCCGGCGGCCCAGATCACGCGCCCACATGCCGCCGCAGTTGACCACGTGGTCGGCCTGAATGGTGCCCCGATCGGTGCGCACGCCGGACACGCGGCCATTTGCGGTCAGCACTTCCTCGACCTTCACATGCTCGCGGATCGCCGCGCCGTGCAACCGCGCGCCCTTGGCCAGCGCTTGGGTCAAGTCGATGGGATTGGCTGAGCCGTCCGAGGGCATGTGGATGCCACCCAGTACGCCGTCCGCGTTCATCAGCGGCCAGCGCTCGGCAATCTCAGCCGTGTCCAAATAATGTGCCTCGACCCCGAAAAGCTGGGCAAAGTCCGCCTTGCGCTTCAGTTCCGCCATCCGCTCGCCATTCAGCGCGATAGAGATTGACCCCGATTGCCGAAAGCCCGGGTTCTGCCCGGTCTCGGCCTCGATCTCCTGCAGCAACTCGACGCCGTAGCTGGCAAAGGCGGTAGTCGCATGGCTGCCCTGCAATTGCCCGACCAAACCGGCGGCGTGCCAAGTTGTCCCGCTGGTCAGCGTCTTGCGTTCCAAGAGGACCACATCACTCCAGCCGGCCTTGGCCAGATGATAGGCGACAGAACAGCCCATGATGCCGCCGCCGATGATGACGACGCGGGCTTTGTCGGGAAGCGGGGATGTCATGGCAGTCCTGTTCTTGTCTTTGTGTGTCAATTGCAGATCAGGCGGTCGTGAAGAGCCGCCCGGCACGCGCGGGCCGGTCGTTTAGCCCGGCCAGCCGCATCAGGTGCCAGGCCAGCACCTGATTGGAGGCGATGACGGGTTTGTTGATTTGTGCCTCCGCTGTCTCAATCACCTCCAGCGCGCGCAGGCTGGTGCAGGAGACGAAGACGCCATCGACCTCTTCCCGGGCGCCGATGGTCGTTGCCGCGTTCAGGATGCTCTCGCTGCTGATCCGCGCGACGGTGAAGTCGTCGGACTGGTTGAAGGAGGCCACGGCCACGGTGTTGAACCCTGCGTCGCGCAGGTTGGTCTGCATTTCCAGGGTGACCTCGGGCGGATAGGGCGTGACAAGCGCGATCCGGCTGAGGCCCAGAGCCGACAGCGCCGCCTTGCAGGCCGTGATCGGATTGGATGTCTTGGCCTGCGGATGGACGGCGCGGATCATCTGATCCACCTGAACCTCGCCGATCATCGTGGCCCCGGAGGTGCAAGCATAGCCGATGGCATTGAACTCGAAAGACGGCGGCAAAAGCGCGGCAGTCGCGGGCAAATCGCGCTGCATCTGTCGCAGGGTCTCGGGCGAGACTTCCATCGCGTTGGGAATGCGCGCGTGGTAGAGCGCTGTGCCGCCCCCCGGCATCAGCCGCGCGAATTCATGTTCGATTGTCTGATCGGTCTGCAGGACGATCAGGCCGATGCGGGCCTTTTGCCCAAGCCCGGCATCGGTCTCGAAGTCCAGTGTCTCAATTGCTGCCGGAGCAGTCGCCGCCATGTCGCCCATAGCTACATCATCGCCCCGCTGCCCGCGCCGTCCGAGCCTTCTTGCTGCGCAAAGAACGAGGTGCCCTTGGGCACGGCAGGCAATTCCATCTCATAGGCCGTGCAGCGCACCCGGCCCGAGGCCTCGCCGCGCACCAGTTCGTGCGTCAGCGAACTGGGCAGGTGATTGGGGCTGAGTTCAATCGCATCCTCGGCATAGTAGGTGGCGATATAAAGCGTGCGTGGCTGGTCCGACAGGTTCGGGGCAGAGCCGTGCAAAAGGCTTGCGTGCATCAGGCAGACCGACCCGGCCTTTCCGGTGCATTTGACGATTTTGTCACGCTGCGCGTCGATGATGGCGTCATCCACGGCGCCTGTGAACACACCGTCATGCCAGTGCGAATAGATCGGGCCCTTGTGGCTGCCTGGCAGGACCTCAAGCGGGCCGTTTTCCAGCGTCACGTCGTCAATGAACAGCAGGCAGGTAATCATGTCGTCATTGGTCATCGGCTCGAACGGGAAATCCTGATGCCATTTCACCTGCGTTGCTGATCCCGGCAATTTGGAGTTCACCTTGCCGTGGTGGAACCGGATGCTGGGGCCGATCAGTTCGGCGCACAAATCAACAGTCCGCGCATTGCGCATAGTGGCGGCAAAGACCTCTGACACCTCTTCGGGGCTTTGCACCCTGCGCAGTGCAGGCTTTTCGGCGCTGTGCCCCGGTTGCAGGTCGAAGCGGGCCCGGCCATCCAGCGTTTCGCCGTAGTCATCGGAATGGGCACGGCTTTCCTCGACCCAGGCGCCGAACTCGGCCCGCAGCGTGGCCAGTTCTTCCGGCGTCACCGCGTCTTCGACAACCAATACACCGTCGCGCCAGAAAGCGTCTTTTTGTTCCTGAGACAATTCAGACATTGCCATTCCTCCGTTCAGGCTCCGGCCGTGGCCGGGTTTTGACTAGTCGGCAACAAATCCGTGCCGGGGTTCTGAAAGATCCGGCCAAAGCCGGTGATTTCGTCCGTGATGCCCGCAGGGCGTAGGCAGCTCCAGGATTGTGCCTGGTTCGAGCTGATCTCATCGGGCTTTAGGTCAGGTTGGATGCGCGCCGCCGCGTCGGCCATGTGGCCGATATGCCGGGCCAGAGTTTCGTTTGTTGTGTAATCTTCGGTCTTCAGCCGGGTGATGCGCACTGCCACGCCGGGCGGAACCATATCGAAGAAATCGACCTCGGCGGCGAGATCTGTCGACATCAGGATAAAGCCCAGCCGTGCCCGGTGATGCCGTCCGGCGTCCAGTGCGGGCGACCAGTTTTTTGAAGCTGCCGTATCTCCAGTCTTGAACATGGCGCGTGGATCTTTCTGTTTGGCCGGGCCCGTTTCTTTGGTCGCGCGGAATCTGGTATATACCACATTTGAGAGTGAACGGCCAAAATAGAGGCCCGGTCAAGCAAAAAAAAATTCCTTGCGCAATCTGGTATATACCACATAACCTGAGGCGCGAACTGGCGGGATTCGGATGGACGCAGCGATACAGGATCACGAATTGAAAGGCGGCGGGCGGCAGGTGTCGTCCGATACGCCGCGATTCCAGCAGGTGGTTCAGGACTTCAAAAGCCAGATCGCCGATGGCAGCCTTGCCGAACACGCCGCCCTTCCCTCGGAACGTCGCATCGCGGAGAATTATGACATCAGCCGCATGACCGCCCGCCGCGCGCTGGATGCGCTGGAGGCCGAAGGTCTGGTCTACAGCGAAGACCGGCGCGGGCGGTTCGTCTCTCCCAGGCGTGTCAGTTATGACGTGTCCAACATGGTCAGCTTCGTCGCGGAGGCCGACAGTCGGGGTCTGGCGCTTGAGATCGAGGTGGTGCGCGCGTTCAAATCGCAGGCCGACGCTATGCTGGCCGAACAGCTGGGTGTGGAGCCTGGCGCAGAGGTCTATGCCTACACTCGGCTCTTTCGCAACAATGGCCACGCGATCTTTGTCGAAACCGAATATGTGAATGCGCGGCGGTGTCCCGGGTTTCTGGAGCATGACTTGCACCAGTCCACCACGCGTCTTTTGGAGGCGCGCTATGATCTGTCCGCCAGTGCGGGCGACATCGCGATTTTGATGCGCGCCGCTACTGTGGAGGAAACGGGCCTTCTGGGCCTTGCCCGGAACAGCGCCGGGATCGAGCTGACCCAGATTATCCGGGATGCGTCAGGGCGTGCCTTCTGTTTCGGACGCCAGTTCTGGCGCGGTGAGGCGGCAAGGTTCTCCGCCCGTGCGATCGTGGGAGGTTCCGTGAATGGCTGACGCGCCAGAAAGAGGCTTCCCGCCTGCGGAATTTGCCGCGCGAACCGGACGCGCGCAGGCGCGCATGGCGGCCGAGGGGCTGGACGGCCTGCTGTTGATGACCGAGCCCGAGCTCTACTATTTCACCGGTTTCCAGACGCTGTTCTGGCAAAGCCCCACGCGGCCGTGGTTCCTGTTCCTACCGGCTTCCGGCAAGCCCATCGCCGTGATCCCCGAGATCGGTGCCGAGCTGATGCGCCGGGGCTGGCTCGACGATGTGCGCACATGGTCCGCGCCGCAGCCCGAGGATGACGGGATCAGCCTCTTGACCGAGCTTCTGTCGCCGTTGGCCAGTAGTGGGGCAAGGCTGGGAGTTATGAAAGGGCACGAGACGCTGCTCCGGATGCCCTTGGGTGATTGGGAGCGGTTGATGGTGGCCCTGCCGGGGATCGAGATCGCAGACGCAACCGCCCTTGTGCAGGAACTGCGCATGGTCAAGACGGATGCCGAGATCGGGAAGCTGGCGCATATCTGTGCCATCGGCTCTGCCGCATTTGCCGCTACGCCGGATTTCCTGCGCGAAGGGATGCCGCTCGATGCCGTCTTTCGCGAATTCCGCCGCACGGCAATCGGGCTGGGCGCGGACAATGCGCCCTATGTCGTGGGGGCCGCCGATCAAGGCGGCTATGCCGACGTGATCTCGCCGCCCACGCAGCGCCCCTTGCAGATGGGTGATGTGCTGATGCTGGACACGGGTTGCGTCTGGGACGGCTATTTTTGCGACTTTGACCGCAACTGGGCGATTGGCCGGGCGGATGATGCGGCCAAGCGCGCTTATGACGTGCTGTGGCGTGCAACCCAGGCCGGGATCGACGCAGCAAAGCCTGGCGCCACCTGCCGCGATCTGTTCAGCGCCATGTCCGCCGTGATTGCCGAGCTTGACGACAGCGGCGGGGATATCGGACGGCTCGGCCACGGGCTGGGCATGCAACTGACCGAACAGCCATCGCATGCCGCTTTCGACACCACCGAACTGAAGGAAAACATGGTGCTGACCATCGAACCTTCGCTGAGCTACGGCGACGGTCTGATGATGGTGCACGAGGAGAACATCGTCGTGACCGATGGTGCGGCCCGCCTTCTGACCACCCGCGCGGACTTCGAATTACCGGTTGTCTAGCGAAAGGACGCTCGACTGAACCGCTCCATGAAGAACGCCCGGTGAACGGGCACCGGAGCAACACCAAGAAACGCATATGAACAGGGAGAATATCATGCGCAAATCACTCACTTTCCTCGGAGGCATTGCAGCCGCTTCCATGCTGGGCACCGCCGCCTTTGCTGACTGCGGCGAAGTGTCGATGACCGAGATGAACTGGCCGTCTTCGCAGGTCATCACGCACACGGCGAAGTTCCTGATGGAACAGGGTTATGGCTGCACCGTGGAAATGGTGCCCTCGGCGACGATCACCTCCATCGCCTCGCTGGCCGAAAACAACGAACCCGACATCGTGACCGAGCTGTGGCTGAACTCCGCCGGTGAAGCCTATCGCAAGCTGGAGGACGCGGGCAGCGTCAAGCGCCTGACCGAGGTCTTCAACCCCGGCGGTCTAGAAGGCTGGTGGATCCCACAATATCTGGCGGACAAGCACCCCGAGTTGCAGACCGTGCAGGACGTGATGGCCAATCCCGAACTGGTTGGCAATCGATTCAACAACTGTCCGGTCGGCTGGGGCTGTCGGATCGTGAATGACAACATCATCACGGCACTTGGCCTGCGCGACAGCATGGAAGTATTCGACCACGGGTCGGGCGAGACGCTTTCGGGCTCTATCGCTGCCGCCGCGGCGGATGAAGCGCCGTGGTTCGGCTATTACTGGGCGCCGACTGCCGTTTTGGGCAAGTACCCGATGAAACGGCTGGAAATCGGCCCGGTGGATGAGGCCATCCACCTTGCCAACCAGACCGAAGGTTCCGACAATCCCGGTGTGTCCGACTTCCCCGCAGCCCCGGTGCTGACGGTCGCAACCACCGATTTTGCCGCGCGCCAGCCAGAGGTCGCGGAACTGATGTCCAACGTCAGTTTCGAGATCGACACGCTGAACGCCGTTCTGGCCTGGGCCGACGAAAACGGTGCCTCGACCGAGGAGGCCGCCGTGCATTTCATCCAGAACTACTCCGACACATGGTCTGCCT
Organism: uncultured Rhodobacterales bacterium; assembly: GCA_964351155.1. Classification (GTDB taxonomy): domain Bacteria; phylum Pseudomonadota; class Alphaproteobacteria; order Rhodobacterales; family Rhodobacteraceae; genus CAYGNE01. The sequence goes on along the minus strand of CAYGNE010000065.1, from coordinate 1,064 downwards.
GGGTGAACGACGCGGCGCGTGAAAAGCTTGCCGGTCTGATCAAATAAGCAAGACCCCGTGCCGCGCGTCTCCCAGGCGGGGTCGCGCGGTGCGGCTTTCCAATCGAATAACAATACGAAACGCGTTCGCACCTGACGGGCTGCGCACCGGGGGGACAGGGCATGGCAACCTACGACGGGCTCTTTGATGCACTTGGGCTGAGGGAGTGGTGCGACGCCGGCGATACCGGCAAGACAACCACATCAATGGCCGATCTTTTGGCAAGCACCGGCAAGACCGAGGAAACGACGATCCTCGACCTGCCTTTCCCGTCGCTGGACGCGCTGAACGACGCTTGCGGCGCCGTGATTGAATCGCGCGACGTGACCAAGGGGGTCGAAAACGGGTTCCTCGCGATCAAGGATGCGCTGCGGTTTGTGCTGGACCCGCTGACGCAACCTCTGAGCTGGATCCTTGATGGGGCGCTGGCCACGTTCGAGGCGATCCCATGGTTCTTCATGTTGCCGTTGCTAGCGCTGGTGGTCTGGTTCGCCTCCAAATCCATGCGGCTGGTGGGCTTTGTGATGGTCTGCCTCGTCTTTCTTGCGTTCGTGGATCTCTATGACCACGCGATGCAAACACTGGCGATCATCTTTGTCTGCGCTTTCCTCTGTGTGCTCCTCGGTGTGCCCATCGGCATCGCCATGTCGCGCAGCGACCGGCTGCAACGGGCGATAATCCCGGTGTTGGACATGCTCCAGACCTTGCCGCCCTTCGTGTACCTGATCCCGCTGATCTTCCTCTTCTCGGTGACCGAGCCGAAACTCTACGGCATCGCGATCATTCTCTACGCCATCGTGCCGGTGATCCGCCTGACGGACCTCGGCATCCGGCTGGTGGACAAGGACGTGATCGAGGCTGCCGACAGTTTCGGCATGACCGACCGGCAGAAGCTCTTTGGCGTGCAGATCCCGCTGGCACTGCCCAACATCATGGCGGGCGTGAACCAGACCATCATGATGAGCCTCGCGATGGTGGTGATCGCTTCGCTGGTCTCGGCCCCCGGGCTGGGCGTCCTGGTGCTG
>CAYGNE010000064.1:10745-16202 GCA_964351155.1 uncultured Rhodobacterales bacterium | reverse complement strand
GGCGGCCTCTGTTGGTTCGGATTTCATGGTCGATGTCGACGTGACCGATGACGTATCGCTGGACGCGGCCTTTGCAAAATTGTCCCAACGCTGGCCAACAATCGATTTTCTGGTCCATGCCATCGCGTTTTCCGACAAATCGGAACTCACCGGGCGGTTCCTCAATACGTCGCGTGCGAATTTCAAGAACTCGATGGATATCAGCGCCTACTCCTTCATCGACGTGGCACGGCGTGCGCACCCGTTGATGGTGGAAAACGGCGGCACGCTGATTACGCTGACCTATCAGGGTTCGAACCGCGTTGTCCCCAATTACAACGTCATGGGCGTGGCCAAAGCAGCACTTGAATCCGCGACCCGTTATCTTGCCAACGATCTTGGACCCGAGGGCATTCGTGTCAACGCGATTTCACCCGGTCCGATGAAGACGCTCGCCGGGGCCGCAATCGGCGGGGCTCGCAAGACGTACAAGCACACTGATCAGAACGCGCCCTTGCGCAGCAATGCGACTCTCGAGGCCGTTGGCGGCACGGCCGTGTATCTTGTCTCGGACGCCGGGGCCTGCACGACCGGTGAAATCATCCGTGTCGATGGCGGGTTCCATGTTCTGGGCATGCCCCAACCCGACTTTCTGTAGGACTCCGCGTTACGCAAGATGCGCAGGCGGTAATCCGGCACGAGTGATCATCTAACCGCCAGCCGCAAATTGGGTGTCGCAATTTCCCGGTCATGTCCCGTTGATCACTGCAGCAAGAATTCTATTGCGCACATCTTCAGGCTCGGCTTCGACGGCGGCCAGTACACGGCGCAGATCGCTTCGGATCGCGTGCAGCCGGTCGACAAGTGAAATCACCAGGCCAAGCGTGTCTTCTTCCAGTTCGAAATCATCCATCAGATCGCATAACAGTTCCAGCCGGGCGACATCGACATCGCGAAATCTTGGTCCAGCGTCGGATTGAACCGGCTGAACGATCTCCGCCCGGATCAAGCGGGTCAGGCGCGCCGATGTCAGGCGTCCGATCGAAGAGATGACTTGGGTTTCGGAATAGCGCTCTGTCATGCTTTCATCCCCTTGCGTGGATCATAGCCGTGTTTTTTCCGCCAATCCGTCATGAAACGAGTCAAGTCGCCGTCGATTTCCGGAGGTGCCACAATGGAAAGCTCCACTTTCTGATCCCCCCGGCTGCCGCCGCCAGAGGGGTGCACACCCCTGCCACGCAGACGTAGGATCTGCCCGCTGCTCGCCCCCTTTGGGACCGTAAGATTGACCGACCCGTCGATCGTGGGCGTTGCCACCTTTGCTCCGAGAACCGCTTCGTCCAGAGTAATCGGCAAGGTCACCAGGATATCATTGCCGTCCCGCCGGAAGAGAGGGTGATCGAGCACCGACAAAGTAACCAGCGCGTCACCAGCCGGCCCTCCACCGATCCCCGGATTGCCCTTGCCCCGCAGGCGGATGGTTTGACCATCTGCGGTACCGCGCGGAATCTTGACCTCCAGAGACTGCCCGTCTGGCATGGTGATCCGTGTCTTTCCTCCGTTGACCGCATCCATGAAACCGATTTCAAGCGCGTATCGGGTATCAGAGCCCCTGGCGCTGAAAGCTCCACCAAATCCGCCAGTTCCGCGACCGCTCTGGCCATGGCTGCGCATGAATTCGGCAAAGATGTCTGACGCATCGGTAAAACCGCCATGCCGGGGGCCGCCCCGATAAGGGTTGTCTGCCGTTTCGGCAAAATCGCGATAGTATTGCCGCCGCTGCTGCCGCTCTTGCCCTGTTGCGTCAATCTCGCCGCGGTCGAACCGCGCCCGGGTATCGGGATCCTTCAACAGGTCATAAGCCGCCGAGGCCGCCTTGAAGCGCGCCTCCGCCTCTGCATCGTCGGGCTTCAGATCGGGGTGATTGTCCCTTGCGATCCGCCGATAGGCCTTTTTGATTTCGTCCGCCGTCGCGGACCGTTTCAAGCCGAGCGCAGTGTATGGGTCGTTGCTCATCTGATTTCGATCTCCGGAGCCGCTGCCGATGTGCGGCCATTCATATCTGGGTTATTTGATATGAAGGCATGGCGGGCATGAAAATCAAGAACTCCGCATGAACAGACGACCGTCACCACGTCACCACTTTCAAAACCACCGCGACGCGCGGTTTTGCGTATCCGCGACCTGTACAGCGGCGAGTGCTACCGGCTCACACCCATTTCGCCAGCGGCGGCAAACTCATCAGAACGGCGTTGGCGTCGTGACCGGTTTCCAACCCGAATTTTGTGCCTCGGTCATAGACCAGATTGTACTCTGCATAGAGCCCGCGGTGAATCAACTGGGTGTCCTTGTCGGCATCGGACCAATCCTGCACCCGACGCCTTTCGACCAGTGGCACAAAAGCGGGCAGAAACGCGCGGCCGATGTCCTGCGTCAGCGCGAAATCGGCCGCCCAATCGTCAGTACAATAGTCATCCATGAAAATACCGCCGACGCCACGGGCGCGGCCGCGATGAGGAATGAAAAAGTAGTCGTCGGCCCAATCCTTCAGACGCGGGTAGTGGGCCGGCCCATGCGGGTCCAGATGGGCCTTCTGCGTGGCGTGGAAATGCGTCGTATCCTCGGCATACTCGATGCAGGGGTTCAAATCGGAACCACCCCCGAACCACCAGGCGTGCGGGGTCCAGAACATTCTGGTGTTCATGTGAACGGCGGGGCAATGCGGGTTCTGCATATGCGCCACCAGCGAAATGCCCGAGGCCCAGAACCGCGGGTCCTCTTTCATGCCGGGCAACCCCTTTCGCGCTGCCATCGCGCTTTGTGCCCGTTCGCCCAGAGTGCCGTAGACCGTCGACACATTCACCCCGACCTTTTCAAAGACACGTCCGCCACGCATCACGCTCATCAAACCACCGCCGGCGTCGCTTCCGTCCTGCGATGCACGGGTGGTTTCGCGGATCTCAAAACGACCCGGAAGCGCGTCGTTCAAAGGTCCGGTTTCGTGTGTGTCTTCCAGCCTCTCGAAGGCCGCAACAATCTCGTCACGGAGCGTTCGGAACCAAGCGGCGGCTTCTGATTTCTGTTGTTCCATGTGGTTGGTCATCGTGACTCCCTCACATTCCAGTTTTGGCCCGACATACCGGTCAATGTGCCGGTGCCTGAACCGGATCCAACAACGTTCGGCCACCATCCACGGTAATTATCTGGCCGGTCATGAAACCAGACCCTTCGGATGCCAGGAACTGCACCGCATCCGCCAGTTCCCCGGGGGCGGCCACACGCGCCAGCGGCGTGTGGCTCTCGATGTCCTGACGATAGTCGCGGTGATCCTTGAGGATCGATTTCAGCGATTCGCTCATGACCGACCCAAAGGCCACCGCATTGACCCGGATCCGGTTTGGGGCGAGCGCCACGGCCATCGAGCGGGTCATCTGGTCCAGCGCCGCGCTGCTGACTGAGTAGGCCAGCAAGGCGGGGTGCGTACGCCGCGCAGCGATCGAGCTGAGGTTGATGATGGACCCCGCCACGCCGTCAGATTCGGCATCCGATTGCTTGATCATGCGCTTGGCGACCAACTGGGTCAGGCGCAGGGCGGGCATAAGATTCTGGTTGAGAAGTTCGATGACCGAGTCATCATCCGGGTCCAGCGGATTGGACTGGACAACCTGCCGGGCACCGTTGACCAGAACATTCACTTCATCAAAGGCGTCCAGCGTAGCCGACAGTAGATTGGCGATAGCCAGTTTTTCGCGCAGGTCGCCGGCAAAATACTGGACATTGCCTTCTTCCAGCACTTCGCCCAATTCCTCCTTGAGCCGTTTTTCGTCGATATCCGCGAACATGACATTTGCGCCTCTCTCGACGAACTGCCTGCCAATGGCCAGGCCAATGCCGTTGGCCGCCCCCGTCACGATTGCGGTTTTGCCGGCGATTGAAAAGGACATGGAAGGCTCCTGTAAAGTTCTCGTCGGGAGAGCGGCTAACGCCGGGTTCGAATCGGAACCGGCTTGCCTCTGACTTTGGGGCGCACCGCGTGCAAAATCTTGAACCTGCTATCGCCGCCGACTTCCTGCACCTTGCCAAAGCCATCGGACAGTGCAGCCTCGTATGGCAGGTGCCGGTTCGCGACCATCCACAAATGGCCGGAAGGATGCAGCATGCGCGCGGCAGCGGTTACAAACGCACGGCCAAGCGACGGATCCGCCGCCCGACCGGTATGAAACGGAGGATTCATGACCACCGTGTCGGCAAGGCTGTCCGGGGTCCACTTCGTCGCGTCCGCCCAGTGAAACCGCGCTCGCAGATCAGACACGTTGCGCCGTGCACAGTCCAGAGCCGCATGATCCGCCTCGACCAGATCGACCCGCTCGATTTCCGGGTCCTGCAGAAGCCGCGCAGATAGATACCCCCAACCAGCGCCCAAATCGATCACATGCCGTCCAGGACGTGATGGTAGAGCGGCGGCCAACTGGAACGAAGCCGGGTCGACACCATCGGCGGAAAACACGCCGGGTGCCGTGACATAGCCGTCGATCACTTGCGGTTCACCGCGCCAATCGTCGAACGTATCCGGGCCGGGCTCAAACCAGAAAATCTTGCCATGCGCCTTGGACAGGGTGCCCAAAAGGCCGGTTCTCGCCCGGCAGGCCTTGAGCAGGCTGTCGATCCCGTCGCTTTTGGCGCCATCGACGATGACCAGTCCCCGGGTCATGTGGCTGGCCTGTGCGATCAATGATTTGGCAAGCGCCTTGGCGCGCGGCAGGAAAACGATAACAGCGCCAGCCGGGTCGTTGCCATCCGGGACACAGTCGAATCCAAGTGACCGGAAATGGTCGAAATCCGGCTTGGCCGGCTGCACGACCGATACGCGCCCCGTTGGCAGTGAGGAAAGCTGCGTGCCGATACGCGGATGCAGTACGGCGAGATTGCCTGTAGCCGGCAGGTCAAGCCCACCGGATTCAAGTGCCAGAGACAAACGGGCAGACATGGGTGGACCCTAGTCTTCCTTTTCCATTGTGCATTGCAGCGGATGCTGATGACGCCGGGCAAAATCCATCACCTGGCCGACCTTGGTTTCCGCGATCTCGTGACTGAAAACACCCACGACGGCAACGCCCTTTTTGTGCACAGTCAGCATTATTTCGAATGCCTGTGCGTGGCTGAGACCAAAAAAGCGCTCGAGAACATGAACAACGAATTCCATAGGGGTATAGTCGTCATTCAGCAGAAGCACCTTGTACAATGGTGGTCGCTTTGTTTTTGGGCGTGTCTGAACGAGGATTGATGATTCAGAATCATCGTCCGACTTTTTGGCCATCATCAATGGTACAGGCAGCATAGCAGTAGGCGATCCGCTTTTGCGTTTCTCATGAACGTTCATCGCTTATATAACCTTCCGGCAGGATTCGAAAAGAGCCGGAACGCCGCCACGCCATGCCCAGAAACCTGACAACTGTTGCTTTCGACGCGGATGACACG
>CAYGNE010000064.1:0-10735 GCA_964351155.1 uncultured Rhodobacterales bacterium | reverse complement strand
CAGCAGCAGTTCGCGGACTTGCTGGCGGATCATGCAGATCCCGACCATTTGTCCGAACGGTTGCTTGCAGCGGAAAAACGCAACATCGGCCGGTACGGATACGGTATCAAGGGTTTCGTGCTGTCCATGATCGAAACGGCAATCGAAGTCACCGACCACAAAGTGCCTGCAACCGTGATCGCGGAGTTGCTGGCGGCCGGCCGGGACATGCTGGAACATCCGATCGAGTTGTTGCCCCATGCCCGGGAATCAATACTGGCCGTGGCCGAAACCCACCGGGTTTTGCTGATTACCAAGGGCGACCTTCTGGATCAGGAACGCAAACTCGCGCAATCCGGGTTGGGCGATCTCTTTTACGGTGTCGAGATCGTGTCCGAAAAGACCGCCGCAAGCTATTCCGGGATCTTCGCGCGGCATGGCCACGGGGCGGACCGTGGCCTGATGGTCGGGAACTCGATGCGCTCGGATGTTCTGCCGATGATCGAGGCAGGTGGATGGGGCGTGCATGTGCCGCATGATCTGGCCTGGGACATAGAACATGCCGAACCGCCGACCAGTGCCGGACGCTATCGCGCGTTGGACGATTTGGGCGGTTTGCCTTGGCTGGTTACGCAGATCGGGTGACAGAAATTTCTGCCACAATCCCGCCACAATCGCCGGTGTAGGGGGGAGACGGGTCCGAACCCCAACATGTTGACAGGCTAACCTGTGCCTATCGGGTAACACGCTGCTCTGTATGGGTTTATTTCAAGCGCGGCCTGTGTTACCGTCTCACTTACAAAACAAAGAGCCAGTCGGAAAACCGGCGGCCCGAGGCAGACAAAGGCAGATATCGTGCAGGTTCGGCGTAAGAGTCCGGCCCGTTGGGGCCTGTTCATTCTCACCGCAATTTGGTTGCTGGTGCTTCTTCCGCTCAGCGCGGGCGCGGCACCTTATGCGGCTCATGTGATTGACGCGCGAAGCGGCGAAGTGCTGCATTCACGCAATGCCGACACACGGCTGCATCCTGCATCATTGACCAAAATGATGACGCTCTACATCGCATTCGAGGCAGTCAGGAACGGTGAGATCTCACTGGACACGAAGGTTCGCATTTCCAAACACGCGGCATCCGAACCCCCGTCCAAGCTGGGTCTGAAACCCGGACAGAGGATTGCGTTCCGGTATCTGCTGCGGGCTGCGGCTGTAAAGTCAGCCAATGATGCGGCCACCGCCATCGGAGAAGCCATCAGCGGCAGCGAAGCCGCCTTTGCAAGACGGATGAACCGGACCGCCAAGGCGATGGGTATGACCCGGACAACATTCAAAAACGCCCACGGCCTGACAGAAAACGGGCACCTGTCAACGGCACGCGATATGACTCTGTTGGGGCGGCATGTGATTTATGACTTCCCGCAATATTACAATCTGTTCTCGCGAAAGACGGCCGATGCGGGCGTTCGGACGGTCAGCCACACCAACAGGCGTCTGCTTGATTCCTATCCGGGAGCGGACGGAATCAAGACCGGATACACGCGGGCGGCCGGGTTCAACCTTGTTGCATCCGCACAGCGGCGAAACGAACGGGTCATCGCGACCGTTTTCGGCGGAAAGTCCACAGCGTCGCGAAATGCGAAGGTCGCCGAGTTGCTGGATCTCGGGTTCCGAAAGGCACCCAGTCGCGCAGCATTGCGTAAGCCTGACCGCCCGGCCTATGCCGGGAACTCAGGGACTGTCCCCGGTGCCGCTGGCAAAACGATACGCCTTGTCGGGTCAGTCCAGAAAAGCCTGAGACCCAAGGCACGGGTACTTGCCCCGACCATTCCGGCAGCAGAGGTCGTCGTCGCCACGGTCGATCAGGACCGCACGAAGTTGCAGGAAGGTATTAACGCCGCAATGGCCGAGGCTGCCGAAACGATTGCGCCCGCTGCACCTCCGGCCGAGGCCGCCCCCGCGGCCGCAACCACGGTGGTGGTCGCCGCGGCGACCGACGCGGTCCCGCGCCCCGAACCAAGGCCAGCCGAATTGGTACTGGCATCGACAGAAACCGTGGCCGCCCGGCCGGCGGAGCCTGAAATCGTGACCCGTCTTTCCACTTCCGGAGGCAGGCACTGGGGCATAAACGTCGGTCGCTATGGAAGCCGTTTCCAGGCCGAGAAGGTATTGTTGCGCACCGCGCTCGCCGAAATGGCAACGCTGGATGGATCATTGCGCAAAGTAAGCCAGACTCCTCGCGGGTTTGATGCGAACTTTGTTGGCATGAGCCGGGAAACCGCGGATCTGGCCTGCCGTCGGCTGCAGGCGCGCAACGTCACCTGTTTCATGATCGGCCCCTGACACCTGGGCGCGGTTCACTTCGTCAGTATCTTGCCCGGGTTCATGATGTCATCCGGGTCCAGCGCGGACTTGATCAGTGCCATGATATGGGTGGCATTACCCAGTTCGCGTTCCAGATAGGGGCGCTTGCCCTGCCCTATGCCATGTTCGCCCGTGCAGGTTCCGTCCATTGAAATCGCCATGTCATTGAGCCATCCGACAACGGCGTCGGCACGCGCGACCTCGTCCGGATCATCCATGTCAATCAGCAGGAGCGCGTGGAAATTCCCGTCGCCGACGTGGCCTACGATCGGTGCGATGAACCCCTCTGCATCCAACCGTTCCTGCGTCTTGGTGACACATTCGGCGAGCCTTGAGATCGGCACACAGACGTCAGTGGAGATACCCTTGGCTCCGGGTCGAAGGGCGATCGAAGCCCAGTAGGCATCATGCCGGGCCTGCCAAAGCGCGTTGCGCTCCTCGGTGCTCGCCGTGGCCCTGAAGCCCGAACCGCCGAATTCCTCGGCGATTGCCTGAAAGGTTTCGGCCTGCTCGATAACACCGTTATTCGAGCCGTGGAATTCGAGCAGCAGCACCGGCGTTTCCGGCAGATCCAGACCGGAATACGCGTTCACCGCTTTTACGCTCAACGTATCCAGAAGTTCGATACGCGCTACGGGAATACCGTATTGAATGGTCATCATCACCGCCTGACACGCGGCATCCACGGTCGGAAAAGAACAGCGCGCAGCTGAAATTGCCTCTGGAATACCCTGCAGGCGCAACGTGATCTTCGTGATAAGACCCAACGTGCCCTCTGATCCGACCAGCAGGCGCGTCAGATCATAGCCAGCCGAACTCTTCTTGGCGCGTTGTCCCGTGTTGATGATTGTACCGTCCGCCATCACGGCCTCGACCGCGATCACGTTGTCCTTCATCGTTCCATAGCGCACGGCATTGGTGCCCGATGCCCGCGTCGCGGCCATGCCACCAAGGGTCGCATTGGCCCCCGGATCGATGGGAAAAAACAGTCCCTGATCCCGCAGGTGCGTGTTCAACTGTTCCCGCGTCACGCCCGGCTGCACGGTACAGTTGAGATCCTCAGGAAAAACCGCAAGAATCTCGTTCATCTGGCCGAGATCCACCGAGATGCCACCAGCCGGCGCATTCACGTGACCTTCAAGCGAAGTACCCACACCGAACGGGATCACCGGAACCTTGTGAGCGGCGCACACCCGGATAATGTCGGCGACCTCTTCAGTGGTATGAGGGAAAACCACCGCATCCGGCGGCTGATTTACGATCCAAGTGGTGGTGTGCGCATGTTGCTCGCGTATTGCCTGACCGGTTTGAAACCGGTCAGCAAATTGTTGCTTCAAAATGCCGGCGACGGTCGAGATGCCGGTTTCGTTCCGCGGCAGAGTTTTCGCCTGCACCATAATCTGTCCCCCGTGGCTTCAGAGTCGATTTTTGACGCAGAAGATGGCGGGCGGCAAGCGCGGGATCAATTTCCCAGTGCAATACCCTCGCGCCTGGGGTCCGCTGCACCCTGCAACCCACCTTCCTGAATCAGGATCGCATGCAGGCCAGATGTCAGATCGCGCAGATTAACCTCATAGCCCATGGCCTCCAGATCCCCCTGCATGTCACCGGCTTTCGTACCAATTTCCAGATCATAGGTTCCGAACCTGTTGACAGCATGCGGGAATGCCAGAGCCTGCTGTATGTTCATGCCCCAGTCAGCCCAGGCAATGATCGACTTTGCAACATAGCCAATAATGCGGCTGCCGCCCGGCGAGCCGATGGCCAGCACCGGTTTGCCATCCCGCATGACGATGGTGGGCGCCATCGACGACCGTGGTCTCTTGCCCGGCTCAAGCCGGTTGGCAATGGGCACTCCGTCGTTGTGACTGCGAAACGAAAAATCGGTAAGTTCGTTGTTCAGCAGGAACCCCCGCACCATCAGGCGCGAGCCGAACCCGTTCTCGATTGTCGTCGTCATCGAAAGAACGTTGCCGAATTGATCCACGATCGAGATATGCGACGTCGACGGCAGTTCCATGGATTCGTCATCCGCCCAGTTGGAGGCGTGGTCAAAGGTCGGATTGCCCGGCGCGACTTCGGGCAGAGCGTCGTCACCCGCCAGCAACTGGGCGCGTTCCGCCAGATAATCCGGATCGACCAGCCCCTTGACTGGCATCGGAACATAATCGCTGTCCGCCATGTATCGGCCGCGATCTGCAAAGGCGAGCCTGCTGGCGTCGCCGATCAATCGCCAGCTTTCCGGATTGTCCGGCCCCAAAGCCGCGAGATCATAACCCTCGAGGAGACCCAGGATTTGCCCGACGGTCAATGCACCCGAAGAAGGTGGCCCCATTCCACAAACGTCAAGGCCGCGATACGGGGCACACACGGCGTCGCGTTCGCGAACGCTATAGAGCGCGAGGTCGATCTGCGACAGGACACCCGGATTGCCGGGCGCTGTACTGACTGCCCGCACGATGTCTGCAGCGACAGGACCGGTATAAAACCCAGCCGCGCCCTGGTCGGCCAGGGTGAGAAGGGTGTCAGCATATTGCGGATTTTGCAGAATGTCCCCGGCTTTCAGCGCCTCTCCGCCCGGCAGGAAATAGTCCGCCGTCGCAGGAAACCGGGACAATCGCTCGGCGTCGCCCTCGATCAATCCGGCCAGTCTCTGCGACACTGCAAATCCCTGCTTGGCATGACCGATCGCCGCTTCGAACAGCGATGGCCAGGGTGCGCGACCCCAGCGACGATGCGCTTCGTGCAAAAGTGCGGGCGTGCCCGGTGTGCCTACCGACCGTCCACCGACCACCGCATCATAGAATTTCAGCGGCTCACCGCTTTCATCTTGGAACAGGCGAGGTGTCGCCGCGAGCGGAGCGGTTTCACGTCCGTCAAGCGTCGTCACTTCGCCGGTTTTTGCATCGTACCAGACCAGAAAGGCCCCGCCGCCCAGACCCGATGATTGCGGCTCGACAAGGCCGAGAACCGTTTGCACCGCCACCATGGCATCTGCGGCACTCCCCCCGGCGCGCAGAATATCTGCGCCCGCCTGGACCGCCAGCGGATTGGCCGCCGCCACCATCCAGTTCTTGGCCTCGACCGGCTGGCCATCGGCTTTTGCCTGAAGCGCCGCCTGCGCCTCGGCCGTGGCGCCGACGAAACTGCCGGTCGTGGCCGCCTCGGGCGCAACGGCATCGGCGGTTTGCTGGGCCAGTACAGGGCCGATCAGCACAAAGGTGGCAAGCACGCCGGTCAACAAGATTTTCATGATGAAATCCTCCTCGGATTTCACCCTACCCACTCAACCACGGCTTGCAACTGCAATCAGGCCAACTCGTATCGCGCCAGTTCGGTATGGATGGCCCCGGCCGGGTGCAGATCAGAACGAAAGAGCGAGATCGAATTGACCGGAAACTCGGCCTGAAATGTGTGGCTTTCAGACGCGATGAACCTCTGAAGCAGTTCCGCACCGCGAAAACCAGGTTTCGGTCGGGCAAGCGTCACGTGGGGATGAAATCGACGCTGCTGCAGCTGCACGCCGACACGGCGCGCCGCCTTGACGACCTGTCTGTGCAGGTGATCCAACGCCCCGTCCAACACCGCATCCGCAAAAACAAGGCGTGGGCGATCGCCGCCGAAACAGCCCAGACCCGAAAGACGAACGGGAAAGACCGCCACCTTCAGCATTTCAAGTTCGTCATTCAGAAGTTCAAGGGTTTCGACTGGCTGATCATCCAGAAAGGCCAGCGTCAGGTGCAGGTTGGATCGCGCCACGAACGGACCAACAGGCAGGCGCGCCTGAATGCGGATCAGGGCATCCAGCGTGTTCTCCGGCAAAGTGATCGCGACGAAACTGCGCAATGCACTCTAGAGCATCGACGGGACAACCTGATCCGGCGGCCGGTGCCCGTCTTCGAACGTCTTGATGTTGATGATGACCTTCTCGCCCATTTCGATCCGCCCTTCGAGCGTGGCGGACCCCATATGCGGCAACAGGACCACGTTGGGCAGTTCGCGCAACCGGGGATTAACATCTGTGCCGTGTTCGTAGACATCCAACCCTGCACCGGCCAGTTCACCGGTCCGCAGCATGCGCGTCAGGGCATTCTCGTCAATCACCTCTCCGCGGCTTGTGTTGACGATCACCGCGCTCGGTTTCATCAGCTTCAGCCGGCGCGCATTCATCAGATGGAAAGTACTGGGAGTGGATGGGCAGTTGATGGAAATAACGTCCATCCGCGCAACCATCTGATCGAGGCTATCCCAATAGGTGGCTTCGAACTGCTCTTCCACCTCGGGCCGCAACCGTCTGCGGTTGTGGTAGTGGACCTGCATACCAAATGCGACAGCCCGACGTGCCACCGCCTGTCCGATCCGGCCCATGCCAAGTATGCCAAGCCGGCGACCGCCAACGCGTCCACCCAGCAACGCAGTCGGTGCCCAGCCCTGCCAATTGCCTTTTTGCATCACCGCAAGACCCTCTGGAATGCGGCGGGTCACGGCCAGCAGCAGCGCCATGGTCATGTCTGCCGTGTCATCCGTCAGCACACCAGGCGTGTTGCTGACAAGAATGCCGCGCTGCCGCGCGGTGGCAACATCAATGTGATCGACACCCGCACCGTAATTGGCGATCAGTTTCAGCCGGTCGCCGGCCTGTCCGATCAGGCGCGCGTCGATCATGTCGGTAACCGTGGGTACCAGAACGTCCGCCGATTTCATGGCCTCGCCCAGCTCGGCCCGGGTCATGGGCGTGTCATCGTCCCGCAACCGAACGTTGAACAATTCGCTCAGCCGGGTTTCGACCTGATCCGGCAACCGTCGCGTTACAACAACACTCAAGCGTTCTCTTGGCACTCTGTTTCTCCCGCCACTTTTCAAATCAGTTCGCGCCATGGCATGGTGGCGTAGGTTAGAACGGGGCACAAGAACCCCAAGCGGAAAAACATGCCGCTCTTTCAAGGACGAACGGGCAAAGACGGTGACAGGTTCGGTTTCAATGTGGCGCCTTCTCACGGCGGGGTTGTTGGCGTGGTGTGTCACGTCGGCCGCCTCCGTAGCGCAGGAAACGGCCACACGCGGCCCGGTGACGAACCTTCCCATGCCTCGTTATGTCTCGATGAAGGCGAGCGAGGGCAACGTGCGGCGCGGCCCGTCACTCACCCACCGAATCGATTGGGTGTTCAAACGCCGTGACATGCCGCTTCAGATCACAGCCGAACATGGCCACTGGCGCCGGGTACAGGACCGGGATGGCGCCGGTGGGTGGGTGCATTACGCGCTGTTGTCCGGGGTGCGCACGGTGATCATCGAAAAAGACATGCTGACGATTCATGCCCAACCCGATCCGCAATCGCCAACCAATGCCGCGTTCGAACTGGGCGTCATTGCCCGGCTCGGCGCCTGTACGCCTGCATGGTGCAAGATCAGCGCGGGCGGATATCGGGGATGGGCACCCAAAGCCCACCTGTGGGGTGTGCAACCTGAAGAATTGCGGGAATGAGGGCCAGAATGAGAGCGATTGCCTATGACCGGTTCGGTCCCGCGCGCGACGTTCTTCGCCTGACTGACCTGGACACGCCACCTCCGGGACCGGGCGAGGTCACGGTGGAGCTGCAGTTTTCCGGCGTCAACCCGTCCGACGTCAAAGCCCGGGCCGGATCACGCCCTGGCATTACAAAACCACCATTCCCCCAGATTGTCCCACACAGTGACGGCGCCGGGGTGATCAATGCGGTCGGCGAAAATGTCGACCCTGCCCGAATTGGGCAGCGGGTCTGGATCTGGAACGGGCAATGGCGACGTGCATTCGGCACTGCGTCCACGCATATCACGCTGCCGCAGGATCAGGCTGTGCCGCTCCCCGATCACGTGGACCTGCAAACCGGCGCCAGCCTTGGCATCCCCGGTCTGACGGCGTGTTTCACAGTGTTCAGCGGTGGCGACGTTTCGGGTCAGACGCTGCTGGTGCAGGGAGGTGCCGGGACGGTGGGCCTTTTGGCCATACAACTCGCCAAGTGGGGCGGTGCCCGTGTCATCGCCACCGCGGGCCGGAACCGATTTGACAGGGTCAGGCACGCCGGCGCGGATGTGGTTCTGGACTATGCAGACCCCGAGCTTGCCCAACAGGTTCTTGCAGCCAATGGCAGTGAACCAGTCCAACGCATCGTTGAAGTCGAATTCGGCAAGAACATTGCCGCCGACAGCGACGTCATCGCGGAGAACGGCGTCATCTGCGCCTATGGGTCGGCATTGGACATGCAACCGGTCCTGCCGTTTTATCCACTGCTTTTCAAAGCGGTCACAATCGAAATCGCCCTGATCTACATTCTCACTCCGGAACAGCGCCGGGCAACCATCGCCACGCTGACCCGCGCTTTGAACGAAGATGCTTTGTCCTGCCCGGTCGACCGAGTCTTCCCATTGGCCGATTGCGCAAGCGCCCACGAAGCGGTCGAAACCGGGCACCGGAACGGGGCCATTCTGCTCGACACGACCTGAGTTTTTGGAGCGGCCCGTTCGCTGACCCCGAAGTTTCCGTTTGGCATTCCCATTCGGCTGCGCCAACCTTGGGGCGGTTTCATCCGAAAGTTTGCGACATGCGCCTTTACCTGATTTTCCTCCTCTGCTTACTTCCCGCCCTGGCTTTGGCCCAGGCCAATCAACCCACCGGCACAATCGCGGTGGAGGATAGCGCCACGCAAGATGCGGCGATCGCCAATCGTATCCGCGACATCCTTACCGAGTTGGAAGGTTTCGAGGACATAACTGTTTCCGTGACCTCGGGAATCGTCACCTTGAGAGGCAGCACGCTGGATGGCGATGGGCCGCGAAGGCTGAATGAATTGGCAAGTCGCGTCGAAGGCGTCGTGGCGATCGAAAACGAGGTAGTCGAGTCGACCGATGTCGTCGAACGGCTGAACCCGGCCATAGACCGGTTTCGCGATCGCCTGAAACAGGCCATCGCGTTCCTGCCGTTGGTGAGCATAGCATTTGTCGTGTTCTTGGCGATCGTGTTGCTTGGCATGTTCATCGCCAAGCGGCGGCAACCCTGGGAACGTCTCGCACCGAATGCCTTCATTGCAGATCTGTATCGCCAGATTCTGCGTCTGGTTTTTGTCGTCGC
This sequence comes from uncultured Rhodobacterales bacterium, assembly GCA_964351155.1. Taxonomy (GTDB): domain Bacteria; phylum Pseudomonadota; class Alphaproteobacteria; order Rhodobacterales; family Rhodobacteraceae; genus CAYGNE01. Next base: position 1,290 of record CAYGNE010000064.1, on the reverse strand, counting down.
CGGCATTGTCGTGGCCTTGGATATCCTTGGCGCCTCGGCACTGCTTTCCACGATACTCGGGGCCGCGGGAATTTTCGGTCTCGCCATCGGTTTTGCCGTGCGTGACACCGTGGAAAACTTCATCGCTTCGATCCTGTTGTCGATCCGGCAACCTTTTCGTCCCAATGACACAATTGAAATCGAGGGCGATACGGGAAAGGTGATCCGCCTGACGAGTCGCGCCACCATCCTGCTGAGCTTTGACGGGAACCATATCCGTATCCCGAACGCCACTGTGTTCAAGAGCCGCATCGTCAACTTTACCCGCAACGACGAACGCAGGTTTTCCTTTGAATTGGGGGTCGCACCGGACACCGATCTGGCCCTGGCCCGACAGATCGCGCAGGACACGCTGGAGAGCCTGCCATTCACACTGACCAGCCCTGCGTCCGCGGCCTGGATCGAAACTGTCGGTGACAGCACGATAACGCTGAAAATGGCCGGCTGGATTGCCCAGCACGACACATCCATTGTGCTGGCGCGCGGTGAAGCCATCCGCCAGACCATACTGGCTTTCGGTGCGGCCGGAATCTCCATGCCAGAGCCCGGCCTGCGTATTCTCCGCCCGCCCCCGACAGCCAGGCCAAGCGCGTCGGTCGCGACGGATGCGGCAACGCACGATGTGCAGGCTACGGCAAACCAGGAACTCGACCGGATCGTGGCCGAAGAAAGGGCCGCCCAGCCGGAAGACGACCTGCTGAATCATGATGCGCCGGAAGAATAGGCCGACATTTTGCGAAATCAGGTCTTGCACAGCCATTCCCGGCGGCTTAATTAGCCGCTCACCGTTGGGGTGTAGCCAAGTGGTAAGGCAGCGGTTTTTGGTACCGTGTATCGTAGGTTCGAATCCTACCACCCCAGCCAGACACTTCCCTGTTTTCAATCACCGAACAATTGCCGGCCAATTGCCGCGTGTTTCCGGGCGCTTGGCGCGGTCAAAGACACTGATGTCTGCAATCAGGCTTTCCAGCTTGCCGGGGCCATCACCGATCATGCCGCATAGTCCGCCCTCACCACGCGATAGACCGAACCTTTGTCGCTATCGCTGCGTTCGATCTGGTAGCCTGCCTTGCGTTGGGCAGAGATCGCGGCTCGTGACGTATGGGGCTGACAGCCGAAGGTCTTCTGTAGCTGCGCCAGCGTTACTCCGGATTTCCGGGTCAAAAGCTTGTGCAACTGGGCGCTGCGCGTCGCTTTGCCTGTTTCAAGTTCATCGAAGGTTGGTACAACCCCTCTCGCAGCATTCAGCAT
>CAYGNE010000063.1:0-16835 GCA_964351155.1 uncultured Rhodobacterales bacterium | reverse complement strand
GGGCGCCCATCAGGATGTACAGCGTCGCGTCGCCGCCATCGTCGAGGATCATGTTGGCGCCGCCCTCTGCAAAATCAAAGATCCGGTCGGCATAGTCCCAATACTCCGGCAGCGTCTCGCCCTTTACGGCAAACACCGGCGTGCCGGAGGCGGCTATCGCTGCGGCCGCATGGTCCTGGGTCGAGAAGATGTTGCACGACGCCCAGCGCACGTCCGCACCAAGATGCACGAGTGTTTCGATCAGAACCGCCGTCTGGATCGTCATGTGCAGGCTGCCCGCGATGCGCGCACCCTTCAGCGGTTTGCTGTTGCCATACTCCTCGCGCAGAGCCATCAGGCCCGGCATCTCGGTCTCCGCGATGTTCAGTTCCTTGCGGCCGAATTCTGCCAGGTTGATATCCCTGACGATGTAGTCTTTTGCCATCTGCTTTGTGTCCTACTCAAACGAATTGAGCGGCAGATAGCACCACACCCGTCCCGGGACAATGCGACGACGCCAGATTTGCGACTATCCTGCAAGCCCCGGCCGGTTGACGCGTGTATTACCTGACCAGTTGTGCCCGGTCGCCATGATACAGGACAGCCCGTCAGGACGGGTAATGAACACGGTGAAACTCCCGGTCTTTTCCGAACTCCAGATTTCCAGTAGCTGATATGCGCTCTGCAACCCGCCGCCAGTCAGGATCTCGCCGTAATTGTCCGACAGATTCTGGACCAGCATCTCGCGTGGCAGGCAGTTTGAAACCTGCGCCGGAGCCGGCGGCGCGAGCGCGGCCGCCCCGAACACCAATGCAGCCGAAAAAAGTCGTTTGTACATTGTTTCCTCCATTGCTTGGTCGAGCCACTAACAGGCTCTACACAGTCAATATCGGTTCTTTCCGCTCACATTTCGATGACTCGGGTTGCACGATACCGTGGTCGGCACGTGTGCCGTGCTGCAGTTTGGCAATTGCAGCAAACCGGGCATGCGATTAGTCAAGGCCCAAGGAGAGGTCGAAAATGGCGCCCAAACAACCCCGCGCGTGGCAACGTATGCTGTCGGGACGCAGATTGGATCTGCTGGATCCGACGCCTGTGGATATCGAGATCGAGGATATCGCCCACGGGCTGGCCTTTGTCGCGCGCTGGAATGGGCAGACACATGGTGAATACGCCTATTCCGTTGCCGAACATTCGCTTCTGGTCGAGGAACTGTTCGGGCGCATCGCACCCTCTACACCGGCAAAATGGCGGCTTGCGGCGCTGCTGCACGATGCGCCGGAATACGTGATCGGCGACATGATCTCGCCGGTCAAGGCCGGTGTCGGTCCGGGTTACAACGAACTGGATACCCGATTGACCGCGGCGATCCACATTCGTTTCGGCCTGCCCGCCAGCCTTCCCGCGTCGGTCAAGAAACAGATCAAGCGAGCCGACAGGATCAGCGCCTGGATGGAAGCGACCCAGATCGCGGGTTTTTCCGAAGCGGAGGCAGACAGGTTCTTTGGCAAGCCGGATCAGGCTCTGATACAGGGGTTTTCGATCGTTTTGCGCGCGCCGATCGAGACGCGCAACGCCTTTGCGAAGCGGCATGACGAACTGATGCAGAAAATGACATGATCAACATACGCAAAGCCGGGCCGCTGGATTGCCGCCCGTTGGCGGACCTATTGAACCAGATCATCCAACAAGGCGGAACAACCGCGCACACGCAGACCGTGACCAGTGCCGCCATAGGAGAATGGATGTCCCGCCACCCGTCACAATCCGCATGGCATGTCGCCGAGTCAGACGACGGAACGGCGCTTGGGTTTCAGTTCATCGAACCGCATGACCAATTGCCCGATGACGCCTGTGACATCTCAACATTCGTCAGGGTTGGGCAGACCGGGCTGGGTATCGGAACCCGATTGTTCGATGCGTCACGCAACGCCGCCCGTGCGCTGGGATATCGCTGGATCAATGCAACTATCCGCGCCGACAATTCGGGTGGGCTGGCCTATTACCAGAGTCGCGGTTTCGAGACCTACCATCGTCGAAACAACGTGACGCTGAGCAACGGACTTGTCATCGACAAGGTCAGCAAGCGCTACGACTTGTGAGCAACGCGGCTCTAACGCGGAGACCGTTTTGCCAGAATGCGTTGCAATGTCCGACGGTGCATGTTCAGCCGCCTTGCCGTTTCGCTGACATTACGGTCACACAGTTCATAGACCCGCTGGATATGCTCCCACCTCACCCGGTCAGCACTCATCGGGTTTTCCGGCGGTGGCGGCAATTCGTCCGGATTGGCCAGAAGCGCGTTGGTGATATCCGTCGCATCCGCCGGCTTGGACAGGTAGTCAGTGGCGCCGATCTTGACGGCCGCCACCGCCGTGGCGATCGCACCATACCCGGTCAGTACCACCACGCGACTGTCTGGCCGCTTGTCCCGCAGAACCTCAACGACGTCCAGACCGTTGCCATCTTCCAGCCGCAGATCGACCACGGCATAAGCCGGCGGTCTGGCGGTTGCAATGGCACGTCCCGCAGCGACAGAAGAAGCGGTTTCTATTTCGAAACCCCGTTTTTCCATGGCTTTGGCCAGCCGTCTGAGAAAAGGTTCGTCGTCATCCACAAGCAACAGGGATTTGTCCGGTCCTATCTCCTGCAATGCTGGTTCCGCCATGCGCGCCCTCCACGGCTAAGAAAAAGTCTTGTTCGGTTGAATGAGTATTAACAACGCGGGGGCAAAGGTCAAACGCCCTGTGGCTCAGAGATTGTCGAGAAAACAACCGATCCTGTCTGCCATTTCCTCGGGTGTTTCATCTCGCCGGAAATACTCGACGAACCCGTGTTCCGGCAAAACCAGATAGCTGAATGTCGAATGATCGACGAGATAATAGTCATCCTCGGCCGGCTGCGCCTTGAAATAGGTCTTGTAGGCCTTGCTTGCCGCCTTGACCTGTTCGGGCGACCCGGTCAGCCCGATCATCCGCTCGTGAAGGTTCGCGGCGAAATCGCCTACCACTTCCGGCGTGTCCCGCGCCGGGTCGATCGAGATGAATACCGGCGTGACCATCTGGCCCCGGCTTTCCAGAATATCCACCGCCTCGGCATTTCGCGCGGTGTCCAACGGGCAGACATCCGGACAGAACGTATAGCCAAAGTAAAGCAACGATGGACCGGCAATGACGTCCTTGTCCGAAACGGTTTCGCCCTTGGAATTCACCAGTTCGAACGGCCCGCCGATCTGATCCGTTCCACCGGCGACCTGGCCGCTGCGGCACTGCGCGAACTGGTCATCCGGTCCGGTCATCAGGGTTGCCAGCCACAATCCGCCGATCAACGCGGCAAGAACGGCGGCGGCAATAATGACGTAAAGACGGTTCATGTCGGAAAATTCCAATCGTCCGAAAGGTTGACGTTTCGGTGTGGACTCCTATCAACTTGGCCAGCCGTTGCAACCGACTTGGATCGCAAATGACCGAATTCGACATGGGCCTTCTTCACGGTCAGCCGCGCAGCAACTGGATACGCCTGCGCACGCTGATCCTGTTGCGATGGTTCGCCATTCTCGGGCAATTGATCGCAATTACCGTTGCACAGAGTCTGTATCACCTGCAGCTTGAATTGGGCCTGTGCTTTCTGACCATTGGCGTCTCGGTGATCGGGAACCTGATCGCCGTCTTTGTGTTTCCAGAGAACAAGCGCCTGTCGGAAACCGAGAATTTCCTGATGGTTCTCTTTGACCTGCTGCAGCTTGCCTTTCTGTTGTATCTGACCGGCGGGCTTCACAATCCGTTTTCGCTGTTGCTGCTGGGACCGGTCACGATATCGGCCAGCGTCATGGGGCTGCGCTCGACTGTTCTGATCGGCAGCACAGCGATCATTCTGGTGACGTTCCTGGCACAGTTCCATCTGCCCTTGCGCACCGAACAGGGGTTCATTCTGCGGGTCGCCGACGTCTTTGTCTTTGGAAACTGGGCCGCGATCATCATTGCGATCATCTTCATGGGGGCCTATTCGAGGCGAATCAGCTCGGAAATGCGATCGATGAATGATGCGTTGGTGGCAACGCAGATGGCGCTTTCTCGCGAACAGAAGCTGACCGATCTCGGCGGTGTGATTGCCGCCGCCGCGCATGAGCTTGGCACACCTCTGGCCACGATCAAGCTGGCCAGCAGCGAGTTGATTGAGGAGCTTGAACAGACCCCTGACCTGCGCGAGGACGCCGAACTGATCCGGCAGCAGGCAGATCGTTGTCGTGATATCTTGCGCGACATGGGGCGGGCGGGAAAAGATGACCTGCATCTGCGTCAGGCCCCCCTGAGCACGCTTGTCAACGAAGCGGCGGAACCGCATATGCACCGCGGCAAGCACGTGCATTTCGAGGACATCCCCGGGGCGGACAGCAACCAGCAACAACCGTCGGTTCTGCGCAAGCCGGAAATCATTCACGGACTGCGCAACCTGATCCAGAACGCAGTCGATTTCGCCCGGGCCAATGTCTGGGTCGAATCCAGCTGGACGGATGATGTAATTTCGGTGCGGATCATGGATGACGGTCGCGGCTATCCGCCTCAGATGATCGGACGCATCGGCGATCCATTCGTGCGTCGCCGCCGAACAGAGTCCGACCGCAAGGCCAGGCCGGAATACGAAGGTATGGGTTTGGGGCTGTTCATCGCGAAAACGCTGTTGGAAAGATCCGGCGCAGAGCTGAGCTTTGCAAACGGATCGGACCCGCACCGACCCCACAAGGGAAAATCCGAACGGCGCGGTGCAATTGTCGAAGTCGTCTGGCCACGGGGCAAGATTGACGCGCAGTCCGGTGAAAACGCCATACCAATCGGGCAGAACCAGCCAATCGAGATTTGATCCGGCGGTTATGTTGATCGGTTAACATGGCGTTAACCATTCCGGTTCCAGAGTGTTGGAAATCTCTAGCAGAAAGTGCGCAGGATGCAGGAACTGCCATTTCAGGAGTGGCTGATACTGGCCGTCGTCAGTCTGGCGGCAGCCGTGGTGGCGGTCAAACTTCTGTCGCATCGTGGTCCGGCGCGCCGGCTTGGCCCGGCGGGTGACACTGATGTGGTCTGGATTTTCGATGGTTCCGAACTCGTCGATGCGACGACCCCGGCACGACGAATGGTTGGTCAGCCGCAGGGTCTTTTCGAATGGTCCGATCTTTTCCAGGAGCTGCACAAGACCTACCCGGCATTTCCAAAATCGCAGTCCGAAGTCGAAAAGGCCGGGCACCTGATCGCTCCATCGCCCGCCGGCCAGAGTGCTTACGAGATTTTTTGCGAATGGATCGACGGCGTGACCCGCGTGTCGCTTCGCAAACCTCTGCCGGAGAAGGAGCAGGCTGCGGAAAAGGCGCGCGATCTGTCAGAGGTTTCCGAAGAGCTTGAGACCCTGCGTTTCGCGGTCAACAATGCGCATTATCCAGTCTGGCGGGTCAGCGACAAGGGCGAAGTCATCTGGTTCAACAAAGCTTATGAAAACCTGTGCCAATCCGTTCTGGGGAAAAAACCCGGCCCCGACACGGCCCTGTTCAGCGCCTCCTTCGAAGTCCCGATTCCAACCAAGAAGGCGCGGCGCAGCCTGACAATTCCCGCCAATGGCAAGAAGCTCTGGTTCGACGTGTCCATTGTCCAGTGCGAGGGCGGCACCCTGATCTATGGAATGGATGTGAATGCGGTTGTCGACGCCGAAATCGCCCAGCGCAATTTTGTCCAGACGCTTGCCAAGACATTCGCGCAGCTATCCATCGGACTGGCGATTTTCGACAGGAACCGGCAACTGGTTCTGTTCAACCCGGCTTTGATCGATCTGACGTCGCTGGCAGCCGATTTCCTGAGCGCCCGGCCCACCCTGTTGTCTTTCTTTGACAGGTTGCGCGACCAGAACATGATGCCTGAACCGAAAAACTATGGCAGCTGGCGAGACCAGTTGGCAGAACTTGTCGAGGCAGCAACGGACGGACGGTATCAGGAAACCTGGTCGCTGCCTTCCGGATCAGTGTATTCGGTCAGCGGCCGCCCGCACCCGGATGGCGCAGTGGCGTTTCTGTTCGAGGATATCACGGCTGAGATCACCCTGACCCGCCGGTTCCGTTCCGACCTGGAACTCGGGCAGGCTATCTTTGATCAGCTCGAAGATGCCATTGCGGTTTTCTCTATGAACGGAAACCTGATCTTCTCCAATGCGGCTTATCAAACGATGTGGAGCGTCGATCCGGAGAAGTGTTTTGCGCAGACGGCGATTCTTGACTCGGTCCGCGTGTGGCAAGAGCACTGCATGGCCTCTCCGATCTGGGGAGACATCCGTGATTTCGTCGCTTCACAGGACAACCGCGCGGAATGGTGGGCCAAGGCAAAACTCAGGACAGGTCAGGACCTGATCTGCAGTGTGCATCCGATACAGGGCGGTGCAACGATGATCACCTTTACCCGGTCCGATGCCCCTGCCCGCTCACTGCCGCAAAAGACGCCGGAACTCGTCACCGACTGAGGTTCGCGCTTGCGGCTGATCAGGCGCACCGGCATTGTGGCGGAATGACCGAGATCCACAAACACATTTCCATGCGATCGCCTGCGGAAACCGCCGATCTGGCCGCTGCCCTTGGTGCGCGGCTCGCGCCCGGTGACACCGTGCTGCTGGATGGTCCCATCGGAGCCGGAAAAACCCATTTCGCGCGTCACCTCATCCAGTCGCTGCAGGATGCGCCCGAAGATGTTCCTTCGCCTACTTTCACACTGGTCCAGACGTATGACACGCGCGCGGGCGAGGTCTGGCATGCTGATCTCTATCGCCTCACGTCTGTGGACGAGATCGCTGAACTCGGGCTCGGCGAGGCTTTTGAATCCGCGATCTGCCTGATCGAATGGCCCGACCGGCTCGGTGATCTCGCTCCGGACTCTGCGTTGCGCATCCGGTTCTGCCCGGATGCCGCGGATGAAGACGCGCGCCAGGCTGTATTCAGCTGGAGCGACCCGAAGTGGACCAGCAGGCTGGAGTTGACGGAAGATGCCTGACCGGGCCTCGCTGGCGGTATCCTTTTTGTCGGATGCTGGCTGGGCGGGCGCGTTTCGCGCGTCGCTGGCGGGGGATGCATCCAACCGGCGATACGAGCGGCTGACCGATCCCGTCACCGGAAACTCGGCCGTCCTCATGGACGCCCCGCCCGCGCTGGGCGAAGATGTGCGCCCGTTTGCACGAATTGCCCGACACCTGTGTGGTCTCGGGCTCAGCGCGCCGGTTATCCTTGCCGAGGACCCGGAAAACGGCTTCCTGTTGCTCGAAGACCTGGGTGATGCGGTTTTTGCGCGCGTGATCCGCGAAAACCCGGCGCTTGAGAACACGCTTTATCGCGCGGCGACTGATCTGTTGCTGACTCTGCACAGTACGGCTTTGCCGGACCTGCCGCTCTACGCACCTGACCTGATCGTCGAGCTGACGTCATTGGTTTTCACAAAATACCGATGCGCGACTATTGGCGACAGCCATGGACAGGACGAATTCAGTTCCGCTTTTCATACAATTCTGCAATCGCTTGGACCCTATAGGCCGGTCCTGATACAGCGCGATTATCACGCGGAGAACCTGATCTGGCTGCCGGACAGACAAGGGACCGCGCGGGTCGGTCTGCTTGATTTTCAGGATGCCATGGCGGGGCACCCGGCCTTTGATCTGATGTCACTTCTGCAGGATGCGCGTCGCGATGTCCCGCATCGGGTTGAGGATGAGATGATCAGACATTATCTCGACGCCTCCGGGCTGGATGCCGAAAGATTCCGGGCCGCCTATGCCGTTCTGGGCGTTCAAAGAAACCTTCGCATCCTTGGTGTATTTGCCCGCCTCGCCCGAGACATGGGCAAGACACATTATGTTGACCTGATCCCCCGCGTGTGGGCGCACCTGATGCGGGATCTGCAGCACCCCGCGATGGACCCGGTCCGGGATCTGCTGATCAGGACGTTGCCCGAGCCCACTGCAGAAACACTTGCCAGGCTGAAAACATCGTGACCCGGACACCAACCTCTGTCATGCTATTTGCCGCCGGGTTTGGAACCCGCATGGGCGCGTTGACCAGAACCCGACCGAAGCCGTTGATCCCGGTCGCGGGCAAACCGCTGATAGACCATGCGCTGGACCTTGTTGCAGGGGTCCAACCCGAAAGGATTGTTGCCAACACGCACTATCTCGCCGATCAGTTGGCGGACCACCTGCTCCCATTGGGTGTAACCCTGGCACCAGAGCAACCCGATATTCTGGACACAGGCGGAGGGCTCAAGGCAGCGTTGCCGCTGTTGGGTCAGGGACCGGTATTCACAATGAACACCGATGCGATCTGGGACGGGCCAAACCCGTTGATCCTGTTGCGGGATTCCTGGCAACCAGACGTGATGGACGGATTGCTGATGTGTGTGCCCGTCAATCACGCTGTCGGCCATGACGGTTCCGGGGATTTTGCGATCGGTTCGGACGGACGCATCGCACGCGGCCCCGGCTGGGTATATGGCGGCGTTCAGATCATTCACACCAAGGGCCTGCTCGAGATCGACGAGACGGTGTTTTCCCTGAACCTGCTGTGGGACAAGCTGCTTGCGCGTCGCCGCCTTTACGCCCTGCCCTATCCCGGAAAATGGGTTGATGTGGGGCATCCAGCCGGCATCGAACTGGCCGAAACACTGCTGGGCCACACGCATGTTTGAGCCGACCGACAAACCCCGGGTCTTTGCCCTTCCGCCCGGTGTCGATTTCCCGAAAGCCTTGGTCAACGGGCTGACAGATCTTGCCGATCCGGTCCGACCCGAATCTTTGGCCCGCGTACATCTGGTGGTCAACACGCGCCGTATGGCCCGACGCATTCGCGACCTCTTCGATGCCGGACCCCCGCGCCTTTTGCCGCGTGTTTCGCTTCTGACCGAGATCGGGATTGCACCGGCTGACCTGCCAACAACAACCCCGTCTTTGCGCCGTCGTCTTGAACTGGCGCAGCTGATCGGCCAGTTGCTGACGCAAGAGCCCGATCTGGCGGCGCAATCGTCGGTTTTTTCGCTTGCCGACAGCCTTGCCGATTTGATGGACGAAATGCAGGGCGAAGGCGTGAGTCCTGACGTCATCCGCAATCTCGACGTCAGTGACATGTCGGGGCACTGGGCGCGCACCCAGCGGTTTTTCGGCATTGCCGAACAATATCTTGCCGCACAGGATGGCTTGGGGTTGGACCCGCAGGCACATCAGAGACAGGTCGTCGAACGTTTGATCGAAACCTGGGAGGCGTCGCCACCAGACCATCCGATCATCCTCGCCGGGTCGACCGGATCGCGGGGCACAACCGCCATGTTGATGGATGCCGTGGCCAGATTGCCCCAAGGTGCGGTCGTACTGCCGGGGTATGACTTTGACCAGCCCGACACCGTCTGGGAGCGTCTCGATCAGGCTTTGTTGTCCGAAGACCATCCGCAATACCGGTTCCGTCACCTGATGAACCGGCTCGGCCTCGCCCCAGGCGATATTGCCCGATGGACGGATCAGAAACCACCTTCGACGGCGCGAAACAGGTTGATCTCGCTTGCCCTGCGCCCTGCCCCCGTGACCCATGCCTGGCTGACAGAAGGTCCCGAACTGGAGGCGCTTGAAGAAGCGACGAAGAATGTGACCCTGGTGCAGGCAGCCGGACCACGTGCCGAGGCGTTGGCCATCGCCCTGCGCCTGCGCAAGGCCGCCGAGACCGGACAGCGGGCGGCCTTGATTACGCCCGACCGCATGCTGACCCGACGGGTTGCCGCAGCCTTGGACCGCTGGAACATCCTGCCCGACGACAGCGCCGGTTTACCGCTGCAACTGTCTCCGCCCGGTCGGTTTCTGCGCCACGTGGCCGGGTTGTTTGGCAAGCCCTTGACCGGGGAGAGCCTGCTTACTTTGCTGAAACACCCGCTTTGCCACAGCGGAAGCGAGCGTGGCGCGCATCTGTTGCACACCCGTGACCTGGAGCTGTTTCTGCGCCGGAATGGCCCCCCGTTTCCAACCGCCGAGACTCTGACCGCGATCTGTACGCGACTGGCCAACCCACCATCGCCGGACTGGATCGACTGGCTTGCAACGCGGTTTCCGGGCCAGGATGCGGCGGGCAAGCGGCCCCTGTCGGACTGGACGCAACAATTGCGGCGATCCGCCGAGGCAATCGCGGCGGGCAGCGAAACAAGCGGCAGTGGCGGGCTGTGGGACAAGAACGCGGGCCAGAAGGCTTTGGGCGTCCTGAACGACCTTGAAGCCGAGGCGCCCAATGGCGGTGACATGACCGCGTACCAGTTTGCCGACCTGTTGGGCACGCTGCTCGCCGGCGAGGAGGTCCGCGACCGCGATGCGCCGCATGACCGGATCATGATCTGGGGCACACTCGAAGCGCGGGTACAGGGTGCCGATCTGCTGATCCTGGGCGGGTTGAACGAAGGCAGCTGGCCAGAGGCGGCCAGTCCCGATCCGTGGCTGAACCGCGCCTTGCGCGACAAGGCGGGTCTGTTGCTGCCGGAACGTCGGATCGGTCTGTCCGCGCATGACTTTCAACAGGCGGCCTGTGCGCCGGAAGTCTGGCTGACCCGGTCGCTGCGGAATGATGATGCGGAAACGGTCCCGTCCCGATGGCTCAACCGGGTCACGAACCTGATGAACGGGCTGCCGGAAAAGGGTGGGCCCGCGGCACTGACCAAGATGATCGCGCGGGGTCAGAAGTGGCTGGAGTGGGCATCTGGGCTGGACGACGCACCAAGGGAAATGCCCGCGCCGCGCCCCTCGCCGCGCCCGCCGGAAACCGCGCGACCGCGCAAGCTCTCGGTCACGGAAATCCGTACACTGATCCGCGATCCATACGCGATTTATGCGAAACATGTGCTGCGGCTTCGCCCGCTCGATCCGTTGGCAAAAGAACCTGACGCGCTTTTGCGCGGGGTCGCCGTGCATTCCTTTCTGGAACGGTTCATTCGGCACTGTGCCGAGAATCCCCGCGATCTGACCCGAGAGGTCTTTCTGGATCAGGCAAGGCAGGAACTATCCGCCGCCGTGCCCTGGCCCGCCGCACGCCGTCTTTGGCTGGCGCGGCTTGATCGGGTTGCAGAGAGTTTTCTGCACGGTGAAAAAATCAGGCAGGCCCATGCCCGGCCAATCGCGTTCGAGGCCAGTCTCAGCTTTCGACTTGCGCCGCTGGATTTCACGCTGACTGGCCGTGCGGACAGGATTGACCAGGACGAAGACGGTGCATTTTGCATCTATGACTACAAGACCGGGGCGCCGCCGACAAAGAACCAGCAGGCCCGGTTCGACAAGCAGTTGCTGATCGAGGCGGCAATTGCCGAGCAGGGTGGTTTCATCGACCTTCCCGCCGCCAAGGTTGCCGTGGCGAACTTTATCCGCGTCGGTTCTGTCGGGCCTGATGTTGCAGCCCCCTTGCATGAGGAGCCGGCAACCAGGGTTCTGGCTGATCTGCGTGAATTGATTGCGGCCTATCACGCGGTAACGCAGGGTTTCTCGGCCCGTCGAATGGTTGAGAAAGACACTGATAAGGGCGATTTCGACCATTTGGCCCGGTTTGGTGAATGGGATCGCGCAACCGACCCGACTCCGGAGGACCTGACATGAACGGGCGCACCGATGCCACGGAACGTCAGGTACAGGCGGCGCGCCCGAATGCGTCGACATGGCTCGCCGCCAATGCCGGATCCGGCAAGACACGGGTTCTGACCGACCGTGTCGCGCGCCTTTTGCTGAACGGGGTTCGGCCCGAACACATCCTGTGCTTGACCTACACCAAGGCCGCAGCCAGCGAGATGCAGAACCGGCTTTTTGCCCGCCTGGGCGCCTGGGCAATGCTGGATGATGCGAAACTGGCCGAGACACTGACAGAGCTTGGCGCAGACAAGGGCATCACGCCAGAGCGGCTGAAACACGCACGAACCCTGTTTGCGCGGGCAATCGAAACACCCGGCGGTTTGAAGATTCAGACCATTCATTCGTTTTGTGCTTCGCTTCTGCGACGGTTTCCGCTCGAGGCTGGTGTCAGCCCGCAGTTTACCGAGATGGAAGACCGCGCCGCCGATCTTTTGCAGGCCGAGATCATCGAGGATTTTGCCGGGGGGCCGCAAGCGGATCTGATTGACGGGATTTCGCAGTATCTAACCGACACGGCGTTTGACGGTTTGACCCGTGCCGTGGTCCAGCGGCGCGAGGCGTTCAAAGCGCAATTATGTTCGGACGATCTGTTCCGCGCCCTTGAAATTCCGCCCGGGTTTGACACTGACGCGCTGCGCGCGCAGGTTTTTCTGGGCGGAGAAGGCGAGGTGTTGGCCGAATTGCGTACAGCCCTGGCCAGCGGTACCGCCACCGACGTCAGAGCCGCCGAAAAACTGGCCCACGTGACGGATCCGAACCTTTCCGATCTGCCGCTTCTTGAAAACGTCTTTTTGACCGGGGCCAAGGCAAAAGAGCCATATTCCGCCAAGTTAGGGTCTTTTCCGACCAGGTCGACACGAAACAGCATCCCTCACCTGCAGCCGCAGATAGACGCATTCATGCTGCGCGTGGAAGCGGCCAGGCAGCTTCGTCTGAAGCTCGATTGCGCAGGGAAATCCCAAGCGCTGCACGCCTTTGCCGCCGCGTTTCTGCCGGAATACGCCCGCCGGAAGCAACTGCATGGATGGCTGGATTTCGATGATCTGATCCTGAAGGCGCGACAGCTTCTGAACGATCCGTCCGTCGCGCAATGGGTGCTGTATCGCCTGGACGGTGGTATCGACCACATTCTCGTTGACGAGGCACAGGATACCAGCCCGGCGCAATGGGATGTCATCGAGAAATTGGCGCAGGAATTCACCAGCGGGCTGGGCGCGCGCGGAGAAGTCGAACGAACGATTTTTGTCGTTGGTGACAAGAAGCAGTCGATCTATTCCTTTCAGGGTGCCGATCCGGATGAATTCGACCGGATGCAGGCAGAATTCGCCAATCGTCTTGCGAATTCCGGTACCAGCCTTCAGGACCTGACGCTGGAGCACTCTTTCCGATCATCCAGCGCTATCCTGCAGCTGGTCGATCTGGTGTTTGCCGACCGTGTCGAAGCCGGTTTCCGGGCCGATTCGCTGCATGTGGCATTCAAGTCCGATCTGCCAGGACGAGTCGACCTGTGGCCGATCGTGGAAAACGTCGCGGATGACGATGATCGGGTCTGGACCGATCCTGTCGACAGGCCAAGCCCCCGACACCACAACGTCATTCTGGCCGAGCGGATTGCACAATCGATCAGGCGGATGGTTGACGGCGGAGAAACCATTCCCGAGGACGGCGAAACCCCCCGGCAATTTGGAAAACGCGCTGTGCAGCCGGGTGATTTTCTGATTCTCGTGCAGCGTCGTTCGGATTTGTTTGCCGAGATCATCCGGGCCTGCAAATCCGCCGGGCTGCCGATAGCCGGGGCGGATCGCCTGAAAGTCGGGGCGGAACTGGCCGTCAAGGACCTGGCGTCCTTGCTGTCGTTTCTGGCAACACCCGAGGACAGCCTGGCGCTCGCCGAGGCGTTGAAATCCCCGCTCTTTGGCTGGTCCGAGCAAGATCTTTTCGACCTCGCATATCGCCGCAGCACCAGATTCCTTTGGCAAGCGTTGCGCGACCGCGCCGAGGCTTTCCCGGAAACCATGGGTGTGCTTTCCGATCTGTTTTCACAAACAGACTTTTTACGCCCCTATGACCTGATCGAGAGAATCCTGACCCGACATGAGGGCCGACGCCGCCTGCTGGCCCGGCTTGGCGCCGAGGCCGAAGACGGGATCGACGCGCTCTTGTCCCAAGCCCTTGCCTATGAACGTAGCGACATCCCGAGCCTGACCGGGTTTCTGGCCTGGATGAGAACCGACGATCTGGAAATCAAGCGCCAGATGGGCAGCGTTGGCAACATGGTGCGCGTGATGACCGTACATGGTGCCAAGGGGCTGGAATCTCCGATCGTCATTCTTCCCGACACCGGTGCCCGGATGCCGCCGAAGGGTGGCGAAATTGCCATGCTTGGCGACGTGCCCCTGTGGCGGATGAATGCCGACCAGATGCCCGAGGTATTGAGCGCTGCCCGCGCCAGCGCACAGCAAAAGCAGATGAGTGAGCGGCTTCGACTTTTATATGTGGCTCTAACAAGGGCCGAGAAGTGGTTGATCGTGGCTGCTGCGGGGGATCTGACCAAGCGCGATGACACCTGGTATCACCTGGTGCGCGACGGGTTGACCAAGGCGGGCGGGGTACCGCATGACTTTGCCGGGGGTGCTGGTTTGCGATTGTCCCATGGCGAGTGGGATGCTCTGGACATGGCGGACCCCCCCTCTGTCATTCACCACGTGGAACCCGCGCCGGCCTTTGTTTCGACGCCCGCGCCTCCGCCCGTTCCGGCACCGGAAACCCGCAAACCATCCGATCTTGGCGGGGCCAAGGCGCTTGCCGGAGATGCGGGCCTGGACGAGGACGTGGCCAAGCTGCGCGGCACAAGAGTGCATTTGTTGCTGGAGTATCTGTCCGCCACTCCCGAACAGGGATGGGCCAAGACCGCAGCCTCTCTTTTGCCTGATCTCAACGATTCAGAGCGTTCGGAGTTGCTGCTGGAAGCGGCCAATATTCTGAACAGTCCCGACTTGGCCCATGTGTTCGCGGCAAACACACTTGCCGAGGTTCCGATCACGGCCAATCTGAATGGCCAGCGGTTTCACGGCGTGATCGACCGGCTGATCGTGGAAGAGGACCGGGTCATCGCCATCGACTTCAAATCCAACATGACAGTACCTGAAGACCCGGGTTCCTGCCCCGAAGGGTTGCTGCGGCAGATGGGGGCCTACTCCGCGATGCTGGCCCAGGTTTATCCGGATCGGCAGATCGAAGTCGCGATATTGTGGACACGGACCGCAACATTGATGCCCTTACCACACGATATTGTGACGCATGCCGTGCAGGCCGCACCACGTCTTGACGACGGGGGCGCGCGTTCCTAGTTTCCTATTCCAACACGTTTTCATTCAGGAGCCCGAATATGTCCACCGTTGCTGTCACGGACGCCACCTTTGACGCTGAAGTAAAGAACTCCGACATCCCCGTTGTGGTGGATTTCTGGGCCGAGTGGTGCGGGCCCTGCAAACAGATCGGACCCGCGCTCGAAGAACTGTCTGCCGAGTACGCTGGCAAGGTCAAGATTGCCAAGGTCGATGTCGACAGCAATCCGAACGCTGCGGCCGCGATGGGCGTGCGTGGCATTCCGGCGTTGTTCATCTTCAAGGATGGCCAGGTCGTATCCAACATCGCGGGCGCAAAACCCAAGGCCGCATTGCAAAGCTGGATCGACGAATCCATCTGACCGCCTGCACCGAGCAGCGGATTTCAGGGCGTCCCGGACCGGGGCGCTCTTTTCGTTTCACCAACCGACATATTCCGGCGACACGTCCGGCACTTGTGCCCTGACGGGTCCCGCTCCATATAGGCAACCAACGACAGGAGACCCTTATGAGCAAAGAGTCATTTCCCGGCTGGCACGGAACAACCATTATCGGCGTCAAGAAGGGCGGTGAAATCGTCATTGCCGGTGACGGACAGGTGTCTCTTGGCCAGACGGTCATCAAGGGTACAGCGCGCAAGGTCCGCAGGATCAGCCCAGGTGGTTTCGAGATCGTGGCCGGGTTTGCCGGATTGACCGCCGACGCTTTTACCCTGCTGGAGCGGCTTGAGAAAAAACTCGAGGCGACGCCCGGCCAACTGGCCCGCGCCAGTGTCGAGCTTGCCAAGGACTGGCGCACCGACAAGTACCTGCAAAAGCTCGAGGCAATGCTGATCGTTTCGGATGGCAAGGACATTTTCGTGATCACCGGCGCGGGCGACGTGCTTGAGCCGGAACATGACGTGACCGCCATCGGGTCGGGCGGAAACTATGCACTGGCGGCTGCCCGCGCGATGATGGACAGCGACAAATCCGCCGAAGATGTCGCCCGCCGCGCCATGGCGATCGCTGCCGATATCTGTGTCTATACCAACGGGAATCTCACCGTGGAGAAGATCTCTGCATGAGTTGGGACGTTTTGATTTTTGTCTTCGGCGGAACCTTTTTCGGGGCATTTCTGGGCCCGCTTCTGCTGGATGAATACCGCAACTTCCGCGAAGACAAGAACTGGAAACGTCCGCGCAAGGCTTTGCTGCTCGAAAAGCTGGAAAAGGCCCCGGGACAGGGGTGGGTTTCGATCGATGTCCTTTGTCGCCTGACCGGAACCACCGAAGACCAGTGTCGCACCCTGCTGATTGAAATCAAGGCCAGGGGCGGCACCATGAAATCCGGCCGCGAGGGCTGGGCGCTGATACGACGCAGGCCGCTGGAAGGCCCCGCAGAAGAACAGGATGATTGAGGCAAACATGACCGATCTAACCCCCCGCGAAATCGTCAGTGAACTGGACCGGTTCATCATCGGCCAGAAGGATGCCAAGCGCGCGGTTGCGGTGGCATTGCGCAATCGCTGGCGGCGCAAACAGCTAAGCGACGATCTGCGTGACGAGGTTTATCCCAAGAACATCCTGATGATCGGGCCCACCGGTGTCGGCAAGACCGAGATCAGCCGCCGGCTGGCCAAACTGGCCCGCGCGCCGTTCATCAAGGTCGAGGCCACCAAGTTTACCGAGGTCGGGTATGTCGGACGTGACGTGGAACAGATCGTACGCGATCTGGTGGACGCCGCGATCGCCCAGACCCGCGAATACATGCGTGACGAGGTCAGGGCCAACGCCCACAAGGCTGCCGAAGAGCGGGTGATCAGCGCGATTGCAGGCGAGGATGCCCGCGAAGGCACGCGGGAGATGTTCCG
>CAYGNE010000062.1:13798-17163 GCA_964351155.1 uncultured Rhodobacterales bacterium | reverse complement strand
TTTTGTGCAGTCCGAACAGTTGCCGACCCGGTTTTCGCTGAGTTTCGGCCGCTCCATCGAGCCCGGCACAGGGGAACGCTGGCGCGCGGGCGGCATCATGTTGCAACACATGCCCAAGGCGTCGCCCTTCGTTGCGAGCGATGGGGGCGGTAGCGGGGAAATTCTTCGCGCGGGAGATTTGGTAGATGGCGAAGAAGGCGAGAACTGGAACCGGGTGAACATCCTGCTGGACACGGTCGAGGATATGGAACTGATCGGGCCGGTCATACCTCCTACGGATCTTCTTGTGCGTCTGTTTCACGAAGAATCGCCAAGGGTGTTTGATGCGCAGGCGGTTCGCTTTGGTTGTACCTGTTCCGAAGACCGGGTGCGCCAGAGCCTGTCGATCTACTCGGCACAGGACATCGAAAAGATGACCACCGAAGAAGGTTTGGTGACAGCAGACTGCCAGTTCTGCAGCGCGCATTACGAACTGGACCCTGCGACTGTCGGATTTGAAGCAAAAGACGGCGATGGCGACTGATCCGGTTTCACGGTTGCGGGCGGCACTTGGCAAGCCGGGGCAGGGATCGTCGGATTTCGACCTGAACCCCGACACCGTCCTGCCGCCGAATCGCAAGCTACGGCCCGCGGGCGTGCTGGTTCCGGTATCGCTTGCATCCGGCGCACCGCGTCTGATCCTGACCAAAAGGTCGTCTGTTCTGAAACACCATCCGGGCCAGATCGCCTTTCCCGGCGGCAAACAGGAAGAGGCCGACGCGGACGTGACAGCCGCCGCTTTGCGCGAGGCTCGGGAAGAGATCGGTCTGCCAACTGATTTGCCAAAGGTGCTGGGTTGTCTGCCGGACCATGAAACCGTGACCGGATTTCGGGTTACGCCGGTTGTGGCGGTCCTGGAAGACACGTTCACGGTCGTGCCGGAGGTCGGCGAAGTAGAAGAAGTGTTTTCGGTTCCGCTGGATCACGTTCTGAACCCGCACAACTACCTGATCGAATCCCGGCGCTGGCGCGGGCAGCGGCGCTATTACTTTGCAGTGCCGTTCGGTCCCTACTACATCTGGGGTGCAACCGCGCGCATGTTGCGCGGACTGGCCGCCCGGATGGAAGAATGACCCGACTGACCGCAGACTGGATCGGCACCAAGGCAACCCAGACCGTTTGCGCAACCCTGTCCCGCGGCGGGGCGCAGGTCTTGTTCGTTGGCGGCTGTGTTCGTGACGCTTTGCTTGGTGTTTCGGTGAACGACATCGATTTATCAACCGACGCCACGCCGGAAACGGTCATTGCGCTGGCCGAGGAAGCCGGCATCAAGTCCGTTCCGACCGGGGTCGAGCATGGAACCGTGACTCTGGTCTGTGAAGGCGCCGCCTATGAAGTCACGACTTTCCGGCGGGATGTTTCTACCGACGGGCGTCGGGCGACGGTGGCTTTCTCGACAGATGTTGCCGAGGACGCGGCGCGGCGAGATTTCACCATGAACGCGTTATACGCCCGCGCGGATGGAACTGTGGTCGATCCGCTGGGTGGGCTGCCCGATCTGCTCGCTCGCAGGGTGCGGTTCATCGGGGATGCCGTTGATCGCATTCGCGAGGATTATCTTCGCTCGCTCAGGTATTTTCGGTTTCACGCCTGGTATGGCGATCAGGACGCCGGGTTTGACCCTGATGCGCTCGCGGCGATTGCAGCCAACCTGGATGGCCTGGCCCGGCTTTCGCACGAACGGATCGGTGCCGAAATGCTGAAGCTGCTGGCGGCGCCCGACCCGGCCCCCGCTCTCGCGGCGATGCGCTCTACCGGGACCCTGGCGCAGGTTTTGCCCGGGGCGGATGACCGTGTTCTTGGGCCGCTGGTGCATCTGGAGCGGCAGGCAGGCGCCAATCCGGAGCCAATACGGCGTCTGGCGGCGCTGGGCGGCGTCGAAACCGGTCAGGCACTACGGCTGAGCCGGGCCCGGTCGACACGTCTGAAACAACTGCGCGTGGCTGCCGCGGGCGATGCGGGCGCTGCGGAACTGGGCTATCGCCTCTCTGCCGATCTGGCGCGTGATGCGCTGTTGCTCCGGCGGGCAATGATGGAACAACCCTGGAGCGAGGCAGATGCCGAAGGGATCAAGTCAGGCACCGAGGCCCGCTTCCCGATAGCCGCAGTAGACCTGATGCCGCGGTTCCGGGGACCAGAGCTCGGTGCCGAACTGGCAAGGCTGGAAAACCGGTGGATTGCCTCGGGTTTCACGATGGACCGCGACGCGCTTTTGGCGGGTTGAGATTTTGCCGTGACAAATCGGCATTCCTGAGGTAATCAGAGCGCCCAAAGTGCGGAGGATGCAAAATGTATTACGGGAACTGGAACAGCCACAGCTGATTCACCTGACCCGTTGGGGTGGTCGGCAAACGACGCCCTCATTGCATCCAGTTCTTGCTCATCAGGAGCACCCGCCATGTTTCGCTACTTTGAAAACCTTGTAGACCCGTACTGCCATTATGTCGAAGACGACCGTCCACCAACCCGGCTGTGGCCGTTCCTTTTGACCTATGCGGAACCGTTCCGCATTGTGTTTTTCTGGGCGGCGCTTTTGTCTGTCGTCGTCGCGGGGGTCGAAATCGGTCTCATCTACTACATGGGCCGTGTCGTTGATCTCTTGAACGGCCCGCCGGCACAGGTGATTGCCGATCATGGTACAGAGCTGATCGCAGTCGCACTTTTCGCCCTTTTCATTCGGCCTGTCCTGCACGTGGTGGACGTCGCCATTCTGAACAACGCAATCTTGCCGAGTTTTGGCACGATGATCCGCTGGCGCGCGCATAAACACGTTCTGCGGCAGTCTGTCGGGTGGTTCGAAAACGATTTTGCCGGGCGTATCGCAAACCGCATCATGCAGACGCCTCCGGCGGCGGGCGAAGTTGTGTTTCAGGTGTTTGACGCGATTTCCCTTTCTCTGGCGTACATGGTTGGCGCGGCAATTCTTTTGATGACGGCCGATGCGCGGCTTTTGATTCCGCTGCTGATCTGGTTCGCCCTCTACGCCGCCCTGATCCGCTGGACCGTGGTGCGCGTCGGGCCGGCGTCCAAGGCGGCATCGGATGCCCGTTCGACCGTGACCGGTCGTGTGGTGGACAGCTATACCAACATTCACTCGGTCAAGATGTTTGCCCATCATGACCGCGAACTGACATATGCAAGAGAGGCGATCGAACACACTCGCCGGACCTTTCTGACCGAGATGCGCATCTACACGCTGATGGATATATCGCTGGTCACGTTGAATGGGGTTCTGATCGTTGGTGTGGTTGGCTGGGCGATCCTGTTGTGGATGCAGGGGCAGGCGAGTGTCGGCGTGGTGGCCGCGGCCACGGCGCTGACCTTGC
>CAYGNE010000062.1:0-13788 GCA_964351155.1 uncultured Rhodobacterales bacterium | reverse complement strand
GGCTGAACGCCATGACCGGCTGGATCATGTGGGCGCTGACCACGTTCTTTCGGGAACTGGGCGTGGTGGCCGAAGGTATGGAAACCATCGCCCAGCCCATCAGCCTCGTGGACAAGCCAGAGGCGCGTCCCCTGCGCCTGACCGAAGGCCGGATAGAAATTCGCGGCCTGTCGCATCACTATGGGCGTGATACCGGCGGGTTGGATGGGATCAACCTGATGGTTGAGCCGGGTCAGAAGATCGGCCTGATCGGTCGTTCGGGAGCCGGAAAATCAACTCTGGTCAAGCTGTTGTTGCGGTTCTACGACGCGGAAAGCGGGCAGATATTGATTGACGGTCAGGACATCGCCATGGTCCAGCAGGACAGTCTGCGCCACCACATCGGCATGGTTCAGCAGGACAGTGCATTGCTTCACCGGTCGGTGCGCGACAACATTCTCTATGGCCGCCCGGATGCATCCGAGAGCGAGATGATCGCCGCCGCCAAACAGGCCGAGGCGCATGAGTTCATTCTTGACCTGGCCGATCCCGAAGGGCGCACCGGCTATGACGCGCATGTGGGCGAGCGGGGCGTGAAACTCTCTGGCGGTCAACGCCAGCGGGTGACGCTGGCGCGGGTGATCCTCAAGGATGCGCCGATCCTGCTTTTGGACGAGGCGACAAGCGCGCTGGACTCCGAGGTCGAGGCGGCAATTCAGGACACGCTCTATGGCATGATGAAGGGCAAGACAGTGATCGCGATCGCACACCGCCTGTCCACGATTGCCCAGATGGACCGTATTCTGGTCATGGATCAGGGACGAATCGTCGAAGAGGGCAGCCATAGCGAGCTATTGTCGGCCGGAGGACTATATGCACAGTTCTGGGCCCGGCAGTCGGGCGGATTCCTGAACCCGGAGGCGGCGGAATGACCCTTGGCGACTTGATCGACCCATTTCGCAAGGTGGACACGCCGCCGCCGCGCGAGTTATGGCCGTTCATCCGCTGGTGTCTGACCGGCGCCTGGCCGATCCTGTTTGTGGCCGCGCTGTTCTCGGGCCTTGCCGGCGCGATGGAGGCGGGCACGGCTTGGGTGCTGGGGCTGGTGATTGACACGGCAGTTGCTGGCGGTCCGGAAGAGGTGTTTTCCGGACCGAACGTCACGCGCATCATGCTGGCGATCGCGTTTTTCATGCTGATCCGGCCAGCGTTGTTCGGGCTGTCTTCAGTGGCGAACAACTACATCGTGATGCCCAATATCACACCGCTGGTTCTGTCCAAACTCAATCGGTGGACATTGGGCCAGTCGGTCACCTTCTTTGACGACGATTTTGCCGGGCGGCTCGCACAGAAACAGATGCAGACCGCGAATGCGCTGACCTCGATCGTGTCTGAAACGATCAGCGCCATCGTCTTTTCGCTGGCTTCGCTTATTGGAGCTTTGGTCTTGTTAGGGTCGATTCACCCGGCTGTCATGCTGCCGTTTGTTTTTTGGCTGCTGATCTATCTTGGCCTGATCCGCTGGTATTTGCCGCGTATCCGGAAACGCTCTGCCGCGCGCGCCGGCGCGCGCGCGATGGTGACAGGGCAGGTTGTCGATACGATCACCAACATCAAGACGGTTAAGCTGTTTGCCCATTCCGCACACGAAGATGATGCCGCCCGTTCGGCAATGGTCACCCTGCGGGAAAAGGCGCTGGCATTCGGACGCTTGTCCGCCACGTTCCGTTTTGTCCTGATGACGCTGGCCGGGGTTCTGCCGGTCATGCTTATTGGCGTGACGCTCTGGCTTTGGCGCGACGGGACCGCCTCGGCTGGGGATATCGTTGCGGCTGGCGCGATTTCGATTCGGATTGCGCAGATGACCGGTTGGGTCAGTTTCACGCTCATGGGGATCTATGCCCATGTAGGCGAGGTCGAAAACGGCATGAACACACTGGCCGCGCCCAACCGGATCGAAGATGGCGACGACGTCCCGCCATTGGCGGTCGATCGCGGTGAGATCGTGTTCGATGACGTTGAATTTGCGTATGGCCGGAATGTCGGCGGAGTTCAGGGCATAACGTTGCGGGTCAAACCCGGCGAAAAGCTGGGTATTGTCGGGGCGTCGGGAGCCGGGAAATCGACACTCGTGTCGCTGTTGCTGCGATTGTATGACGCCGAGGGTGGGCGCATCCGGATCGACGGGCAGGATGTGACGCGGGTGACACAGGACAGCCTGCGTCGCCAGATCGGCATGGTTATGCAGGAAACCGCCATGTTCAACCGGTCCGCGCGCGACAATATCCTTTACGGGAATCCGGATGCCAAGGAACAGGATGTAATTGCGGCCGCCCGCAAGGCCGAAGCCGATGAATTCATTCGGGATCTGCACGACTTCGCCGACCGGCGGGGCTATGAGGCACATCTGGGCGAGCGTGGCGTGAAACTGTCCGGTGGGCAGCGCCAGCGCATCGCGCTGGCCCGCGCGATTCTAAAGGATGCACCGATACTGGTACTGGATGAAGCAACCAGCGCTCTTGATTCCGAGGTCGAAGCGTCCATTCAGACCGCGCTCCACCGGGTCATGGAAGGCAAGACTGTCCTGGCGATTGCGCACCGCCTTTCCACCCTGTCAGAGATGGACCGAATCGTCGTGATGGAAGCAGGCCGGATCGCGGAAACAGGCACCCATGCGGACCTACTGGCCAAAGGCGGTCTTTACGCGCAATTCTGGAACCGGCAATCGGGCGGTTTTATCCATACCGAAGCCGCCGAATAAGGGCTTTTGCCTTTGGTTAGAGCCGGGTATCAGCGGCACATGGAGACACAGGTCACAATCACCCGGTTGGGTCATCAGGGCGACGGCGTTGCCGAGGGTCCGGTATATGCCGCGCGCACGCTTCCGGGTGAATTGGTCAGCGGAACGCTGAACGGCAATCAGCTGGAAGACCTGCGTATTCTGACCCCATCATCGGACCGGGTTCAGCCGACTTGCCGGCATTACAAGTCCTGTGGCGGCTGCCAATTGCAGCATGCCGCAGACGGGTTCGTCGCCGGCTGGAAACAACAGGTTGTCGTCACGGCTCTGGCGGCACAGGGGCTTGCCGCGCCCCTGCGTCCGATTTCGATCTCGCCCTCCCGGTCCAGGCGGCGGGCGGTGGTGTCCGCGCGGCGGACCAAAAAGGGCGCTCTGGCAGGATTTCACGCACGGGCTTCGGGTGTGATCACGCAGATTCCGGATTGCCAGCTGCTGGATTCCCGGCTGCTGGCGGGCCTGGCAGTGGTGGAAGCTCTTGCCGTCGAAGGGGCCAGCCGCAAGGCGGAATTGTCCGTAACCCTGACACTATCCGAGTCCGGCCTGGATGTGGCTGTGAGTGGCGGCAAGCCGCTGGACGGGCCGTTGCGGCAAAACCTGGCAAAGACAACGGAAAGATTCGGGCTCGCGCGCCTTTGTTGGGATGATGAAGTGATCGCGATGCGATCGCTGCCGCAACAGACTTTTGGAGCGGCGCAGGTGGTGCCACCTCCGGGCGCATTTTTGCAGGCGACACCACACGGAGAAGCGGCGCTGCTGGCCTCGGTTCGCGAGATCATCAATGACGCCGGCCGTGTTGTCGATCTGTTTGCCGGATGCGGAACCTTCAGCCTGCCAATCGCGGAGACGGCCGAAGTTCATGCGGTCGAGGGTGATGCGGGCATGATGCAGGCACTGGACCAGGGATGGCGACAGGCGCAAGGGCTGAAGCGGGTCACGACGGAAACTCGCGACCTGTTTCGACGGCCGTTGTTGGGCGATGAACTTGCGGGATTTGATGCAGCGGTTCTTGATCCGCCCCGTGCGGGTGCCGAGGCGCAGGTCGCCGCGTTGTCGAAAACGCGGCTGGAGCGGATCGCCTATGTTTCCTGTAACCCGGTTACATTCGCCCGGGACGCCAAGCGGTTGACGGACGCTGGTTACCGGTTGGATTGGGTACAGGTGGTGGACCAGTTCCGGTGGTCTGCGCATGTAGAGCTGGCAGCGTGTTTTTCTGCTGCCATGTGCGGCAGAAATGTTTGATTAACGATAAAATGTGATTTTGCGTTTCAGCCGGTTCCGGGTATGCGGAGGCCGAGCAGACAAAAAAAGTGGGTAACGGATGAAACGGCGGGTTTTCGGGCTTGGGGCGATGGCGACTCTGGCGGTGGCGGGGTGTTCGAGCGGGCCCAGATTTCTGACTTATGACGGGCCGGATGTCACGTCGGTCGTGGTCAACAAGGGTGCGAGGCGGATGTATCTGTTGCACCAGGAGGAAATTCTCAAGGCGTATGATTTTGAACTGGGTTTTGCTCCGAACGGGGCGAAACAGTTCGAAGGCGACGGGAAGACGCCGGAAG
Source organism: uncultured Rhodobacterales bacterium (assembly GCA_964351155.1). Classification (GTDB taxonomy): domain Bacteria; phylum Pseudomonadota; class Alphaproteobacteria; order Rhodobacterales; family Rhodobacteraceae; genus CAYGNE01. The sequence continues at coordinate 9,453 of CAYGNE010000062.1, read as the reverse complement.
GCACATATCTGATCGACCGCCGAAATCCGCGCAGCAGCTTTCACCTGTCGGTCGGAATTTCCTATCCAAATGCGCAGGATATCGCACGGGCCCGTGCGGCCGGCAAGAAACCAGGTGGCGACATTTTCATACACGGCCAGCCAAATCGGAAGAAGGCCAAGGGGCGCGACTGGACAGCCGGCTGCATCGCAGTCAAGAACCACGAAATCGAAGAGATCTATGCCATGGTCAGGAATGGCACGGTCATAACGTTGCGTCCATAGGTACCATGCCGGGGCAGCGCTAGCCGCCCATCACCATCGTCCACCAGATCTTGCCGTTGGATTCCTGGTACCACGAAAACCCGAGGCCTGTCGCCTTGGGGTCGAGGATGACCCGGCGCGTGCCGGGTTCGTCCATCCATGCGGCCAGCGTCTCGAGTTCGGTTTCAAAGGTTTCCGAAATGTTTTCTCCCAGCATGGCGCCGGGGTATCCTGTGCGTTGAACGCGGTCGATCGGTGACGATCCATCGGACCCGAAATGCCAGGGGCGGTTCTGAGCCGACATGTCGCGGGAATGAGTCGCTGCGGCGGCTGTCAGTTGCGAGTTCAGTTGAACCGGTTGTACCCCGGCGGCCGTGCGCAGGGCATTCACAGAATCAAGGAAACGGAATTGGATCTTGGATTTGTCGGCGCTCCGGATCTTGTAGGCCTTTGGCAATGGTCTGCCATCGGACCCCAATTGCGAAGAGCCTGGGTCCGTACAGGCCGACAAGACCAGAAGTGCTGCCATCAGGAAAGAAAGTATGCGTGCCATGCGTCACCTTGAATTTATCCTGACGGTGCAGATAGCGTTTTGGGCGCAGTTGCGCAAACTCACAAATCCGCCGGTCCGGGCCCTGACGACAGATTGATTTGCGACTGCGGTATTCCAGCCATATCATTCACAGCGATTCGAATTCCCAGCTCAGCGGAGCAAAACCATGAAACCGAAACAGTTTATGGCGCAAACGCGTCGTCAGTTCCTGGCAACCGGTGCTGCATTTGCCGGTGCGCCAGTTCTTGCCGAGGATGTCATTGAACAGGAATACGATCCACTACGCCCTCCGCCAGAGCCGGAAGCCCCGGTACGGCGCAATATCTCGAGTTTCAGGTCGCTGAACTGGCAGGCGCATTTCAGTTCGCTGAAAAACGGCGCAATTCTCGTCGATACACAATCCCGGGCACTGCACTACTGGTCCGAGGATCAAAGCGTGTACAAACTGTACCCCTCCAGTGTCCCGCTGACCGAAGAGTTGACCCGCCGGGGCAGAACCAGCGTGATTCGAAAAGTGGAGGGACCAAGCTGGAGCCCGACACCTTCGATGCTCAAACGCAACCCGGAATGGCCGTCCTACATTCCGCCGGGTCCGGACAACCCGCTGGGAACACATGCGCTGTATCTGAGTTGGAAGTACTATCGCATCCACGGAACACACGATACACGCAAGATCGGGCGTCAGTCTTCGAATGGTTGCATCGGGCTCTACAATGAGCATATCGCCGAGCTGTTCGAAATGGCAAAGGTCGGTACGCAAGTGTTGCTAATTTGACGACATTCCCTGTTTCCTATGTGGTATGTCCCCAACAACAGTTTGCAATCCCTGCCTTTTACTGCTTAGAAAAACTCACGAGGAAAGTCTTGGTGCGCGGTTCCGTTATTGTGAATCGTGCTAACTCTGGAGGTTAATATGAAGAAACTCGTTCTCGCCGCAGCCCTGGTTGCTGCCGCTTCGACCGCATCTGCCGGCAACCTGGCAGAGCCGGTTGTTGAAGCTCCGGTCATCGTTGAAGAAACCGAAAGCTCGTCCAGCGGCATCTGGCTGCCGCTGATCCTGCTGGTTCTGGTTGGTGCCGCAGTCGCGTCCAGCTGATCCGTGACAAGATCACACGGAAAAGGCGGTGGTTTTCCACCGCCTTTTTTGTTGCCGGGTCTTTCCGCAGCGTTTAGTCCAGCCAGCCCTTCACGTTCTGATCGATCACCTCTGACAGCGCGGCGATATGGGCATCGTTGTCGTTCAGGCAGGGAATGTAGGTGAATTTCTCGCCGCCAGCCTCAATGAAGCTGTCCCTGATTTCCTCGTTTATCTCTTCCAGCGTTTCGATGCAGTCTGCTGAAAAGGCCGGCGCGCAAACGGCGATCTTTTTCTTGCCCGCTTCCGCCAGCCTTGCGACCTCTTCCACGGTATAAGGCTGGAGCCATTCTTCGGGTCCAAACCGGGACTGGAAGGTGGTCGTGATTTCGGTCTCTTCCCAGCCCAGCCGCTCCCGGAGCAGCCGCGTGGTCTTCTGACACTGGCAGTGATACGGGTCGCCTTCCATCAGGTAACGGATTGGCACGCCGTGATAGGAACAGACCAGGATGTCAGGTCTCTCGTCCAGCTTTGCATAGGCGTGTTCGATGGATTGAGCCAGCGCCTCGATATAGGCGGGCTGATCGAAATAGGGCTGCACGGTGCGCGAAACCGGTTGCCATTTCTCTGCCATGAGCGCGCGAAAGAATGCGTCATTGGCGGTCGCAGACGTGGCACCGGCATAGTGCGGATAAAGCGGGAAAAACAATATCTTGCGACATCCTGCATCGATCATGGAGCGGACCTTGGACCGGGTCGACGGATTGCCATAGCGCATGCAGAAAGCGACCATGACCCGATCGCCATAGCGGTTTGCCATGCTCTCTTTGATCTTGGCCGTCTGGGCCTTGGTGATGGTCATCAAGGGGCTTTCGCCAGCCTCGTGGTTCCAGATCGATTTATACGCCGCGCCACTTGTAAAGGGCCGTTTGGTCAGGATCACCAGTTGTAGCAGGGGCTGCCATTTCCATGAGGCATAATCGATCACCCTCTTGTCCGACAGAAATTCGTTCAGATAACGGCGCATCGACCAGTAATCGTAGTTGTCCGGTGTCCCGAGATTGGCAAGCAGCACGCCCACTTTTTCTGTCGGGATGGTGGGATGATCGGTTGGGGCGTGGGACGGACGAACGGCCAGGGTCGATGTATCGGGCATGCAGGGTTCCTGAGATTTGGACTGCCGGTGCAGATAAACGCTTTTGCCTTCGGGTCAATCTGGCAGTTTGGATTCGGTGGTTTTCAAGGCTTCGGCAAGACGCGTCTGCGCCGACCCGGGTCGCAGTGGCTTGGGCTGGCTTTCATCGGGTGCCCAACCCGTCAGGCAAATCAGTTCGAAACTGGCCCGCAATTTGCCGCCCTCGGTGCCGAACCGATCGCGATAGATCTGTGCGGCGTTTACGAACACCTCGCGCCGGGTCAGATGGCGCAGCCGGTCCGACAATGCATTGGTTTCGCCCATGCCGCGCAGATCGTGCATGAGATGCGTCAGATCGCGATACTCCGCAATGTTTTGGACCGTGTCGGCCACCGGAAGGGTCAGTCCCGCCCTCTGCAGCAATGCGCCCCATTCGCGGACGTCCGCCATCGGCGCGACCCGCGGCGACAAGCCACCCGTAGCCCGGCTTTCGGCTTCGGCCAGGGACAGGCGCAGTTCCTGCAGGGTCTCCCCGCCCAGACACACGGCCAGAAACAGACCGTCCGGGCGCAGGGCGCGTCGACATTGAATGATCTGACCGATCGGATCGTTGCTCCAGTGAAGGCACATGGCGTGAATGACCAAGTCATGCATGCCCTGTTCCAGCGCCAGAACATCCGTGTCCCCGGTCAGCAACGCGTTGGGAAACGCATTGCCCCAGACATCCGCAAAACCGGTCACCAAAGCCGTGGACGTAAACGTCCTGTTAACCATGGACAGCCGATCTTGTATTTCCTCTGCCGCCATTTGATGCAGGAACAAATCATCGGTGCGGGCCCGGTTGCGGTGGCGCAACAGGGTGGGGCGGTCGAATATCCGGGGCGTTTGACTCATGGACGGAAACTAGGCGGATGATGACAAGGATTCAAACGGCGGTTTCGCTTTTGTATCCGCCGCGCTGTCTGGGCTGTGGCGCGATGGTGGACAGCGACTTCGGGCTGTGCGGGCCCTGCTGGCGCGATACGCCTTTCATCGGTGGTGTGACCTGCGATTCCTGTGGCACACCACTGCCCGGCGCATCGGATGGCCACCGCATCGAATGCGATGACTGCATGATGAACCCGCGTCCGTGGTCGCGCGGACGCGCAGCGTTGATCTACAAGGATCGTGCAAGAAAGATGGTGTTGGCGCTGAAACATGGGGATCGCCCGGAAATCGCTCGACCCGCGGCTTTGTGGATGGCACGGGCTGCGCGCCCGCTCCTTGCCGATGATGTACTGATCGCTCCGGTTCCGCTTCACTGGAGCAGGTTGTTGAAAAGACGATACAATCAATCGGCACTTCTGGCACAATCCTTGTCCCGCGAATCCGGATTGCCGCAGTGTCCCGACCTGTTGACCCGGGTTCGAAGGACAAGAATGCTCGACGGCAAATCGGCAGAGCAACGCTATGCCGCTTTGGAAGGCGCGATCGAAATACACATGGGAAGGCGACCGAGGGTTGCGGGGCACAAGGTGCTTTTGGTGGATGACGTCATGACCACGGGTGCAACGCTGTCGGCTTGTGCACGGGCTTGCCGCGCTGCCGGTGCCAATGACGTTTTCGTGCTGACGCTGGCGCGAGTTGCAAAGGACGCCTAAATCCCCGACAAACGCGCTGACAAACAAGGGGTTCCAGGATGCAGTTGGTGGAAATCTATACATCGCCTTTGTGCGGCTTTTGCCATGCCGCCAAACGGTTACTCAAACAAAAAGGCGTCAATTTCACCGAGATCGACGTATTCTCCCACCCCGATCGCAAACCCGAGATGATCCAGCGCGCAAATGGCGGGCGCACGGTTCCGCAGATTTTCGTGGGCGACGTTCATGTCGGCGGGTGTGACGATCTGTACGCGCTGGACAGGGCAGGCAAACTCGACGCGTTGCTTGCGGCCTGATGAAAACCGCGCTGGTCCAGTTGTGTTCGTCGGACGACCCGGCCGACAATCTGGTTGTTGTTCAGGACCTTGTCGGCAAGGCAGCGGCGGCTGGCGCGGGGTTCATACTGACACCCGAGGTCACGAATTGCGTCTCGGCCAGCCGGACCCGGCAGTTGCAGGTTCTGCGATGCGAGAAAGAGGACGAAACCTTGTCCGCGCTTCAGACACAGGCGCGGGACCTGAATGTCTGGCTGTTGATCGGGTCGCTGGCGCTGAAGACGGACGATGCGGATGGGCGGTTTGCCAACCGGTCATTCCTGATTGCACCGGACGGGTCCGTTCGCGCGTATTATGACAAGATTCACATGTTCGACGTCGCGGTCACGCCAGAGGAAACCTATCGCGAATCCGATGGTTATCGTCCCGGTGACCGCGCAGTGATCGCCGACACTCCGTTCGGGAAAATCGGATTGAGCATCTGTTACGACCTGCGCTTTCCCTATCTCTATCGTGCCTTGGCTGATGCGGGTGCGCACGTCCTGACGGTTCCGTCGGCCTTTTCGCCTGTCACCGGGGCCGCACACTGGCACAGCCTGCTGCGTGCAAGAGCCATCGAAAATGGCTGTTTCGTGCTTGCACCCGCCCAGACAGGTCAACATCGGGCCAGTCGCGGCAAGAGCCGGCGAACCTATGGCCACAGCCTGGCGGTTTCGCCCTGGGGCGAAGTTCTGCTGGATGCGGGCACGGAAACAGGCATTCACATTTTCGACATGGATGATACATCCGTAACCGACGCGCGACGCAAGGTGCCGTCGCTGACCCACACCCGCCGCTTTGATGGCCCGTAATGAATGATGACACCAACGCCCTCGCCGTTTCACTGTTCGGAGAAATCCTGACGGCGGATCAGCTGTTGCGGAACCGTCTTGGCAAGGTTCTGCCCAAGGGAATGGAGATTTCGCATTTTTCTGTCCTGAATCACCTGGCCTTTGTTGGTGACGAACGCTCTCCCGCGCAGTTGGCCGGCGTGTTCCATGTGACCCGGGGCGCGATGACCAACACGCTGAACAAACTTGAATGGGCCGGATACGTGCATATCCGGCCCGACTGGGACGATGCGCGTCGCAAGATGGTTGCGATCAGCCCGGCGGGACGTCAGGCACGGGACCAGGCGATCGCTGGCCTGACCCCGATGATCAACAATGTTGTCGCAGAGTTGGGCGAGGAAAAGGTGCGCACCGTTCTGCCAGTGCTGCGCGAATTGCGCGGCAAGCTGGAAACCCGGGACTAGGCGGGTTTGACGCTCGCCGTCACGTAGTTGACGCTCAGGTCCCGCGGAGAAAGACTCCATGACCATGTGGCGGGATTGAAGACAAAGCCTTTGCGGTCGACAGGTGTCAGTCCAGCCTGTTCCAGCAGGTCATAGAGTTCATCGGGCGTGATGAATTTTGACCACTCATGCGTGCCGCGCGGCAGCCAGCGCATGACCACCTCGGCACCGACAATCGCCATCATATAGGACTTGGGGTTGCGGTTTATCGTCGAGCAGATGTGAAGCCCGCCGGGTTTCAACAGCGTCTGGCATGCGGTCAGATAGACCAGCGGATCTGCAACGTGTTCGACCACTTCCATGTTCAGCACGACATCGAACTGCTCTCCTGCTTGGGCGAGCGCCTCGGCGGTTGTGTGTCGGTAATCGATCGTCAAACCGGATTGTTCCGCATGGATTTTCGCCACGGGAATATTGCGTTCGGCGGCGTCCGCGCCGGTTACCTCTGCGCCCAGTCGCGCCATCGGTTCTGACAAAAGACCGCCACCACAGCCGATATCGAGGATTCGCAGGCCGGAAAAAGGCAACTGCGCGGACAGGTCACAGTCGAATTCACCGGCAATCTGTGCGGTAATATAGTCCAGACGACAGGGATTGAGCATGTGCAACGGCTTGAATTTACCCGCAGGATCCCACCATTCGGCGGCCATCGCCTCGAATTTGGCGATTTCCGTAGGGTCCACCGTGTTCTGTGGCGCTTGCATTCCTGTCTCCATGTGATCTTTTTGGTGTCACGCACTATATAGGGCATTCATGGACAAGTACCCGGACCAAAAGCGCGCAGTGCAATACTTGTATCCGCCGATTGATCCATTTGATCAGCGGATGATGGAAGCCGGTCAGGGTCATCGAATTTACGTCGAGCAATGCGGCAATCCCGACGGGATACCGGTTGTCGTGCTGCATGGTGGCCCGGGCGGCGGCTGCAGTCCGGCGATGCGACGCTATTTTGATCCCAAGCTTTACCGGATCGTTCTGTTCGATCAGCGCGGATGCGGACGCTCGCGACCGCATGCGTCCATCGAGGACAACACGACCTGGCATCTGGTTGCCGATATCGAGATGATTCGACGCGAACTCGAAATCGATGCGTGGCTGGTTTTTGGCGGCAGTTGGGGCGCGACGCTGGCGCTGATTTATGCGCAATCGCATCCCGACCGGGTTCGGCACCTGATTCTGCGCGGAGTCTTCCTGATGACGCGGGCCGAACTCGACTGGTTCTATGGTGGTGGGGCCGGCAAATTCTGGCCGGAAACTTGGGCGCGGTTTGTCGAACTCATTCCGGAAGATGAGCGCGGCGACCTGATCAGCGCCTATCACCGTCGCCTGTTCTCCGGCAACCTGTCGCTGGAAACCCGTTATGGGCGCGCATGGTCGGCATGGGAAAACGCTCTTGCCTCTATTCATTCCAGCGGCAGCTCGGGCGAAAGCCCTGGCGACTATGCAAGGGCGTTTGCGCGGCTCGAGAATCACTATTTCATGAATGGCGGGTTTCTGGAAAGTGATGGGCAAATACTTGCCCGGATGGACAGGATAGAACATATTCCCGGGGTTATCGTTCAGGGACGCTACGACATGATCTGTCCTCCGACCTCGGCATGGCGGCTGTCTGAACTCTGGCCGGCAGCCGAACTGAAAATGATCCGCAATGCGGGCCACGCGTTATCCGAACCGGGCATCAGCGCCGAACTGGTGCGGGTCATGGACCGGATCGGCGAGGTGCTTGGCTGACATGACCCGGATTGACCGCCGAGCCCTGTTCTCTTCCGGCGCCGCCGCGGCATTGCTGGCGGCAAGCGGGGTTTCGCTGGACGCAGCGCCGCGCATCGGCGGACTATTGCGCATCGCATTGCCCCGTTCCGATGACGCGCTTGGCGCGCTGGTACTTGGCGCAGAGTTCGACACCCTGACCGAAATTGCTCCTAACGGGGCGCTCAAGGGCGAACTGGCCGGCGGTTGGAGCGGAAGCGAAGATGCCCGGGTATGGATACTCGACCTGCGCGAAGACGTGGTGTTTCACTCGGGCCGGAAACTCCGGGCGCAGGACGTTGTCGATTCTCTGCACGCGCACCGGGCGCAAGGGTTGATCGATCTGATGTCCGTCGAGGCGACCGGGCCGCATCTTCTTCGGATTGAACTTGGGGCGGGCAATCCCGATCTGCCGTTCCGACTTGCCGATCCGCGCCTGATCATTTGCGCCGGCGGAAATGTCGATCAACCCGCTGACGGCACCGGTTGCTTTTATACCGTACGTTACGACCGGGATCGACATTACCTGGGCCGTAAAGTGGCTGATCACTACAAGGTCGGTCGTGCCGGTTGGGTCGACAACATCGAGGCGGTGGTCATCCCGGATGCGGCGGTGCGGGCCGAAGCGCTGCGGGACGGGTATGTCGATGTGGCGATGTTGCCAAAGCCCGACGGATTGCGGGATCGGGACGATCTCGTCTTTCTGCCCTCGGTCAACGATATGGCGTTGGCGACCCATGGCAAGGTGGGCGTCCCGCGCCAGATCGGGTTCGCCCGCCCACTGGATGATGGACGTCTGGCGGAACGCTGGTGGATGTTGTGATCCGGGTTTCGGATTCACCTCTTGCGAAAACGGATCGGCGCGCGTATATCCCCCGATAACAGCGGCGCGTCGGGCTCTGGTCCCGAAGCTCCACCGGAATACGATGACGGGCCGCGGGCCCGTTTTTTTGTGCCTGCGCCCCAAGTGAAAGACGATATGAACGACCTGATTGCAAAAGCTGCGATTGACCGGCGGCTGGCCGAGATCATCACCCCGGTTATCGAGGACCTGGGCTATGAGCTCGTCCGCGTGCGTCTGATGAGCGGCAAGAACACGACGTTGCAGATCATGGCCGATCGGCCCGGCGGCGGTATCGAGGTCGATGACTGCGCCGAGATTTCCAATGCGGTCAGTGCAACCCTGGACGTCGAAGACCCGATTCTGGATGCCTATACGCTGGAGGTTTCCAGCCCCGGGATCGACCGCCCCCTGACCCGGCTCAAGGACTTTGACGCGTTTGAAGGTTACGAGGCGAAGATCGAGACGACCGATCTGATCGACGGTCGCCGCAGGTTCAAGGGGGAACTGGCGGGGGTCGAAGGGAACGAGGTTCTGATCAACATCGAGGAAGGCACCATTGGACTGAATTTCGACTGGCTCAGTGATGCCAAGCTGGTTCTGACCGATG
>CAYGNE010000061.1:6117-17220 GCA_964351155.1 uncultured Rhodobacterales bacterium | reverse complement strand
GGCCCCCGGTGTCAAGCAGGTCGCGTTGTCACGGGGGCAAACTGCGGCTAGGAAGATCCATGATTCACGCTTTGCCCACCCCCGCCCAACCCCTCAGGATCGGCACGCGCGGCTCGCCGCTCGCACTGGCGCAGGCCCACGAGACCCGCGACCGGCTGGCCGCAGCCTTTGACCTGCCGCGAGAGGCCTTCGCGATCGTTGTGATCAAGACAACCGGGGATGCGATACAGGACCGGCCGTTGAAAGAGATCGGCGGAAAGGGGCTGTTCACAAAGGAAATCGAAGAGGATCTTCTGTCCGGACGGATCGACATTGCGGTTCATTCGATGAAGGACATGCCGGTGCAACAGCCGGCCGGCCTGATTCTGGATACCTACCTCCCCCGCGAGGACGTGCGCGACGCGTTTGTCTCGCCAGAAAAATCCGCGCTGGCGGAGCTGGCCGAAGGAGCTGTCGTGGGCACGTCCAGCCTCCGGCGCCGGGCACAACTGTTGAACCGACGCCCGGATCTGAACGTGGTTGAGTTTCGCGGCAACGTGCAGACCCGGCTCCGGAAACTGGACGAAGGCATCGCGGAATGCACGTTTCTTGCAATGGCCGGGCTGAACCGGCTTGGCCGGAGCGATGTCCCCGCAACGCCGATCAGTGAAACCGACATGCTGCCCGCGGTCGCGCAGGGCGCAATAGGGATCGAACGGCGCGTCTCGGATTCCCGGATGGCGGACATGCTGGCCGCGATCCATGACGAGGAAACGGGGCAACGCCTGGCGGCCGAACGCGCCTTTCTGGCGGCGCTGGACGGGTCATGTGAAACACCGATTGCCGGATTGGCACAGCTTGTCCACGGATCGCTGCGTTTGCGCGGTGAAGTGCTGCGACCGGATGGATCGGAAAGCATCGCGGACGACCGGACCGGTGCAATCGCCGACGGGCCAGAGATGGGGCGCGAAATGGCGGCAAAACTGTTGAGCGAGGCCGGAGAAGGCTTTTTTGACTGGCGCTGCGACAAGTGACGTCGCGGTCTGGTTGACAGAAGAGCCGCTTGTTTGGAAGCCTGACGTCAGGAGGGCAGGCGCATGACCCCTGGCAAGGAATACCTGACAACCGATGAAATCCGTCCGCTTGCAGAGCGGTCCGACCTCATGGGTGTTTACCTTGTTCTGCACTGCTGGGGAATGATTGCCGGTGCGGTCGCGTTGTTCGGAATCTGGCCGAATGTGCTGACATTTGTTGTCGCTGTCCTGGTGATCGGCTCGCGCCAGTTGGGTCTGGCCATCCTGATGCACGAGGCGGCCCATAACGCCCTGCTGAAGAACCGTCGGCTGAACGATTTTTTCGGCGAGTGGTTCTGCGGGCGGCCCATCCTCGCGGAACTCGGCGCTTATCGGCACTATCATCTGACCCATCACAGGTTCACACAAACCGACAAGGACCCCGATCTCGTCCTGTCATCGAAATTCCCGACAACCCGGGCATCATTGAAACGCAAATTCACCCGGGACCTGACCGGCCAGACCGGTTTCAAGCAGCTCTCCGCGCAGATCATGATGTCCGTCCGGCTGGCCGGTGATGACGAGGCTGTCGCGGCAGCGGCCAGCGATTTCGCGCAGGCCTTCAAGGCGCGCGACCTGTTCAAATCCTTGCCGGTGTTCCTCGGCGTGATCGTCCTCATGGGAATGATCGGTGACTGGTGGTGGGGGCTTGCCTTCTGGTTGCTGCCATACCTGACCTGGTTCCAGTTCGTTCTGCGCGTGCGCAACATAGCCGAACACGGTGCCACGGAAGAGTCCGAGAACCCGCTTCGGAATGTCCGCACAACGCTTGCCGGTCCCGTTGCCCGGCTGTTCGTGGCCCCTTACTGGGTCAATTACCATCTAGAGCATCACATGATCATGCATGTGCCATGCTGGCGTCTGAAAGAGATGCATGAACTGCTGGTCAGCAAGGGGCTGAAGGACCGGATGCGGATTTCGCCCTCGTACTGGCACGCACTGGTCGAAGCCGGTTGGAAAACCGCCTGAAACCCGACCTACCCGGGATCGCTCAGAAAATCGAGCACGAGGCGGTTGAACAGGCCGGGCTTTTCCATGTGCACGGCATGCGCGCATCCCGGCACAACCCCGAGACTGGCCCCGGGAATCCGCCGCCACAGCATCTCGGTTTGAGCCCAGGGATAGGTGCGGTCGTGATCGCCCCATAACACCATGGTTTTGCATGTGATGTCCGCCAGCATTTCGGCCCCGTCCCACGATTGCATCGCATCAAGCCCCGCCGGGATCGACCCCGGATTGCATGTCGCCGCGATATCGGCACAGGCTTCGTATTGCGGGGACTCCTTCTGCGCCAGAAACCACGTTGCGGCGATCCGGCGTGCCGTTGCCTCGGCCCCGTCTGCTCTGGCGCGTCGCTTGCTTTCATCGATCGTTTCAAAGCGCCCGGGAAGAACGCCAACAGCGCCTGTTCCATACAGGATCAGGCGTTTCACCCGTTCAGGCGCGCGGTGCACCATCTCCTGTACGATCATGCCGCCCATGGAATGTCCCAGAAGATCGAACCGGTCGATCCCCAGCGCCGACAGGTGATCGAGCACCCAATCCGCAAAGCCGCCGATCGTGTCGACCGGCGGCAGGCCGGCATTCGCGCCGAACCCCGGCAGGTCGACGGCGCAAAACTGGACCTGCCGCGACAGGTCCCGTTGTTGCAACGCCCACTGGGCACTGCCGCCCATGAATCCATGGACCAGCACCAGGGGCGTCATTTACGCTGGCCCTGAACGATCCGGCCAAGGATCATCGCGCAAAACAGGATCATGGCGTTCCCCCATCGGGTGGTCCGGTCCAATTGTTAGTGCATCGTGGGCCTGTGGTCCATTGCAACGGTGCTTTTGGACGCGGGCGGCAACCCAGAGCGCTGTGCGCCAAGCCGTGCTTGGCCTGCGCCATTGATGCGCACCGGCGATCCGGAGTGGGATGTGGAGCTGGATATCCGCCTGTTCCGTATCCGGCAAAACACCAACCCTCTGACCCGATCGATCCGGGGGATTCCGAGCATGCGGGCATCTGTCCCGCTCCTGGACGATGTGTGACGTTGAGCCTGCCCCGATCCGTGCTGTACAAAACGGATCAACGCGACAGCTTTGCCTGAACCCTGACCGCCGACAAACGGGCACCGGCGCCAAAGGATGACCCAAATGAAACAGAACCTGGAACACGGCAAGGACCGACCCGGCCCGCTTGCCGGCCTGCGGGTACTGGACCTGTCCCGCATTCTTGCCGGGCCGACCTGCACGCAGCTGCTGGGCGATTACGGGGCCGATGTGATCAAGATCGAAAAACCCGGGCTTGGCGATGACACGCGGGCCTGGGGACCACCCTATGTGCCCGGTGCAGACGGCAAGCCGACGGCCGAAAGCGCCTATTACCTGTCCGCGAACCGAAACAAGCGCTCGGTGGCGCTTGACATCGCCACACCCGCGGGGGCCGACACGGTGCGCGCGCTGGTCCCGCATTGCGACATCCTGATAGAGAATTTCAAGGTCGGCGGGCTGCAAAAGTACGGATTGGACCATGTCTCGCTGCTCAAGGCACATCCCGGCCTGATCTATTGCTCGATCACCGGCTTTGGACAGACCGGCCCCAATGCCCATCGCCCCGGCTATGACCTCCTCGCGCAGGCCTTTGGCGGAATCATGAGCCTGACCGGCGAACCGGACGGGGAACCGATGAAGGTCGGCGTCGGGATCGCCGACGTGGTCTGCGGGCTCTACGCGGCGACCGCGATTCTTGCCGCGCTCCGGCATCGCGATGCGACGGGCGAAGGCCAGCACATCGACATCGCGCTCGCCGACACACAGGTGTCATGGCTGGTCAATGCAGGCACGAACTACCTGCTGTCCGGCATCGAACAGCCCCGCCTGGGCAACCAGCATCCCAACATCGTGCCCTATCAGGTGTTCGAGGCCGCCGACGGGCACCTGATCGTGGCGGCGGGCAATGATGCGCAATTCCGGCGGTTCTGCGATATCCTTGATCGCAGGGACCTCGCCGATGACCCGCGTTTCGCAACCAACATCGCCCGGATCGAACACCGCGATACCCTGATCCCGATCCTTGCGGACGAGGTGCGCAGGCATGGCAAGACAAACCTCGTCGCGGCGATGGAGGACCAAGGCGTGCCCGGCGGCCCGATCAACACCCTTCCAGAGGTTTTTGCCTCCGATCAGGTCGCGGCGCGCGGCATGGTGGTGTCGGTTCCGGACAATCACGCCCAGCGCGGCAAGGTCGATCTGATCGGCAACCCGGTCAAATTCAGCCGGACACCGGTCACCTACCGCCACGCCCCGCCCACTTGCGGCCAGCACAATGACGAGGTTCTGAATGCGCTGCTCGCCGATCTGCCACCCGGCAAGGACTAGACCGTCAGGGCTCTGCCCGCACAGGGCCACGAGGCTCATTCACTGATCTGGCAACCCAACCGTGTCGCAGCCCGAAACAGGTCTTCGGTTGTTGACGGCGCCGGCAGACCCAATGTTCCCAATTGCCCGTTGGCCCCGCACTGCACGATCTGTTGCTGGCTGTTGATCATCTCCGGCTGGTCCGTATAGGCGACAAGACCACTGCCCAGCACCGTGTACAATCCGTCCGGTTGCGGCGGCGAATGATATCCCTGAACCTGCACCACGCCGACATCCGGCCCGAACAGACCTTTTTCAAGCCTGCCAGCCCTCAATCCGGCGGCCTCTGCCGTGCCAAATGCCCGAACCACCTCGCCCGGCTGCAGGTGTTTCGGGTCGATGCCCGATATCGCGGTGTTGCCAATCACCGCCAACCCATCGGCATTCCGGCCCAGAAAGGTCCCATGCACCTGGGCCAGTGTCACTTGCCCGGACACCGGTTGCAGCAATGTGGCCACCACCTCGTCATTGCGCCAGAGCCCGCTCACCGCGACCCAATCGCCGACCGAAATGCCTTCGATCCGCCCCGCCGCCCTGACAGCAGTGCCCAGGATGGTCAGGCGCGAACCATCGATGCTCTCGACCGGCCCGATCAGCGCAAGGATTTGCCTGATATCGGTCGCATACCAGTTTTCGTCGCCTGCCCGCGCGGTCACCGCCACCGTGTGCCCGGGCACAAGGTCGCTGGCCTGCAACGTTCCAACGGGCGTTTTCACGGTCAATTCCGCGTCAAACTCGATGTGCTGGCCGTTGACGAAGATACTGCCCAATTCGGTGATCGTGCCAACGATCCCTGTTCCGATGATTCCACCCTCTCGCGGCTCCGTGTCCTGCCCGAATGCCATCGTTGCCGCAACGGCCACGGACAGGACACAGGCAACAAGACGAACAAGCGCGGTCATGGTTCATCCCCGGACTCAGGTTCAGGATGGATGTATGCGCCAAAGGCAAAACGGCCCACCCGTCCCTTGTCGGCATCCTTTTCCTGCAACTCGCGCGCCATTGCATTGATGTCCTCAAGCAAGCGCTGCGCCTTTTCGGCCGCCGCGCGGGACAGATCGTCGATGGAATCCGGCGACAGGTGCGAATAGCGGACCACGCGGTCGAAATGGCGTTCTGCCTGTTTCGGGGACACGAGGTTGTGGGTTGCCGCGGCAAGATGTGCCGACAATGTCGCGCGATAGGCCGCCAATTGTGCCTTGCTGTCCGAATCCGGCACGAATGCACGCGTCCGCAGCCGATAGACATCGTCCTTCAACGGCTCCACGACACCCTGGTCAATCATCGCGTTGAGAACAGTTCCCGGCGCCATGTCGGCACGGGTCCGCCTGATGACATCATAGACCCCCGGAATTTCCGCCCGGCTTTCGCGCGGCAGGTCGCGTATGCGTCCGTCACCGTGTTGATACTCCGGCGCCGTCGCCCAGTAGCCGACCACCATGGCCACCGCGTTTGCCGATCTGACAATGCCCGGATCCTCGCCGCTTTGCCGCAACCGCCTGACATCCTTGCGGTGCAATCCGGTGCGCAGACTGATCCGGCTGTCACTGACGTTATCGCCCTCTCCCTCGAGAGCCGCCGTCAGCAACGCCCGTTTCAACGCGTCCGTCCCTGACTGAAGCGTCACGCCACGCGCGACCATTGCCCGGGCCAATGGCTCAAGCAGCGTGGCCAGTACATCGGCGAA
This sequence comes from uncultured Rhodobacterales bacterium, assembly GCA_964351155.1. Taxonomy (GTDB): domain Bacteria; phylum Pseudomonadota; class Alphaproteobacteria; order Rhodobacterales; family Rhodobacteraceae; genus CAYGNE01. The sequence goes on along the minus strand of CAYGNE010000061.1, from coordinate 11,080 downwards.
AGGGTCTTCGGGAACGTCGCTCATTGTCCTGTCTTGGCAGAAATCCGCGGCCATTGTCGGCAATTTTCCGCACTCAACAGATATGTGAACCGATTGTGAAGGGGTTCAAGGGTCACAATGGGAAATTTTCCCATTATTGTGCCCGGACGATCACATTCAGCAAAGGAACCCGCCATGCAGGATTTTGCCACAGGTTTTGAAACCGCCTTTTCGCCCCTGGACGACTCCATCTCTGCCCTTCGCCCGCCCACAGATCCGCTGGCGGACCTGGCTCCGCAGGATCGTCGCCGCTTTCGCGATTTCGGATGGGGACCGCGCGAAAAGCCCCGTTTTGCCACCATCATCGGCGCGATCGACCACCAGATGTCGGTCCAGCCCGACGCCATCGCGGCAGAGCATCAGGGACAGAGCCTGACCTATGGCGAACTGAACGCGGCCGCGAACAGGCTCGCTTCGGTCCTCGCCGCTCATGGGGTCCGGCGCGGTGATGCAGTCTGTCTGTACCTCCGCCGGTCACTGGAAATGATTGTCGGTATCGTCGCCACGATGCGGGTCGGGGCCGCCTATGTTCCCCAGCATGTCGGGGTCGCTCCGACGGACAGCCTGCGCCACATCGCCCGCGTGACCGGCGCCCGCGTGATCCTGACCCTGCAGGACCTGGCCTCCCAGGTGCCGCTGGCCAGCGATCAGAGCCTTGTGGCCATAGACCGCATCATGGCCGCGCCGGACCTGACGGCCGACGCGCCAACCGGGCCCGGGTTTGCAACCGGCCCGGATGACCTGGCGATGATCCTGTTCACCTCGGGCACCACAGGCGTCCCGAACGGCGTTCAGGTCACCCACCGCAACCTGTGCAACATCCTTCTGACCGCGCCGGGTGATCTTGGCATGCGGCCCGGGATGCGGGTGGGGCAGATCCTGTCCATCGCATTCGACATGGCCGCCTGGGAAACACTGGGCGCGTTGTCCAATGGCGCGACGCTGGTGATCCGGGGCAAATGCATCCAGGAAACGGCCGAGAAGGTCGATATCCTGATCGGCACCCCCTCGATCCTGAATGCGCTGGACGCCACCCGGTGCAGGCAGGTCCGGTTCGCCGCCGTCGCCGGCGAACCCTGCCCCCGCCCCCTGGCCGACACCTGGTCCCGGTTCTGCACCTTCTACAACGCCTGCGGACCGACCGAGACCACGATCATCAACACCGCCGAACCCCATCACCCCGACAAACACGTCCTGTCCATCGGCCGCCCCACCCCAAACAACACCGTCTACATCCTGGATGACGATCTCCGCCCGCTTCCGATCGGTCAAAAGGGGGAAATGTGGGCCGGAGGCGACTGCGTGACAGCCGGCTACCTGGCCAACCCCGACCTGACCGCCGAACGCTACCGCCCCGATCCGTTTCGCCCCGGACACGTGATGTTCCGCACCCGGGATCTCGGGCGGTGGACGCCGGATGGCGAACTGGAACATTTCGGCCGGGTCGACGACCTGGTGAAAATCCGCGGCTTCCGCGTCGAGCTTGACGGCGTGTCCAGCGCGCTCGAAGCCTCGCAAGGCTGCGAGCAGGCGGTCACGCTGAAATACGATTGCCGCAACCTGGTGAGTTTTGTCTCGCCTGCCACCGCCTGCCCGCAACGGGCGCTGAAGACCCTTGCCGACCGGTTGCCCTATTACTGCAAACCCGCGCTGGTCCTTGTGCTCGAAACACTGCCCCGCACCCCGCGCGGCAAGCTGGACAAACGGCTTCTGCTGAAACTGGCGCAGGACCATATCGCCGCCAACGATGTGGAGATGAACTGATGACAACGGAAACGACCGATCTTCACAGCGGCGGCTTCAACTGGCGGCGGGTCACACGTCACCCCGCCCTGATGGAATACCGCCGCCTGGCCTTCCTGGTCGCCGCGATCAACATTGCCGTGCTGGTCACAGGGCTCGACAATGGGCGCTGGATCGCCGATGGCGTTTACCTTCTTGGGCCGATCGCCGACATGGCGCTGATCAACCTGTCGCTGGGCATCCTCATCCGGCAACAGCGGGTGGTGAACGCCCTGTTCTGGATGGCAACGCGGGTGCCCGTGTCCTGGCCGCTCTGGATCCGCTGGGGCGCGGGCAAGGTATTCCATTTCGGCGGATTGCATTCGGGCGGAACGGTGTCCGGAACGCTGTGGTTTGCATTCCTGCTGTTTGCAATGGCGATGAACCGGCTGGACGGCGCGGCATTGCCATCCGACCTGACACTGGGTCTCAGCGCGGCGATGCTTGCCCTGATGTCCCTGATGATCGCAACCGCCATCGGCCCGGTTCGGGCGCGCTATCACAACGCGTTCGAAAAGATCCACCGCTTTGCCGGCTGGACGGTGCTTGGCCTGTTCTGGGCCCAGACGGTGTCGATAACGGCGGATTCAGGCGCCGACCTGATCCGGACACCGGCCTTCTGGATGCTGTGCCTGATCACGCTGTCGGTTGCATCGCCATGGCTGACCCTGAAAAAGGTCGACGTGGACATCGTGAAACCGTCCGGCCACGCGGTTCTGGCGCGGTTCAACTACGGCGACACGCCGTTTCCCGGCAGTTCCAACGCGATCAGCCATACGCCGTTTGGCGAATACCATGCCTTTGCCAACATTCCCGCCCCCGACCAACCGGGCTACCGGCTGGCGATCAGCCGGGCCGGGGACTGGACCGGGCGGTTCATCGACAATCCGCCGGACAAGGTCTGGGTCAAGGGCATCACCACCTCCGGCGTGGCCCGGATCGAGGTGCTGTTCAACAAGGTCGTCTACGTCGGCACCGGGTCCGGCATCGGCCCGATCCTGCCGCATCTTCTGGCCGGTGACGTTCCCAACCGCCTGATCTGGTCGACCCGCAGCCCCAGAAAGACCTATGGCGACGCGCTTGTGGACGAGATCGAGGCGCACACCAGGGATCCCCTGATCTGGGATACCGACAAGCTGGGCAAACCGAACCTGTCCGCCCTTGCCCTGCAGGCGGTCCGCGACAGCGGGGCAGAGGCGGTCATCGTGATCTCGAACCAGAAACTCACCCGCAAGGTGGTGCATGACATGGAAAGCCTGGGCATTCCCGCCTATGGCGCAATCTGGGACAGCTGAGATGTATGAAACGATCATTACCAATGTCACGGGCCGCGTCGGGCTGATCCGGTTCAACCGTCCCGATCAGTTGAACGCGCTGAATACCAGGGTCATGCAAGAGGTCCTGCAGGCCGCCACCGGTTTTGATGCCGACCCGGCCATCGGCTGTCTGCTGCTGACCGGGAATGACCGCGCATTTGCCGCCGGGGCGGATATCCGCGAATTGGCGGTGCAGGATCATGCCGCGATGCACGCCGCCGACTATTTTGCGCCCTGGGACCGGTTCGCGGCGCTGCGTCTGCCAAAGATCGCGGCCGTCGGCGGCTATGCCCTTGGCGGCGGGTGCGAGGTGGCGATGATGTGCGATGTCATACTGGCCGCCGATACCGCCCGGTTCGGCCAGCCGGAAATCAGGATCGGTTGCATTCCCGGCATCGGCGGCACCCAGCGCCTGACCCGGCTGATCGGCCGCGCACGCGCCATGGACATGATCCTGACCGGGCGGATGATAACGGCGGACGAGGCGCTGCAAATTGGGCTGGTCAGCCGGGTGGTTCCCGCATCTGACCTGATGGACGTCGCCCAAGAGACTGCCGAAACCATCGCCGGCTATCCGCGCGACATCGCCCAGATGGCCCGGGCCTGTGTCAACATGGCAGAGCAAAGCACGCTGGACAGCGGGGTGCGGTTCGAGCGGCAGATGTATCACGCGCTCTATGGCTTGCCGGCGCAAAAGGAAGGCATGGCCGCGTTTCTTGAAAAACGCGATCCCCGCTTCAACCTCCCGGCGGGACACCCCGAACCTTCGGCAGCGGAATAACCCAGCAAACGCGCATTTGCGCGCGGCCTTGCCCCACACGCAAAACGCCCCCGCCAATGGCGGGGGCGCCTGATGGTTGTCACCGGGTTTCGATCACGCGAACAGGAAGTCGCTCTCGGTGAAATCCGCCGCCGCCAGAACATCGGCATCGTCACGCACCAGGATGCTGTCGGTGCCGTACCGGATCCGCACATGACCCGAGGCCATGTCGGTAATGTTCAGGTCGTCGAACGCGAACCCGGACAGCTGGATCAGGTCGGTTCCCAGTTCAAAGTCCCGCAGGCGATCCACAAAGGCATCGACCACGAACCGGAACGTGTCGCTGCCACCCTGGCCAAATACATGGTCCAGACCGTCGCCATCGACCAGCGTATCGCTGCCGCCGCCGCCGCGCAGGTTGTCGTTGCCGTTGCCCCCGTTGACGAAATCGTTCCCCGCGTTGCCGCGCAGCTTGTCATCGCCGTCACCGCCGGCCAACCGGTCATGTCCCTGCCGGCCGCTGATGGTATCGTCGCCACCCATTCCGCGCAGCAGGTTGTCGGCAGCGGATCCGCGGATGTCGTCGAACAGCTCCGTGCCATAGAGGTTCTCGAAGTTCTCCATCGTTTCAACCTGGCCACCCGCACCGGTCGCCGTGCCCGCGCCGAGATTGAAAGTGATCCCCGCCTCGTTCACGTTGCGCCAGTCGATCAGATCGATACCGGCCCCGCCATCATAGGAATCCGAACCGACACCCGTGTTGACAATGACATGATCGTTGCCGCCGCCCGCATCGATATCGTTCACACCGGCGCCTTCGATGATGGTGTCGCGCTGATTGGTGCCGATGAAGTTCTCGAAACCGAACATGGTCTCCGTCTGCCGGCCCGCGCTGGCCGTGCCGGCCGAGAGGTCATAGGTTCCGTTGGCCTGGGTCGACCCCGACCAGTCGATCGTGTCATTGCCGAACCCGCCGGTAAAGCTGTCGACCCCGATCACGGTTGTCACCATGACCGTGTCATCACCGCTGCCCGCGTCGATCACGTTGGGCCCGTTGCCCTCGATG
>CAYGNE010000061.1:0-6017 GCA_964351155.1 uncultured Rhodobacterales bacterium | reverse complement strand
TGACGACCCCGACCAGTCGATCGTGTCATTGCCGAACCCGCCGCGGAAACTGTCGACCCCGATCACGGTTGTCACCTCGACCGTGTCATCACCGCTGCCCGCGTCGATCACGTTGGGCCCGTTGCCCTCGATGATGATGTCGCGCTGATTGGTCCCGATGAAATTCTCGAACCCCTCCATGATCTCCTCATTGGCCCCGGAAATCGCCCGGCCCAGGACGAAGTTGTAGGTTCCGTTGGCCTGTGACGACCCCGACCAGTCGATCGTGTCATTGCCGAACCCGCCGCGGAAACTGTCGCTGAAGATGCCCGTGGTGACATACACCAGGTCATCGCCGCCACGCGCATCGATATCGTTGACCGCGTTGCTTTCGAAGATGATGTCATCGTTTTCGGTCCCGATGATGTTCTCGAAACTCTCCATGATCTCGGTATTGCCGTCGGCATCCGTCGCCAGGCCGCCCGCCAGGTCGAACGTGGCCCCGGTTTCGTCAACCGCGGACCAGTTGATGGTGTCCCGCCCCGCGCCGCCCCGGAAGGTGTCCGCGCCGATCGCCGTGGTCACGATCACCGTGTCGTTGCCGTTGTAACCGTCGATCTCGTTGGCCGCATTGCTCTCGATGATCGTGTCGCCGCGCCGCGTGCCGATGATGTTGGCAAAGCTGGTCATCGCCTCGACATTGCCGTTGCTGTCGCGCGCCTCGCCCGCCGCCAGGTCAAATGTGGCCGAGGTTTCGCCGCTCTGCGTCCAGCTGATGGTGTCCACACCCGCACCGCCGTGAAACGCATCGCCCCCGATGGCGGAATAGACCTGAACCGTGTCGTCCCCGTCGCCGCCATAATACCGGTCATTCCCGCCAGCGGTCGTATCCCGCAGGATGTCGTTGCCGCGCCCGCCATGGATCTCATTGGCACCGGCCCCGTCAAAGATGATGTCCTGATGGTCGCCGCCATACACGTCTTCGATGCCGGACATGGTCACGGCCACGCCATCAATCACACCCTGCCCGTTCTGCAGGTTGATGATCGACGCGGCATCCACCGCCGACACGTTGATCGTGTCCGACCCCGCGCCACCGGCAAAATTCGTGCTGTGCCCGGCGACACCGGCATAATCCGAAAACTCGTTGGTGAAGATGAACCGGTCGTTATTCGAGTCCGCCGCGCCATAGGTCCACAGGTCGATGTCGTTGATCTCGATCGGCGAGGTGATGGCGCTGTCATCGTCACGGATCTGCAAACGCCAGGTCCCCTCGCTGGATTCGCCGCGAAACGCGGTCGATCCAAAGCGCCAGTAACCGCTATAGTTCCCGGTATCCCCGGTATCGGCAATCAGCTGCACCCGGGTCCCGCCCGGCGAGGTCAGGTAAACCTCCAGATCCGCAAGATCCTCGACCGAGACGAAATTGATCCCCAGGGTGATGTTCTCCACCTCGATCCCGTTTTCAAAGTTGAGCGAGAAAAACCGCGACCCGCCCGTTGCCGATCCCTCGGCGATGACCACCGCACGGTCCAGCCCGTCGACCCGCGCCGGCGTCGCCTCGTTCGCACTGGTTTTCTGAGTGTCCCAGGTTTCGGCCAGCCTGACGGCCGCCTTGGCGTCGACCAGCCCGAACCCGTAATCGTTGGAAAAATGCATGCCGCCGCCATTCCAGTTCTGGGCGTCGTTCCAGAACCAGGTCGACCCGTTGGACTGCGTGGCCTGTTCATTGCCTGTCGCCGCCGCTCCGACGTCGCTGCCGACATGACGCGCGGAATGCGCCAGGATTTCCTGAACGTCCCGCCACCCGAGATTCGGGTTGGCATCCAGCATCAGGGCAATGACCCCGGCCACCTGCGGCGCCGCCGCCGATGTGCCGTTGAAATTCGTGAAATCGCCGCCGCCCGCCGACGTGTTGCTGTTGTATCCCGCGGTCCCGGACCGGTCGGTGGTCTGAACACCGCCATAAAATCCGGAAACAAGGACATTCGCACCGGGGCTGGAACTGCCATGAACGCCGCCGTCGTCCCGCACGCCGCTGACCACGATGGTTTCGCGCATGTTGTTGACGGATTCGATGGTCGACTCGGCCCGGTCCGTCGCATTGTCATTGCCCCGTCCGTTGCCTGCCGATTTCACCATGATCAGGCCGCGACCGTCACGCCCGTCTTCGGCGCCCGCCGCGATGGCATCCACCAGACCGAGTGTCTGCTCATTGGTCGAAAACATGTTCGACCCGTTCCAGTAGCTCATGTTGACGATGTCATGGTTCATGTCGGTGGCGCGCTCTATGCCCGCGGCGATTTCATCCCGGCTCCAATCGGTCTTGTAGCCGATGATATCCGCGCCAAAGGCAACCCCGACGGTGCCCTGCCCGTCCTGCGCCGCGCCGATCAGGCCAAGAACCGGCGTGCCATGATTGTCACCGCCGTTGTCCGGCAGGGCGACGTTGTCGTCGGCATCCTCAAAGTCCCAGTCGAGATCGGTGCGGTAATTGTCGAAATCCAGGTGGAAATAATCGAACCCGGTGTCGATGGCGACAACCTCGACACCCGAGCCGTCATAGTCGTCCCAGACATCGACCACGTTCAGGTCGAATTCATCCGGGTCGGTGTTTCTGAGGTGCCATTGATTTGCAAAGCGGGTGTCGTTGGGAATAAAGGCCATGACGTTCTCCAATCGAAAAGTTGGTTACTCGTCACAGGGATGGCCTGCTAATCGGCAGGTCCTGCGACTGACACGACCTGAACACACGCCCGTACATGGAACCGTCAAAGTTGCGTCAAAGCCCGGGAGGTCACGCTATTCGCGATAGCGTTTTTCCTGTACCCTGAGGGAATTATCAGAACCGGAGATTGTCAGATGGCCCCAAGATATACCGTATTCGGAAACAACCCGATTGAGCTCATGACCCGCAAGGCGCTGCGTGTGCTGGGCGGACTGATCGAGCAATGGAGCGTCAACCCCAAGAGCCACCCGGCAAACGCGCGCACCGAACTCGACGGGCGGCTGATCATTTTTTCCAAGGATGAATTCACGCGCATCTTGAGCGAGTTGCCGGAGAGCGACCGCCTGACCGAGTCGGATTACAAACTGCGCGACAACATCACGGAGATCGAACTGCTTCTGCGCCGGCCCGACCGGTTTTCAATCGTGCTGCCCGAACCCGAGGCGCTGGAATTCCAGGTCCGGGCGCTGGAACAGGATTTGTGGCCGACCATCAACATGCCCTGGATCTACAACAATGTTCACTGGGCAGGCCCCGGGCAGGGCTGGCCGGTTTCCACCCGGGCACAATCACCGGACACCAGCGAAAACGTCGGTTACCCGGTTCAACTGGACGGCGAAAACCCTCTGGATGAATTCCTGCGCCCCTACCTTGCCGGGTATTGTTGCACGCAGTGCAGCTGAAGCCCCGCCGCGCCGGTGGCCCCTTCGGCCATCCTGCGGCGCTGCGCGGCATTGCGGACCGGGAAACAGGACAGGTACCAGGCACAGATGGATTGGGCGTCGGCCTCCACATCGCCCGACCACCCGGTTCGTGAAAGAGCTTCGAACTCGGCCCAGGATGCCTGCGCCTCGTCTTTCCGGTCCAGATGCCACAGCGCCGCCGCCTTCCAGGCGGGAACGTTGATGATCGACGTTCCCGCGTTGTCGGCCGCCGCAACGCAGCCCTCAAAGTCACCCGCGAGAAACCGGATCGGCATGTGAAACCCCCACTGGAACGGCGCCGTGGTCCATCCCTCGCGGATCACGCGCGCGCTGAGTTCGGTGGCCAGGGGCAAATCGTCGGCAAACGCCGCCCCCAACCCGGATGACAGCATTGTCCAGGGGTCATTCGGATTGCATTGCCGCGCCATCGCGTATCCCGCCGACGCCTGATCGTATTCGCCCAGCATGCAACAGGCCCAGGCCCGATGCAGATGCGCCTGTGAATCCAGCGGGTCGAGCGCAACGGCCTTGCTGGCGAGCGCCTTGCTCTCCCGGTGCGTCTTGTTCTGCCGGAACATGCCCGGTTGCATCAGATGCATCGAGTTCATCAGCCGGGACAGGCTGCTATAGCCGATCGAGGCCTTGGGGGCCTTCTCGATCACGCTCTGGAAACACCGCGCCGCCGCGGCCCGCCCCTCGGCGCGGAATTCGTCCAGCCGCATGTTTCCCATCAGCCAATCGTCAAAGGCCCCGGCCCGGAACTCGGTTCTCTGCAGTTCCTGCACCCGCGCCAGCGAAACATAGATCGACAGTGATGACGCCAGCCGGCTGACAATTCCCGCCTGGGTCTGCAACCACCGGTCCGCGATCCCGGTCCAGCGGTCGCTCCACAACGCGGTCCCGTCACTGCCGCGCTTCAGTACCGCCAGCAACAGCAATTCGCGGTCATCCCCGCCGATGGACACGTCCAGAACATAGTCCACCGGATCATGCGGCAGGCCTTGATCCACGATCTCGAAAGCGCGGAACCGCAGCAGCGTCGCCATCAGTTCGGCGCGGAACAGGCAACCCACCCCCGCCGCATAGGATGACCCGCCCGCCACGACCGGCGCCAGGCCGATCCGCAACAGTTCCGTGCGCCGGACCGGCCCGCCCGGTATGACCGCCGGTTCCTGCGCCTTGATCTGCGCGATCAGGGCGACCGTCTCGGCCCCCGGTTCGGCATCGTATTCCTGCTCCAGGTGGTTCCACAGCTTTTCATAGGCCCGCAATGCCCGCGCCGTCTGCCCCGCCGCATGATAGTGGCGGATCAGGAACCGCACCGCCTGTTCATCGGCCGGATCAAGCGCCAGCAGCGCCTCTGCCGCGCCGCGCGCCGTTGCCTGGTCCCGCTGCCCCAGCAGGCCGGACAACCCCTCGCGCATCCGGTTTTCCAGGTCCCGCCGCTGCAGCCGCAGCCAGCTGTCGAACAGATCGCCGCGCGGCGGCTCATCCGAGAGCAACCGGTCCGGCTGCAACGCGCCGGTCTTGATGCCGTCCGGCACCCGCCCCGCCTCGATCTCGCCAAGCAACAGGTTCACATCCGTCACCACCAGATCCGGCGACAACCCGACAAGGCCCCGGTCGGCAATGATCGCCTGCCCGATAGTCCCCGCCGGGCGGGTCAGCGCATGCAATGCCTGCCGCAGGTTCTGCCGGGCTCTGGTATTCTCCGACGTCTCCCAGATCGTCGCCGCCAGACGCCCCCGGTCCTCGGCATGACCCGGGCACAGGGCGAGATAGGCCAGAATGGCGCGCGCCGATGCCGATCGCACGACGACCTCATGGTCTCCCCCCGCGATACGCAGAGACCCGAAGAGGTGAAAACACAGTTTCGCCACGCCCATAGCCGATCATGCCCCGTAAAGGTTCCAGCACAAGTCAGTGTCGCACCGATCTTCCGCTTGCGAAACCACCGCGAGTTGCGACGCGGTGGCCACCACAACCCGATGCTCACCCGGGTTTTGTGACAGCCAGTTCAGCGACAGGTCAATCCCGGCATCGGCAAACACCGCACGGATATCCGCATCGTGCAGTGGCCGCACCGCGTCCCGGCACCTGAAACGGCCTTCCAGATCGTCAACCGAAAGCTGTTTCGCCCGGCCCAGTATCCGCTGCTCGGACGCGGTGAGCGGAACACCGTTCCGCTGGCGATGCAGGATGACGGCAAGCCCGAACTCCATCTGGTACAATTCCCGCAGCGCCGCGATCGCGGCCGCCCCGCTGCCCGGCCGGCACGCGGTCCCGAAACAGACCGACCGTCCGTCCCCGTCGCAGGACCACGCAATGCACACCGGCGGGAACCCCGCTTGGCCCACCTGCAACAGCCCGGTGCGGCGCGGCACGCGCCGTGGCCAGCTGTTCATGGCGTCCTGGAACCCGCCCCTTGCCTCCTGGTCCGGCGAACAGGCCGGGATCGCGCCCCGCCACCAGCGGTCACACAGCCACCGCTCCACCAGTTCCAGAACAGCCCGGTCCCGCACCCGGTCGGGCTCATCCCGGCCGGCGGCCACGCCCGCGATGGCGGGCCAGTCATCGCCGGCGTTCGAAAGCTGGCGATCCCCGGC
>CAYGNE010000060.1:0-17538 GCA_964351155.1 uncultured Rhodobacterales bacterium | reverse complement strand
CGGCGCGGCAGCGACTGGAATCCTACATTGAGGCCCTTGCGGCAACGGACCCCCGTAAACTCACGCGGCAGCAACAGCTGGCCTACTGGATCAATCTCTACAATGCCCTCACCGTGAAGGTGATCCTGGACCACCCCGACAAGGACAGTATCCTCAAGATCCGCAGGCAGTGGTTCAGCGTCGGGCCCTGGGATGACGAGTTGCTGGAGATTGCCGGGCAGGCGATCACCCTCAACGATATCGAGCACCGCATCCTGCGCCCCATCTGGCGCGACCACCGCATACACTACGCCGTGAACTGCGCCAGCATCGAGCCGGACCGAATGGAAGCGGTCCTGTTTGGCCGCGAAAATGCCGACAGGGGCGTCGAATCCGGTCTTTTGGAACAGGCTCATGGAGGGGTGGTCTATTTTGACGCGGTCGCCGACATGCCAATCGGAACCCAATCCAAGATATTGCGGGTTCTGGTTGATCAACAGTTCAATCGCGTCGGCGGAAATGACAAGGTGCGTGTCGACCTGCGTGTGATTTCAAGCACCAACAAGAACCTTGAAGACGAGATTCGCGCCGAGCGGTTCCGCGAGGAACTTTTCCATCGCCTGAACGTCGTGCCAATCGCTGTACCGTCGCTGGAAGAACGGCGCGAGGATATCCCGGTTCTGGCCGAGCACTTCATAAAATCCTGCAATGCCAGCCAGGGTCTGCCGTTGCGGCCTCTGTCCGACGAGGCGATTGCCCTGATGCAGACCATGGAATGGCCGGGCAATGTGCGACAGCTCAAGAACCTGATCGAGCGGGTATTGATCCTGGGCGAAGGCACCGGTCCGATCGAGGCACGGGAACTGCCCAGCGACGATGAAAAGAAAGCTGATGAAGGCCGCGTTGTGTTGTCCGGAGCGCTCGCGACGCTGCCACTTCGCGAGGCGCGGGAAGCGTTCGAACGGGAGTACCTGCTGACTCAGATCAACCGTTTTGGTGGGAATATCAGCCGGACCGCGTCATTTGTCGGCATGGAACGCAGCGCATTGCACCGCAAGCTGAAATCGCTGGGCGTTGTGACGTCAAGCAAGTCAGGCGCACGTGTTGCCCATGTGGAAAACGAACATGAAGAAGCACCGGAGGCGGCCGAGTAAAACCTGCCACCGGAGTCAGTGCGACCCCCCGGGCGATTCAAATACCGGGGATCGGCATTTGAGCTTGTGACCCGGCCAGACTGCGAAGGGTGCTATTCCGCAGCAATCGGAATCTGCGGGGTAACGATTTGCCAGCTGCCATCGTCGTATCGAATGGCACAGGAATTTTCGGCCAACCTGGGAAGTTTACGGGTCGGTGTTCTGGGTGCGGCCTTGCTGACAGCCTGCGAGCAACGGGGAATCGTAACCGGCTGATATCCTTTCCCGGCCATGCACATGTCCAGTACCCTGCCGCGCAGACCGCTGTTCACGTCCACCGTGTATATCCCGCCATCCACCCAATACCCGGGGCTCTGGTAGCATCCGGCGGTGTTGCAGACCCGGCTGCCGGGAAAATAGATCGGTGGGCGCTGTCTGATCTGGTTGGCCACCGGCGCGTCCTTCAGCGCGCGAACCTCGCAGTTGGTCCGGTCGGTTTCGAGCCGGCTGACCGAAACCCCGGTGCGGTAATAGGTCGACAGGCTGGTGTCACACCCAACCAGCAGGACAACGGAAATCAGGAACATGGATATAGGTCGCATGACCGAAGGTTGCCTGAGATGGCGCGGCAGATCAATGGTGTGCCCAATCATCCCCTCAATGACCGGAGCTGATGCACCCGATGTCAGAGAAGCATGGCAAGACAATTCGTTTGACCCCTTCCGGACCATCTGTCATTCAAAGAGCCGCTGATCTCGGGGCCAAAGGGCAGTAATCGCATGAAGGTCATCATTTGCGGCGCAGGACAGGTCGGCTGGCAGATTGCGCGGCACCTGTCGGGCGAACAGAACGATGTCACCGTCGTTGACAGCAATCCCGACCTTGTCCGCCGTGCGACCGATACGCTGGACGTGCAGGGCATTGCCGGATTTGCAAGCTATCCGGATATTCTTGATCGGGCCGGGGCCCGGGATGCGGATATGGTCATTGCCGCAACTCATTCGGACGAGGTCAACATGGTGACCTGCCAGGTGGCGCATTCGGTTTTTTCGGTTCAGCGCAAGATCGCCCGCCTGCGTGCACAGTCCTATCTGACGGCCATCTACTCGGACCTGTATCGCCGGGATCATCTGCCAATCGACGTGGTCATCAGCCCCGAGAAAGAGGTTGCCGCGGCCGCGATGCAGCGGCTTGCCGCGCCGGCCGCATTTGACACCGAGACATTCATGGGGGGCAATGCGCAGCTTCTCGGGATCACCCTTGATGAAGATTGCCCGGTGGTGAACACGCCATTGCGACAGTTGACGGATCTGTTTTCGACACTGCGGTCCATAGTTGTCGGTGTGCGCCGTGAAGGCACGCTGTTTGCACCCGAACCCGGCGATCAGCTGTTTGTCGGGGATGACTGTTACGTATTTGCCCATGTGGACGACATTGGCCGCACCATGGAAGTCTTTGGAAAGGTACAGAAAAAGCAGGAAAGGCTCGTAATCGTAGGTGGCGGAAACGTCGGGTTGACCGTGGCCAAGGCGCTGGAACAACGTAAGACCCGGACTCGTGCCAAAGTGATCGAGAAAAGCCGGACCTGCGCCGAACTTGCCGCCGAGGCGCTGGAGCGCACCATCGTGCTGCATGGTGACGGGCTCGATGCGGCGTTGTTGCGCGAGGCGGGCATTGAACGGGCCGATGCAATGCTCGCGGTGACCGATGATGACAAGACCAACATGCTGGCCGCGGTCAGGGCAAAGGCCGAAGGCTGCCCTTATGCCATCGCCCTGATCAACGACCCGACGCTGGTGCCAATGATGACTCCGCTGGGCATCGACGCCTATATCAATCCCCGTGCCACTACGGTCAGCTCGATCTTGCGCCACATCCGGCACGGGCGGATTCGTGCGGTCTATTCGATCGGCGACGCCGAAGCCGAAGTGATCGAAACCGAGGTGATGTCGACATCGCCCATGGCAGGTCAGCGGATTCGTGACATTGATTTTCCGGAAGGTGTGCTCGTTGGTGCGGTCATGCGAAACGGGGAAATCATGCGCCCGACCGCGGGGTTGAGGATCGAGGAAAAGGACGTGATTGCCCTGTTTGCGCTGGCTGCCGACGTACCAGAGGTCGAGCGGTTGATGCAGGTCTCGATCGACTTTTTCTGATCATGCGGGTTCGTCAGGGCAGTCTGGGTTTGTTTGCGCGCCTGCCTCTGTCGCTGCTGATCTGGTGGGTCTTTGCCGTGTCGATGTTCGTGCCGGCATCCTACGCGCTGGTCCGCAACAATCATCCGGCGTCGCAGTCCTTCTTTTTCTCCGGGCTCCTGGGGGTTGTCTGCGTGACTCTGATTGCGCTGGCACTGGGAGGCAGACAACCGCGTTTCGGCGATCTGGGCCAGTTGTTGTCGCTTCTGTTCGCTTTTCTTCTTCTGCCGGTCTATCTGGCGGTCCCGTTGCACGATGCGCTTGCGACAACCTCATTTCTGAACGCCTATTTCGACATGGTCAGCTCGATCACCACCACCGGAGCCAACCTGTTTGACGATCCTTCCCGGCTTGCACCGTCGTTGCATTTGTGGCGGGCCCAGGTCGGCTGGTTCGGGGGATTGCTGATGTGGGTGGCCGCCTCTGCCATTCTCGCCCCGCTTTCGCTGGGCGGGTTCGAAGTGACCGCAAGGGGACAACCCGGACGGACGGCTTCCGGCCCCATGCCTGCCGAGACCGCCGACCCGCGCCGCCGTCTCTTGCGGATCACGGCCACCCTGGCACCGGTCTATGTCGGGTTGACCATGACCCTTTGGGTTCTGTTGCTGATGAGCGGTGAGGCCAAGCTGACCGCCCTGTGTCATGCCATGTCGGTGATGGCGACCTCGGGCATCTCGCCGGTGGGCGGAACCACCGGGGCGACTTCGGGCGTGGCCGGTGAGGCTTTGTTGTTTCTGTTCATGTTCTTCGCGCTGTCACGACTTACCTTTTCCAGCGACACCTCGACCATCGGATTCCTGCGCCTGGACAAGGACCCCGAATTTCTGACCGGCCTGTTGCTGGTCCTCGGACTGCCGACACTCCTGTTCCTGCGGCATTGGCTGGCGTCGTTCGAGGTTGGCGCGACCGAAGATCTCGTCCTGGCGCTGCGCGCGTTCTGGGGCGCGATGTTCACAGTCCTGTCCTTTCTCAGCACGACAGGTTTCGAAAGCGCTGACTGGGAAGAGGCGCGGCAGTGGTCGGGCCTGGGAACGCCAGGGTTGATCCTGTTGGGGCTGTCCGTGATCGGAGGCGGCGTTGCAACGACGGCAGGCGGGGTGAAACTGCTGCGGGTCTATGCGCTGTACCTGAATGGTTTGCGGGAAATGGAACGGCTGGTTCATCCCTCATCCGTCAACAGCGTCCATCGCGCCGACAGGATTCACAAGAACGGGGCGTTCATTGCCTGGGTGTTTTTCATGTTGTTCGCCATGTCGCTGGCGGTGATCAGCCTGGCGCTTGCCGCCCTGGGATCATCCTTTGAACATGCCATCCTGCTGAGCATCGCGACACTGTCGACAACCGGTCCGATCATCGAGGTTGCCGCCGAAACACCGATCGGATTGGCGGAATTGAGCGGCTGGGCCAAGGGTGTCCTATGTGCGGCGATGGTGCTGGGACGCCTTGAAACACTGGCGATCATCGCCCTTTTCACGCCGGATTTGTGGCGCAACAGCTAGCCTTTGAGAAGGTCTCATGTAACAGACTGATTTTTTGGGTGGAAGTTCCTTGCGCGCCGCGACATACTCGCGCAACAGGGGCATGCCGGTTCGCGGCATTCGGCAAGAACAACGGCGAGTATTTGCATAATGGCATCTGACAGACAGAATCTTCAGGACGCATTCCTGAACCACGTGCGCAAGACAAAAGTTCCGGTTACCATTTTTCTGATCAACGGCGTGAAATTGCAGGGCGTAATAACCTGGTTTGACAATTTTTGCGTGTTGTTGCGCCGGGACGGGCAATCACAGCTTGTTTACAAACATGCGATCTCAACGATCATGCCTGCTCAACCGATCAGCCTATACGAGGGCGAAGACGCTTCTTGACAGAACATGACCGGACGCGCACCCGCGCATGGGTGTTGCATCCCGACATAAAATCCGATCACGAACGCCGCCCATCCGGGCCGGCGCTTCAGGAAGCTGTGGCGCTGGCCGCCGCGCTGCCCGATCTCGACGTGGTTGATGCATTGGTCGTTCCGCTGCCCCGCGCGCATCCGGGAATGTTGTTCGGCAAGGGCAAGATCGCCGAATTGAAAGCGCGGTTTCAGGCGGAAGATGTTGAGCTGGTGCTGGTGGATGGGCCGGTCAGCCCGGTCCAGCAACGCAACCTTGAAAAGGCCTGGGGCGTCAAGCTTCTGGACCGGACCGGACTGATCCTCGAAATCTTCAGCGACCGGGCCCGCACGCGCGAGGGGGTCTTGCAGGTCGAGATGGCGGCCTTGTCCTATCAGCGCACACGCCTTGTCCGGGCCTGGACCCATCTCGAACGCCAGCGCGGCGGGCTGGGGTTCGTCGGGGGACCGGGCGAAACCCAGATCGAGGCCGACCGCCGCGCCATTGACGAGCAATTGGTGCGGCTGCGCCGTCAACTGGAAAAAGTCGTCAAAACACGCGAACTGCACCGCAAGGCGCGTGCCAAGGTTCCCTATCCGATCGTGGCGCTTGTCGGATACACCAATGCGGGAAAATCGACGTTGTTCAACCGGCTCACCGGGGCCGAGGTGATGGCAAAGGATATGCTCTTTGCCACGCTTGATCCCACCATGCGCCGGGTTGTGCTGCCGGATGGTCCGGAGGTGATCCTGTCGGATACCGTCGGGTTCATCAGCGACTTGCCAACCGAGCTTGTCGCGTCGTTTCGCGCAACTCTGGAAGAGGTTCTTGCCGCGGACCTTATCCTGCACGTGCGCGATATCAGCCATCCCGAAACCGAGGCGCAGGCCCAAGATGTCGAAGATATCCTGACCTCGCTGGGTATCGACGAGAACCGCGCACAGCTCGAAATCTGGAACAAGCTGGATCTGCTGGACGACGATGCCCGTGACGCAGCACTGGCAAAGGCCGAAAGGGATGACGGGATATTGGCGATATCCGCGCTGACCGGATCGGGCATCGACCAGATGCTGGAGGCTGTGGCCGATGCGCTGCAAGGTCGCCGCCAAGAGGAAGTCCTGCATCTGGGTTTTGCCGACGGAAAGCGTCGGGCGTGGCTGTTTCAGCAGGACGTGGTGCAAAGCGAAACGCAGACCGAGGACGGCTTTGATCTCTCGGTTCTGTGGACTGCGCAGCAAAAGGCACGTTACGAGGCGCAGTGATCAAGCCGATTTCGGGTCAACGGCACGTTTGACCGCCATGCTGGTCACGAGAGGTCCGACAAGTTCAAAAACGACCGTGGCACCGATTGTCAGCGCCATGATGAACCGGCCTTGGTCAGGCAGATGCTCTGCCGCCAGCAATGCAATACCGATGGCGACCCCGGCCTGTGGCAGCATGGCAGGACCGAACCACGGTCTCTGATAGGATGGAACGCGCGCGATGGCACCGCCAATCCATCCGCCCATCAGGCGGGAAATCACCCTGAACAGGATATAGGCACCGCCAATCGGACCAATGGCCAGCAGCGTTTTCAGATCCAGCGTCGCCCCGGCAAGGATGAAGAAAATGATCATGAACGGCCACTGGATGTGTTCAATCTGGTGAAAAGCCTTGGTGTGGTGCCGGGCCATGTTCACGATGATCGCACCACTGGTCATTCCGCTTATCAGATATGACAGGTCCAACCAGATGGACAAACCGGCGGTCAGAAAAACCAGCCCCAGCGCTTCGATCCGCAGCGGTTCACCACCGGACAGGCGCCCGGTCAGAAAAGCGGCGGGTACGCCGATCAGGGTTCCCAAGGCAATGGACCCGAATATTTCATAAAGCGCGGTCAGAAGAATGCCGTTCTCGTCACCGTTGCCGGTCAAGGCAAGAACCACCACCATGACCAGGCTGAACGCGATCAGGCCCCAGGCGTCATCAATCGCCACAATTCCCTTGAGTGTGCGGGTAAAGCTGGAGTCAATCCCGTTTTCCCGCAGAACATCATATGTCGAGGCCGGATCGGTCGCCGTGGCCACCGCCCCCAGAACCAGCGCAGTTGCCAGCGGAACGCCCACGGTCCACAGGCCCAACGCCACGACGGCCAGCGTCACGATGACCACAGACAGCGAGATCAGAACGATGGCCGCACCGTATTTACGCATGGTCTTGAACGACAATTCACCGCCCAGCAGAAACGCCACCATGCTGAGCGCAATGACTGACACCATCGGATAGAGGGCGGTAATGCTTTGCGGGATCAGGTCCAGACCGGCATTCCCGACGGCCAGCCCACAGGCCAGCAGCAGCGTCACCCGCGGCAGGCGCGTACGTCGCCCGGCCTCGTCCGCCAACAGGCCCAGCAGGAATAGCACTCCAAGCGCAATCAATCCGCCGGACAGGTCGGGCATGTCCTATGGCCCTCTCGGTCTGAGAATGGTGACACCCACAGAGGCCGCCCGCGCAAGATCCTGATCCAGCGACATTGGAATATATTCACCCCGCCGCCACAACTGTGCCAGATCATCGTAATGTCGCGAAAGGAAATGACCGGATTGACCGGTCGAGACTATGAAAACCGAGCTGTCCGGATCGGCGAAATCGTAGACACCACGATACCCGGCGCCGTGTACGTTCTGAAACGGGGCAGGGTCCTCGCCCGACGTCCGGCCGCGCAACAGCGTGTTGTCGCCGCCGCTCGTGGATTGACGGATGTTGACAAAGTATCGCAACACCGGAACGTCTCCCAGAACTTCATGATCATGGGTCGCCACATGCGCATCCCCCCAACGCAGGCTCTCCAGTGAGGTTCCATAGGTTTCGCCGATCCAGACCAGCGCGTCGTCAAGTGCCAGACGGGCCATGTCCGTGCAGGTTTCCACCGGGGCGCTTTGGCGGACATCGCACCAGACCGAGGCCCCATCGATATCGCGATAGACCCGTTCGATGAACAGCGGTTCGACATGTTTGAACTCGTCGGCCAGCGGACCCAACTCGTCGCGGATCAACCGATCCTGCAGGGCGCGAATCCAGGCCGCATAGATCAAGGGTTCGGGCAGGTGCTCGTTCATCTGGCCATTCCATTCGGCCAGAAGGTTGAGCGCGATCTGGCGCTGGCGCTCTGGCGTGCCTTCGGGGGCGGATTGGCCGGTGTACCACAGATCGGCACCGATCAGAGGCAACAGTGAACGCGCCGTGAAACTGACCGGGTCAAGCTGCGCCTCGATGAAACTGTCCCGCGTGTGCACCTGCCGGGACTGCATCAGTTTCTGCCAGCGATTGACCCGCTGGGTGTCGCCCCAGACATAGGAGACATGATCGGGAAAGGGCCGCTCGATCAGTTTGTTGTTCGTGTTCCCAAGTATCCCGCCACGCGGCGAGACAAATTCGGGATTGTTCTGATACGGGGCACGACCCTGCCACCGGTTCTCGCTCCGCCAGCCCTGAGATGGCAGCCGCCCGCGGCTCTGGTGGCGAATGTCACGCCGCGGGATCGCGCCGATCAGTTTCATGCCGATCGTGTCCTGATCGACAAGGGAGAGGTTCTGCGACGGCGCAATCAACCTCTCGCTGACCGCGATTGCTTCGGACACGGACCCGGCCTTCATGAGCGCCAGTGCGGCCGACAATGAGGTGTCACGCGGGCTGAGTGCGGTCCAGCCAAGCGACACAACGTGTCCCGGCGGGGTAATCGTTTCCAGGTCATAAAGGCTGCCCGGAAGAACCGGCCCGTTTTCCGTCCATCGCAGGGTCAGAGTGATCGGCGGTGCGTCCTTGATTTCGATGATCGAGGGGCGGGATTCAAATGACTTGTACCCGTTCGGTGTCTGGTATTCCTCTGGGTTTTCCGGGTTCAGGCGCTCTATGAACAGATCCTGATCGTCCATGTAGGACGAGGTCAGCCCCCATCCCAGTTTTGCGCTGCGGCCGGTCATGACAACTGGAATGCCTGGAATGGTGCCGCCTATGACGCCGCCCGACTGCAACTCCAGCCGTGCCAGATACCAGATGCCGGGGGCCGAAAACCCAAGATGCGGATCATTGGCCAGCAGCGTGCCGCCCGCCGCCGACCGGGCAGGGGCAGCCGTCCACGCATTGGATGCCCCGGCCAGCCCACGCCTGGGAAACGGTGACAGGGGGTGATCGGGCATCGGGCTCCCCTCTGCATATCGCGGCAGGTCTGGAAACAGGCCGGCATATTCGGGCAGGGCGGCGATGCCGGTGCCCGGCGCGTCAGGCAGGATATCCGGCAACCGATCCGGGTTTTCCAGCATCAAGGATACGCGCGCGCGCAGAACCTCTTCTTCGAGATGTCCCGACAGCTGCAAGGCCATAAGTTTGATGACTGCAAGCGAATCTGCCGGCGTCCATGGCGCAACCGGGGCATTGAAAAGGAACATTTCAGGTGCCCCGCGGCCCAGTGCCTCTTCGTTGACTTCGGCCAGCCGCGCATTGATCCCGTCGGAATATGCCCTGAGCCCGGCCAGTGCGACATCGTCCTGTACATCCACGGACAGTTTCGCCAACCGGTAGAGATCGAGCCGGCGGAGCAGGCGGTCGATCTTCACGGTGCGGGTGCCAAAGATTTCCGACAACCGCCCCTGCGCGGTGCGGCGCATCATGGTCATCTGCCAGAGCCGGTCCTGCGCGTGGGCGTAACCGAGGCCAAAAAACACATCATTGTCGGATTGGCCAAAGATATGGGGGACATTGGCGTTGTTGCGCACGATTTCGACGGGGGCAGAGACACCGGTCACATCAACGGTCTGGCTGTAGTCGGGCAAAGACTGGCCCGCCAGATAATACACCAGAACAACCGCCAGAACCACAAGACCGACCAGCCCTGCGGCAAGGCGCATCAACCAGCGAAACACGATAACCATGACTGCCCTCTTGTTGGTCTGGTCCGAACACCGGCAATTGGCGATTTTGTCCGGCAACAATGCCTGATAGTAGACATCCAACCTATTTCAAATGTGATCGAAGGGAAAGCAGATGGCGAAGCTCGCATTTCTGGGTCTGGGCGTCATGGGATACCCCATGGCAGGGCATTTGCAGGCGGCAGGACATGACGTCACCGTCTACAACAGAACCACCTCCAAGGCCCAATCCTGGACCGAGGAACATGGTGGAAAAATGGCTGAAACACCCCGCGCGGCAGCGGATTCAGCCGACTTTGTGATGTCCTGCGTCGGCAATGACGATGATTTGCGCGGCGTGTGCCTCGGCGAAGACGGCGCGTTTGCCGGGATGAAGCCCGAATCGATCTTTGTCGATCACACGACGGTCTCGGCAAAGGTCACGCGCGAACTTTATGCAGCCGCGCGAGATGCGGGGATTGCGTTTGTCGATGCGCCGATTTCGGGTGGCCAGGCAGGGGCGGAAAACGGTGCGTTGTCGGTGATGTGCGGCGGTGATCCGGAAATCTATGACCGGGCGGAACCGATCATTGCGGCCTATGCGCGCATCTGCAGGCGCATCGGCGACAGCGGTGCGGGACAGCTCACCAAGATGAGCAACCAGATTGCAATTGCGGGTCTGGTCCAGGGCTTGTCCGAAGCGCTGCATTTTGCCGAGAAAGCAGGGCTCGACGGGCGTGCGGTGGTCGAGGTGATCAGCCAGGGCGCGGCCGGATCGTGGCAGATGTCCAACAGGTACGAAACCATGATCGATGATCATTTCGAACATGGGTTTGCCGTGGACTGGATGCGCAAGGATCTCGGAATATGTCTGGATACGGCGAACGAAAACGGAGCCAGTCTTCCGGTGACGGCGCTGGTCGATCAGTTCTACAAGGATGTGCAGAAGATGGGTGGCGGACGTTGGGACACGTCAAGCCTGTTCAAACGGCTGCGCAATTCGGGGTGAATTCGAATTAACAAAGGCCCGCAAAGGATTGTTTTGCGGGCCTTTTTTGAGTTTCTTTTTTTACGGAATGATTCGCGTGTACTTCGCGCCTTCCAGCGTCGCCCCCGCATAAAGGCCGGCCTGACCAAAGATGGCAGCGAGTATCGGCGAGCGCAGGGTGTTTGTGTCCGCTGACAAAGAGTCGCCGCGGTCGGTCAGCACATAATCGATATCCGCCCCCGCGGTCCAACCGCTGGACCGGCGGAACTGCTCAAGCGCGTCATTGGTCATGAAGAACAACACATGCGCGTATTGTTTGGCTCCGATCTGAAACCCTGCACTGGCCTTGGTATTCGAGTAGTAATCGACGGTAACGTCATTGACCCGAAGTGCGCCGCGACCGTACCCGCCGCCAAAACCGAACCCGGCCTCGGTCACCAGAGGCATGACCAGCATGCCATTCGACTTTGCCGCCAGGTCGACCGTGTTGGGATACTGGCTGTACATCTGGTTGAGGGTTGCATCCGCGCGGGCGTCGATCGTCGCCGCACCAGACCCGCCAACTCCGTTGCCGCAAGCGGCAGTCAGGGTTGCGCCCGCAAGGGCCGTAAGCGTAAATCCGCGCCGGGTAAGCACAGGTCGGCTGATAGGGGAATTGATTTTGCTGCTCATGGTGATTTCTGCCTGAATATTGTGCCTGATATGGCCGTTTTGACCGGCCTTACCACAACATATACGCATTTTGGACGGCACTGTCACGCAACAACCACGTGATTTCGGCGTTTTCTCGCCGTTTTCTCGGACCTGCAATTGCGCGAATTGACCCGGTTTGCCGGGGCTTTTCAGAGAATGAAATCATCCGAGTCAAGCATCAGGAGCCCGGCGAGATCGATGCGCATGTCCGATTCGCCATCGGAATCCACGTCGACATACAACCGTGTTTCGCCCTCGGCATGTCGCTGGATGACACTGGGACCGGTCACCAGGAATGCTCCGGCCCCGCAAAACAGAAAGTCCGTTTTGCTCAGTCGGGAAAGATCGATGAGGTCCATGTCCGGGACAAAATCCAGGATGTTGTCGGCGCGCTCGTATTTCGAACTGTGAGCAATGTCGTTGAATTTGAACACATCCCGACCGGCATTGCCGATCAACGTATCCTGGCCTTTTCCGCCGGTTATCACGTCATTGCCGTCGCCACCTTCCAGCCTGTCGCGGCCATGTCCGCCATGCAGGCGATCGTGGTCAGCCCCGCCAAAGAGCCTGTCTTCGCCGCGACCGCCGACCAAACGGTCATCGCCAAGGGCACCGCGCAGCGTGTCCGCGCCCATACGCCCCCACAAAACATCCATTCCCCGTTGGCCAAGCAACTGGTCGTTGCCGTCAAATCCCGTCAGTTCGTCGTCTCCATCCCGGCCTTCCAGACGGTTATTGCCTTCGTTCCCGGACACCTTGTCGTTCCCCGAACCCGCGATGGCATTTTCGATCAACGACCGTATATCTTCCTTGTGGAGCAGTGCGTTATAGATGTTCCCTTCGGCAAAGACCCCCGGAGCCAGACGGGCGATCTGCATCTTGCCGAAGGAACTCGCGGCCCCTGGCGCAAGGTCGAGGCTCAGATCGGCCTTGTAGGCCTGCAGATCATAGGTGTCATTGCCGCCGCCATCCCAGATCGTCGTGAATATCCGGTTGCTGCCCGGAGTCAGAGCCGCCTCTCCGTTCACCATCGTCGTTCCGTTTTTCGGACTCCAGGCATACACGGTGTCATCGTTGTTGGTCGTATAGTTTGCGCCATAGATGTGCTGCAGTGCCGCGATATCCAGCATCATGTAGCTTTGCGGGTAACCCCATGGTTCGTTCGAATATTTCCCGGCATCGGCACCGACATGGGACCGGTAGGTCATGACGGTATATTCCATGCTGTCATACAACAGCGGAAGGCGCCCGAACTTGGTTGTCTGGTGGCCGTGTTCAAGGCCCAGGGTGTGGCCAATCTCGTGGATCAAGGTGACATTCGAATAGCCGCCAGGTTGAGGGTTGGTGTAGTCATACACCTCGGTATGCATCCAAACATCGCCGCCTGTTTCTTCAGTCGATGGATAGTATCCCCAGGCCGTCTTGTAGTCGAAAGGATCGCGTGTTGTCTGAGCCAGGCGAATATTGGCGTCTGCCGCCGAGGTCAGTTTCAGCCGGATATTTGTGAAACCTTCGACGGCGAACCCGTTGTTTGCGGAGTTCTTGAACTGAGTGTCCAGATAGAACCGGAGCGCGTCCGACATTGCATCGCTGCACATTCTCAGGCCAAGGTTTTCGTTTGCGCCGTACCCGGGCCCATACGTCGAAGCGGACGTGGGCATACTATAGGTCACAACAGCGTCGGACCACGCCCGATCGTAAAGAATACCGTCGATCCTTTGATCACCGGTCGCAAGAACAGAAACAACAGAATTTCCGGTACCGCTCATCCAAACCAGTCCTCTTTTGACCTGGCAGGCCGCAAAGCGCGGGACTGCACTCAACCAGACACTTTAGAGCGAGCGGACGCTCCAAGAGCCAATCAGCAAACACATGCCGGTTTGTCTTTCTCCGGCCAAGTTCGGGAAAGTTTGCCTCATTTCTTAACGATTACAAGCCCGGAGGGGCGGAAATCCGGGGCGTCAGGCATTGAGCTGCCTTGCCGCCTCGGGTGCGAAATAGGTCAGGATGCCATCGCATCCGGCTCTCTTGAATGCCATAAGGCTTTCCATCATAGCATTTTTTTCGTCGATCCAGCCATTTTGCGCTGCCGCCTTGATCATCGCGTATTCGCCGCTGACCTGATAGGCGAAAGTCGGCGCACCAAACGTGTCCTTCACCCGTCTGCAGATGTCCAGATAGGCCAGTCCGGGTTTGACCATGACCATGTCCGCGCCTTCTGACAGGTCACGCTGGATCAATCGCAGCGCCTCGTCCGAGTTTCCCGGATCCATCTGATAGGTCTTCTTGTCGCCGGTCAGTGCTCCTGATGCGCCAACCGCATCCCGGAAGGGACCGTAGAATGCGCTGGCGTATTTGGCTGCATAGCTCAGGATCATCACGTTCTGGTGGCCCGCATGCTCCAATGCGGCCCGCATTGCGCCGATCCGGCCATCCATCATGTCGCTGGGGCCGATGATATCTGCACCCGCATCGGCCTGTGCCAATGTCATCCTGACCAACGCTTCGATCGTGGCGTCGTTGATTATCTCGCCATCCACAACAAACCCGTCGTGGCCGTTGATATTGTAGGTGTCCAGCGCAACGTCGGTCATGACGGCAATTCCGGGAACCTCTGCCTTGATCGCCCGGATCGCCCGGTTGGCATGGTTGTCCGGGTCCCACGCCCCGGCACAGTCTTCGGTCCGTTCCTCGATGCCCGTATAGGGAAAGATGCAGATCGCCGGAATGCCGAGATCCGCCGCCTCGCGCGCGGCGTCAACAACCTTGTCCACACTGCGGCGCATCACGCCGGGCATCGAGGGGACGGGTTCCTCGATCCCTTCGCCGGCCCGGACAAAGACAGGCCAGATCAGATCGTCCACCGTGAGGGCGTTCTCACGCACAAGTCCGCGAATGGCCGGCGATTGACGGGCGCGCCTCAAACGAGCCGCCGGAAACGGTGCAACAACAGGATTCATCACAGGCTCTCCTTGAACAATCCGTTATTGGGTGGCATGGAAAGCCGTTCCCGGCAAGGGCATCGCGCAAAGGTGCCCATTCAGGTTCGCAAACCGGGCAAAGAAGGGCAAAGCACGTGGATTGGTATTCTTCCGTTTTCGAACTGATCGATATGCGGTCCTTTTCCAACCTGTGGTATTGGATCGCGCTGGCCGTTGTGTGGTCATCCGCCAGCCATTGGGTGCTGGGTGTGCCCTTTGACATGGTCCAGCGCGCCCGTCGGGTCGGCGGACAGGCCGAGGTCGATCTGGAAGACATGACCCGTGTGAACGTCAACCGGCTTCTGAACATTGCGCGTATCTCGGGCATGTGGATTACCGGGTTCATCTGCTTTGTTCTGTCCGGACTGACTGTTCTGTCGATCTGGTATCAGGTCGAGTTCGCCCAGGCGTTGCTCCTGTTGTTGTTTCCGATGTGCCTGGTCGGTGCGCTCAGCCTCTCGACCGCCAAGCTGATCGAAAGCGAATCCAGTTCCGGCGAGTTACTGCGCAAACGCCTGTCCCGCCACCGGCTCTATACCCAGATAATCGGCACGGTCTCGATTTTTGTCACAGCGCTGTGGGGCATGTATCAGAACCTCACCATCGGCGTACTTGGCAGTTGATGAAACGCCAGCACAACACGGGGGTTCCATCACATGACATCAACCGGACATATCACTGTCGGCGGCGCGCCCGAAGGGTATGACGCCCGCCTGATCCTGGACGAGATCGCGCGCAGCGGTGCGCCGGTCCTGCATGTCGCCCGCGATGACAAACGCATGGCCGCGATGCGCTCGGCGCTGGAATTCTTCGCCCCCGACATGCCTGTGCTGATCTTCCCGGGCTGGGACTGTCTGCCTTATGATCGCGTTTCACCCAACACGGATATCTCCGCGGCGCGCATGGCAACCCTGGCAGCACTCGTGCATCAGGTTCCCACGCAATTCGTGCTGTTGACAACGCTCAATGCGGCAACCCAACGGGTTCCGGCGCGCGATGTTCTGCGCGAGGCGGCATTCACGGCCCAGGTCGGGAACCGGATCGACGAAGCGGGTCTGCGCGACTTTCTGGTCCGCATGGGGTTTTCCCAAAGTCCGACGGTAATGGAGCCCGGCGACTATGCGATCCGGGGCGGGATCATCGACATCTTTCCTCCGGGTGAGGGTGGTCCGGTGCGGCTCGACCTGTTTGGCGATGTTCTGGATGGCGCGCGCCGGTTTGATCCGGCGACCCAACGTACCACCGAAAAGCTTCAGATCGTCGAACTCGCACCGGTATCCGAAGTCATTCTGGACGAGGCCGCAATAACACGGTTCCGACAGAATTATCGCATCGAGTTTGGTGCAGCCGGAACCGATGATCCGCTCTACGAAGCCGTCAGCGCAGGGCGAAAGCATCAGGGGCTGGAGCATTGGCTGCCGTTTTTTCATCACCGGCTGGAAACCCTGTTCGACTACCTTCCCGGCGTGACGGTCACTCTGGATGATCAGGTGACACCGTCGCGGTTGTCGCGATGGGACAGCATTCAGGACCAATACGACACCCGCCACATCGCCCTGCAATCCAAGACACGGATCGACAGCGTTTACAAACCGGCCCCACCCGGGTTGCTGTATCTCGACGATGCGGCATGGGAGGCCGCAACCGGCGATATGCGCGTCTTGCAATTTCACCCTCTCGCGCGTTCATCCGGTCCCGGCGTCATCGATGCGGGCGGTCGCATCGGGCGCAATTTCGCGCCCGAGCGGCAGCAGGAAAAGATCAGCCTTTTCGGTGCGCTGGCCGACCATATCCGCGCGCGGCTCGACAAGGGCCCGGTCGTGGTGGCCTCGTATTCCGAAGGCGCGCGCGAACGCCTTGCCGGTTTGATCGAGGACGAGGGGCTGGCGGAAACCATCGCGGTTCCAAATGCAACCCGGATCGGCAAACGCGGACTGCACCTGGCGGTCTGGGCCCTGGAACACGGGTTTGAAACACCTGACCTGACCGTGATCGCCGAACAGGACGTGCTGGGCGACCGGTTGATCCGAACCGCCCGAAAACGCCGCAAGGCGGAAAACTTTCTCACGGAAACGCAATCGCTTTCACCGGGCGATCTTGTGGTCCATGTCGATCACGGCATCGGCCGCTACCAGGGCCTCGAGGTCATCACGGCGGCGGGCGCCGCCCATGAATGCCTGCTGCTTGACTATGCCGAAGACGCCCGGCTGTATCTTCCGGTTGAAAACATCGAGTTGCTGTCCAGATACGGCCACGAAGAAGGGTTGCTGGACCGCCTGGGCGGTGGAGCATGGCAGGCCAAGAAGGCCAAACTGAAGGAACGCATCCGCGAAATGGCGGATCGCCTGATCCGGGTGGCGGCGGAACGCGCGCTTCGCAAGGCCCCGGTGCTCGAAGCCGAGCATCATGCCTGGGAGGCATTTTCGGCACGGTTTCCCTATCAGGAAACCGATGATCAACTGACGGCTATTTCCGACGTTCTGGCCGACATGACCAGCGGCACCCCGATGGACCGGCTGATTTGCGGAGACGTGGGTTTCGGCAAGACCGAGGTGGCGATGCGCGCCGCCTTTGTCGCCGCCATGTCCGGCGTCCAGGTGGCGATCATCGCGCCGACGACGCTGCTTGCGCGTCAGCATTACGCGAGCTTCGCCGAACGGTTCCGGGGCTTTCCGTTTCAGGTCCGGCAATTGTCGCGTTTTGTGTCGGCCAGGGACGCGCAACTGACGCGGGACGGCATGGCGCGCGGCACGGTGGATATCGTCATCGGCACCCATGCGCTTCTGGCCAAGGGCATACGGTTCCA
>CAYGNE010000059.1:17340-17709 GCA_964351155.1 uncultured Rhodobacterales bacterium | reverse complement strand
TGGAATGCAGCGCATGGTGCATATGCGCCTCCATCCGCTTGTCGAGCACCTCTTCGACCTGATGCGGATCGTCATAGTTCATCGACGCAGAACGCAACGTGTCGCAGATCAGGTTGATCGCCTCGCGATCCGATTGAATCTTCGGGTACTTGGAGAACACCGAGGAGTTCTCCGGGTCCTCGATATGCTGTTCGACCTCGACCGGGTTCTGGCGCGCGATGCGGATCAATTCGAACAACAGGCACAATAGGTCGCGATAGTCTTCGGGCTTCCATTTTGGCCCCTTGAACACTTTTCCGACGTCTTTGATCGTGTGTTTGATCGCCGACATGTCATTGCTGATCAAGAAGGCGCCGGTTGCGGCACCCC
>CAYGNE010000059.1:12854-17330 GCA_964351155.1 uncultured Rhodobacterales bacterium | reverse complement strand
ATGCCGATGATGCCGATCATTCCGCGACTCCATTCTGCTGAACTTTGGATCAGTCTGGCGTGAACGCCTTAATAAACGCTGAGTCAGCGCCAGGATTATTCCTTGGGCACCGATGCATTCCGGCCAGCGAGTACCACGCTGATGGAATAGGCTGCCATCGGGCTGAGACCGGCCATGACGTTGGCGGCCGCCTCCGGACGCATTCTAGCCAGGAATCCGGCCGCGAATTCGGGGTCCATCTCTTCGAAAAGCTTGGCAGATTGTTTCGGCTTCATTTTCTCGTAAACAGACGTCAGCCGTGTCAGATCGTCTTCCGACGCGACATCCGCAAGTGCCAGGGTGGCCGCCAACTGTTCTTCGGCAGATTTCAGCGCCTCGAGCCGCTGGTCAATCGCCTTTTCGGCGATTTCCAGCGCTTTGGCCCGATCCTGCATCATGACCTCTTTTTTTTTCAGGATCTGTTCCCGCTTCTGCAGTGCTGACAGGAGGTCTTGCAGATCCGCGGGCACCAGAGTCGGGGCCTGCTCTGCTTCCACGAGAGGCTCTTCCAGTTTTGGTTTGTGCATGGCCTCCCGGGCAATCGCCGGTCCGGCCTGCATGCCTACCCGCAGTATGGCCGATCCGATCATCAGCATCGAAATGATGAACAGCGCTCCGCCGCGAAGTCGTTTTGAGCGGGATTTGCCCGTTGACCTGCTCATCACGTCACCCTCGGCTGACTGCGTTCATGCCGCATGAACATGGGTCCGTCCTTGGATTGCGGTGGCGCCGATTTGCGAGGTGGCGCCTCCGGTTGTTTTGCCTCGTCAATTTTGGTTTTCGGCTCGCCTTCAGGAATGTCGTGCAACGACGCCATCAGCAATTCCAGGCGAGCGGCAACCGCTTCGGCGCGCCCGGTGAGATCGTCCAGCGCGGCGTTGGATCCGTCAGAGGCGTCACGGGCCGCGATCAGCGTCTTGCTCAAATCGTCGACCTGCGCGGACAAGACGGCAACTGCACCTCCCACGCCCTTTTCGAGATCGTTGAAACGGTTCAGTCTGCGGGCCAGGACAAAGCAGTAAAAACCGGCGCCAAGCGCGCCCGCCACAAGAAGAATATCTGCGATCAGTTCCACCGTCGCCTCCTAGTTCAGTACAAATTCCATGATCAGGAGATCCCTGATTCGACCCTTGCCTGCCACGACCTGTACGCGGCGCAGCATTTGCCCCCGCAGACGCGGCAGAGCCAGCGGGTCCTGCAGGTCCTGCAATTCAAGCGCACGCAGATAACTGTTCAGGACATCAACAACTCTGGGCATGATGTGTTCCACGTCACTGCTGTATGAAGCTTCGACCTCGAGCTGGCCGCGGAACCGCAAGTGCTGGACGTTCCGGTTGCCGCTCAGCGAAATCATGATCGGTTCGATCTCAAGAAAGACAACATCCGGAAGCGCGTCGGGCGCAACCGTTGCACTGGCATGTTCCGCCGGCGAATGACCCGGAAACAACATGCCGGAAGAAACGGCAAAGAATCCTCCGCCTGCGCCGGCCAAGGCCAGGACAAGCCCTAGAATCAGGGGCAACTTACTGGGCTTTGCCGGTTCCTCCGGCGTCTCTGCAACTGCATCAGTCATCGCATCTTCACTCGCATCGTTCGCAGTCTTGATAACCCTGCAGGGACTAACCGATTGTTAAGGCCAATCGATCAAACATGAGAGAACGTTGGCAGAACGTCGGCGAGACGGAGGACATTGTGCAGTACATCAAAACCGTTTGGGTTGGATTGGACAGACGCAAGCAGATTGTGGTGGTTCTGGCAGGCGTAGCCTTGCTCGTAAGCCTTGTGGCCATGTCGCGAATGGCGGCATCGCCGTCGATGAAACTGTTATATGCCGGGTTGGAGAACGGCGCGGCTGGTGATGTCGTCCGTGCGCTTGAACAGCGCGGAACGCTTTTTGAAGTGCGCGGCGGATCGATCTATGTGCCTGCGAATCAGCGGGACGAGCTTCGCATGACCCTCGCAAGCGAAGGGTTGCCGGCGAACGGCGGTCGCGGGTACGAGCTCCTTGACTCGCTTAACGGCTTTGGCACGACCTCGCAGATGTTCGACGCGGCCTACTGGCGGGCGAAAGAGGGTGAGCTGGCGCGTACGATCGTGGCCAGTCCTCACGTTGCCCAGGCCCGGGTCCATATCGCCAATAACGGCTCCAACCCCTTTTCGCGCAGCGTTGACCCCACGGCTTCCGTGTCGGTGGTTCCATCCGGGGCACCGATTACGCCAGTCCAGGCAAATGCGCTGAGATTTCTGGTCGCGTCTGCGGTGGCCGGGATGTCGGTCGAGAACGTGGCCATTATCGACGCAAACGGGGTGCTGATCGGACCGGCTGACACGGCTTCGGCACCGAGCACGGCGGATGACCGGGCAAAACTGTTGCGCGACAGGGTGCTACGATTGGTCGAGGCCCGTGTCGGGATGGGCAATGCGGTCGTAGAAGTCAGCGTGGATACCGTAACCCAGACGGAATCGATCCGGGAGCGGCGTTTTGACCCGGAAAGCCGGGTGGCAATCAGCACCGACACCGAGGAGCGGACTGACTCGTCGTCGAACGCGGCCGGGGGCGAAGTCACGGTTGCGTCCAACCTGCCCGACGGAGACGGTGCCGCCGGGGAAGGTTCCAAGGCCCAGGCCAGCGAGACGCGTGAGCGGATCAACTATGAGGTTTCCGAAACCGAGCATGAGATTCTGCGCGCACCGGGAGCGATCAAGCGCCTGACCGTTGCCGTTCTGGTCAATGGTTTAACGGAAGCCAAAGAAGACGGCACGACAACCTTTGCGCCGCGATCCGAAGAGGAACTCGCGGCTCTTCGCGATCTGGTTTCGTCTGCCGTTGGATTTGACGCGGACCGGGGCGATGTCATTACACTGAAATCCATGGAGATGCCGAATGTGGAGCCGCTGGGCACTACGGGCGCATCCGGGTTCTTCGAAAATCTGAATCTCGACATCATGTCCCTGATCCAGATGGGGTCGCTGGCGCTCGTCGCGCTGGTTCTCGGGTTGTTCGTTGTGCGACCAATACTGACGAAACCTGCAAGTGTTCCGCAACTCGGCTTCGCCGGCACCGGCGAGGAGAGGGACGCGTCCCAAGCAGACATCCGGGGCGGGCCTGTTCTGACTGGCGAAATTGATGACGGTCAGTCCGAAGGGTTCATAACCATGAGTGGGGCCTCCGACGATGGACGGTCAGACACAGGTCTGCCGGCACTCGCAGATGGCGGCGCGTCTCCGGTTGAACGTCTTCGGTCAATGATCGGCGACCGGCAGGAGGAAACCGTGGAGATACTGCGCAGTTGGCTTGAGGAAAGCGAGGAGAAGGTGTGATGACGATTTCCCACTTACTGGAGGATTTCAGCGTTCCGGACAAGGCGGAGCTACCCCTGAAGTTGCTGAGCGAAGACGGAATCGAAGATATCCGGCTTGCGTCTTTCGAACAGGGTTACACCGCAGGTTGGGATGATGCCATCCGTGCTCAGGCCAAGGATCAATCGCGCGTTACCGGAGAGCTTGCCAACAGCCTGGAGGATTTCTCCTTTACCTATCAAGAAGCCCTGAAACAGATGATTGGTGCGGTCGAGCCGGTGTTTCAAACGCTTTTGGAAACCGTGTTGCCCGAGGCGATGATGCAAACTGTTGGCATGCAGATTGTCGATGAATGTTGTGAAATGGCGCGCGGTCAGGTCGATGAACCCTTGTTGCTGTTGGTGCCTTCCGGTGCGAGTCCGGCTCTGAAGCCGGCCGTTCAAGGAAATTTGCCGATGTCGGTGGAAATTGTTGAAAACGATGACCTTGGTCCCGGCCAGATCCGGCTGAAGATTGGTCGAAAAGAACGCGAGATCGACGCGGATCACCTGATGTCGAAACTGCACGAGTCGGTTGATGCGTTCTTTTACAGCTTAACGGAGGAAACCCGTCGTGGATGACCATGCTGAAAAGACGCCGAAAACCGAGCACAACAATCCGTTCGTCTCAGTTCCGATCGAAATCACCGTTTCGGTAGGCAAGGCCAGGCCACTCATTCGCGACCTCGTCAATCTTGGCGAGAACGCGGTTCTGACACTGGACAAGCGCGTCGAAGACCCCGTGGAATTGTTCGTCGGAGATCGGTTGGTTGCGCGCGGTCAGTTGGAGGAACTCGGCGGTGAAAATTCCGGACAGCTTGCGGTTCGACTGACTGAAATTGCCGAATTCCAGAACGGGTTGGAATGATACAGGCAAAACTGCTTTGGGCGGTGGCGGTTGCCATTCTGGCGCTGACAGCAACCGCAGATGCGGCTTTGGCGCAGGATATTTCGCTTTCGCTTGGTGACGGGACGTCGATTTCGGCGCGCTCCATTCAGATCATTCTGCTGATTACGGTTCTCAGCCTCGCGCCCGGGCTGGCCATCATGATCACCTGTTTTCCGTTCCTGGTTACCGTTCTGGCGATCCTGAGGCAAG
>CAYGNE010000059.1:0-12844 GCA_964351155.1 uncultured Rhodobacterales bacterium | reverse complement strand
TCGGCTTGCAGCAGTCGCCGCCCAACATGCTGATTGTCAGCCTTGCCCTGTTTCTCACTTATTTTGTAATGGAACCCGTCTTCAGCGAAGCCTGGGAAAACGGGATAAGCCCGCTGATGGACGAACAGATCGAAGCGGAAGAGGCCATCGGGAGAAGTCTTGAGCCGTTTCGTTTTTTCATGGCGGCGAGGGTGGATCAGGATACCTTTCGCGCGATGGCCGAACTGAGGCCGGATGCCGAAACGATTCAATCGGGTCCGGATGCGCCATTGTCCGTTCTGATACCCAGTTTTCTGTTGTCCGAGATTGCCCGCGCGTTCCAGATTGGGTTTCTGGTCTTTCTGCCTTTTCTGATCATCGATCTGGTGGTCGCTGCAATACTGATGTCAATGGGCATGATGATGGTTCCTCCGGCAATCGTCTCGCTCCCGTTCAAACTGGCGTTCTTTGTTGTCGCCGACGGATGGAGCCTGATTGCAAGCGCTCTGGTGCGAAGCTACTTTCCTTGATGCCGCCGGTGCCGGTTTCTGTACCTTGGAAAATTGCTCTTGGACGTTTCTGAACTTTGAACGCACCGGGTGGTCTTGCAAGTTTTCATGTTCCATGTTTCCACACCTTGTATGTCTGAAACCGACCTGTTCCGGGACGTCCCCAATTCCAAGTTTCCCTTTGCAAAACCTGGTCGCGTGTCGGCAACGGGCAGCATTGCAGCGATATCTTCTGGTCTTCGGTCAGAGACGCTGACAATCTGTGCGCGCAGAACTCTCTCGGGTAGAAATCGAAATGACCAACAGCTTGTTTGACCTGCCCAAGGTGCCGGAAATTCCGGTCAGGGGCGAAACCTTGTCTTATCCAATCGGCAGAATTTTCTGTGTGGGGCGCAACTATGCGGCGCACGCGGCCGAAATGGGTGTCGAAGTGGATCGGGAGAAGCCCTTTTACTTTACAAAATCGCCGGCCTCGGCTGTTCTGAGCGGCGCAACCGTGCCCTACCCGCCGGGGACCAGCAATTTTCACCACGAAATGGAACTGGTGCTGGCGATTGGATCGCCGGTGTTCGACGTTGACAGGAAAGAAGCTCAGTCCGCGATCTTTGCCTGTGGCTGTGCGTTGGACATGACCCGCCGGGACCTGCAACTGAGCGAACGGAAGAAACAGCGCCCTTGGTCTCTGGGCAAGGATGTCGAGAATTCGGCAGTGTTTGCGCGGTTGACGAAGATTTCTGACATGGCCGCAATTGACAATCAGCGCATTCATCTGTCGGTGAATGCAGAAATCCGACAGGACGCATCACTGTCCGAGATGATCTGGAAATCGGATGAAATCGTGTCGCATCTCTCTGGTTTCTACCACCTGCGGCCCGGCGATCTGATCATGACTGGCACACCTGCCGGTGTCGGCCCCGTTGTCGCCGGAGACATTATCGAGGGGGGTATCGAAGGTCTGGACCCGATCCATCTGACAATCGGGGCAGACTGAGACAAGCCGCGCGACAAAAGCCAGAACGCGAGGTTGGGGACGGTGCCGGAATCTTTGCTGGTCAATGGTTGCAATCGATCGCGCGGATGGTCGCAGGGAGTTGCCGATTGAGACAAAAACATCCTAACAATGGAATATTGTTCGCAACAGGGAGAGAATACATGACACACCGCAGAAAGCTGCTTGGCGTTGCGGCAGCGGCGGCTATCGCCGCATTGTCGGCGGGGATCGGCCCAGCCCCGGCAGTGGCCCAGGAGGTCACGCTGAAGCTGCACCAGTTCCTGCCAGCGCAGGCGAATGTACCAAAACTGATTCTGGATGTCTGGGCGGACAAGGTCGAACAGGATTCGGATGGTCGGATCAAGATCGACCGTTTTCCGTCGATGCAACTGGGTGGACGGCCGCCGGAACTCATGGATCAGGCCATAGACGGTGTGGCTGACATCGTCTGGACGGTGGTCGGTTATACACCGGGCCGCTTCCCAAGCACCGAGGTTTTTGAACTGCCGTTCATGATGACGAACGCCAGAGCCATGAGCCGCGCTTACTGGGAAATGTTCGACAAGCACTGGAAGGATACCGAGTTCAAGGACGTTCACATCCTGGGTACCTGGGTCCATGGTCCCGGTCTGATCCATTCGAACAAACCGGTAAGAACACCGGACGATTTGCAGGGTCTCAAGATCCGCGGCGGGTCCCGTTCGATCAACGCACTTCTGACGAAACTGGGCGCGACGCCGGTCGGCATGCCGGTGCCTGCGGTCCCCGAAGGGTTGTCCAAGGGTGTGATCGACGGCACGACCATCCCGTGGGAAGTAACAGGAGCCCTCAAGGTCCCCGAACTTGTATCCAACCATACGGAATTCACGGGCAATGCGCTTTACGTGCTGACCTTTGTTCTGGCTATGAACAAGGAGAAGTATGATAGTCTGCCGGATGACCTGAAAAAGGTGATCGACGACAATTCAGGTCTGGAGTTCTCGGTCTTTGCCGGTGGCACGCAAGCGGATTCGGACGGCCCGGCGCGCCAGTTGGCGGCTGACCGCGGCAACAATATCATCACCCTCAACGAGGCGGAAACCGCGATCTGGAGAGACGCAAGTCAACCCATCTATGACGAGTGGGTCACTGACATGAACAGCAAGGGGATCGATGGTCAGGCGTTGATCGACGAAGCCCGGATGCTGATCGAAAAGTATACCGAGTAATACGGGTACTTGGGTGCAGGCCGCGGTGGTTTCCCATCGCGGCCTTGTCGTATCCAGGCAAAAACAAGGTTTGGAAATGCAAAGATTCATGATGGGACTGGCCCGGGTCATGGCGGTTCTGGGCGGTCTCGTTCTATCATTCCTGATACTCCTGACCTGTGTCTCGATCATTGGTCGTTTGCTGAACGGATTCTTTCATGGTGATTTCATGCAAGGGATTGCGCCGGGGTTTTCGAACGCGATGATCGGGCTGGGCGTGGGTCCGGTGAACGGGGATTTCGAGCTTGTCGAATCCGGCGTTGCATTTGCGATTTTCGCGTTCATTCCGCTGTGCCAGATCACCGCTGGTCATGCGTCGGTCGATCTTGTGACCAACCTGTTTTCCGGGCGAGTGAACCGGTTCCTGCGGATGGTGACTGAAATCGTTTTCGCGGCCGTTCTGGTTCTCATTTCATGGAAGCTGTACGACGGCATGGCAAGCAAGATGCGCTATGGCGAAACGACGTTTCTGTTGCAGTTTCCGATCTGGTGGGCCTATGCAGCCAGTTTTACCGGTGCGGTCGTATCGGCAATTGTCGGCATCTACGTTGCGATGGTGCGGACCTATGAGTTTACGACCGGACGGATCATTCTCTGGGACGGCGTGGAGACAACGCCATGACCTCGCTTGAAATCGGTATCGCGTCTTTTCCGGCGTTGATGGTTCTGATCTTTTTGCGGGTTCCAATCGGGCTCGCAATGTTCGTTGTCGGCCTCATCGGGTTGATCATCGTCACGGACGGCACGAACGTGGCGTTTTCCCGCCTGAAGAACGAGACATTCACGACCTTCTCCAGCTACTCGCTGACCATTGTCCCGATGTTCCTGTTGATGGGGCATTTTGCGACCTTGGGTGGCATGTCATCTGCGTTGTTCAAGGCTGCCGAAGGCTTTCTCGGCCATCGTCGGGGCGGTGTCGCGATGGCCTCGATCGGGGCATGCGCCGGTTTTGGTGCCATCTGCGGCTCGTCGCTTGCGACGGCAGCCACGATGGGGCGCGTCGCTTTGCCTGAACTGCGGCAATACGGATATGCAGGCGGGTTCTCCACGGCCACTCTGGCGGCCGGTGGAACGCTGGGCATTCTGATCCCACCCTCCGTTGTTCTGGTGATCTATGCCATCCTGACAGAACAGAACATCGCCAAGCTGTTTCTGGCTGCCTTCATTCCCGGGCTTTTGGCCGCATTGGGGTATGTTATCGCCATATCGGCCTATGTGCGACTTTACCCGGAATCTGCCGGAACGCGCCCGCCTGTTCCTTACAGGGAACGGTTCCAGGCCTTGATTCATGTCTGGCCGGTTCTTCTGGTCTTCGGTCTTGTCGTCGGAGGCATTTATCTGGGGTGGTTCACACCCACCGAAGGAGCCGCCGTCGGCGCGGCGGGAACAGGGGTCATCGCCCTGTTGAACAGAGGGTTGAACCTGACCACGTTGGTGGAAAGCTTTCTGGTTACGGCGCGCTCGACCGCGATGGTTTTCTTCATCGTTTTGGGAGCCGGGTTTTACAATGGTTTTCTGGCCCTGACGCAGGTACCGCAGGAATTGTCGAACTATGTGGTGGGACAAGAGTTCAGCCCATGGACAGTTCTGTCACTGATCCTGATTTTCTACCTGATTTTCGGCTGCCTCATGGACAGCTTGTCGATGATCCTGTTGACGATCCCAATCTTCTTTCCGGTGATCAGCGTGCTTGATTTCGGGATGAGCGCGGAACATGTGGCCATATGGTTCGGAATCCTGGTTCTGATTGTCGTCGAGGTTGGCCTCATCACGCCGCCGGTTGGCATGAACCTCTTCATCATCAACGCAATGGACCGGCGCACACCGATGGCCGAGACCTACAAGGCCGTGATGTTCTTTGTTGGATCCGACCTGATCCGGGTGGTTATTCTGGTCCTGTTTCCGGCCATTACACTGTTCCTGTTGCCAGATTGATTCGCAGGTTGAACTTTGCGGTGCCATTTGAGCAGAGTCGCCTGCCATTGCTGTTTGCGCCAGCAAGGTTTACCGTCCCAACGACGAAAAAGCTTTTTGTTTCAATCCCTAAACGCCAATGAGATCATGGGCCGGCATTCGGGAACTGTGGCCATATCAGATGCATGGGTTACGCACGGGTCAACTGTGCCGGGTAAAAATTTGTTCAATTCGGTGAAGTTGTGCTAGCATGTGTGGGCAACGGCCATTGTCGTGCTTCCATTTTTAAAGTTTTGTGCCATATTTTTTGTAACGGAGCCATTGATATGAATATTCACCGCCTTGTTGCCGCAGCCCCCCGGACCGTCGCACTGTCGAACGAGCTGTCCAAACTGACCGGCCCCTGTGTCGGTTGCACGGATTGCAACGGATTGTGTAAGGAACTGATCGAAGCGATGGTCTTGCCGGATATGATCCTGTCAAGGAAATCCGCGGCGCAGTGAGCCCCGCGATTCAAAGCAGAAAACACTAACCTTTTCGGGCCGATCAGACTGCGCTGCGTAGCCAATCGGACGCAAAATCCACGTCGCTCACCCCGGCGAAACGGGCAACGCGGGATAATTCAGATTGCAGTCGGCGCGTGCGGGCGTCGGACCAGCGCAAATTCCTTTCTGGCCACATGGCCCGGACCCAAAGCCGGTCCTTATCACGCTCCGCCTTCATGTCGATCCGGCCGATCAGCCGATCACCTTCCAGGAGCGGGAATACATAATAACCGTAGGTGCGTTTCGCTTTGGGAACAAAGACCTCGATCCTGTAGTGAAACCCGAACAGACGCTGTGCCCGCGCCCTGTCTCGGAGGGCCGGGTCAAACGGACTCAGCACGCGAATCCGACCGGGTGGTGCCGAAATACTCGCCGCCGTATCTTCGATTCCCGGGCGGGCAAAGCAGCGGCGTAGTTTCCCATCCTGAGAGGCGATGTCGACGGGAACGACAAGGCCACGGGACAGTTGTTCCGCGCACCATGCCTTGGCCTCGGCCGGGGTGGCGGTGTCCCAGAACGCCGCGATTTCGCCCGAAGTGGCAAACCCCAGCCGGTCAAGCGCGGCGTTGCACAGCCAATCAACCGTTTCTGCAGTATCGGTATGGTGGTGGGTCAGTTCGTCGATCACGCGTTCGGTCAGGTCATAGCGTTTCTGAAATCCATTGCGGCCGACCACGGTAAGCGCGCCGCTGCGCCACAGGTATTCCAGCGCCGTCTTGGAAGGATGCCAGTCCCACCAGCCGCCGCTGCCCTTTTTCTCGTCTGTTCCAACATCGCTGGAACAGACGGGCCCTTGCTCGCGGATATGCTGCAAAACGGTGTCAAACCGGGCTTCGAACCCGTCCCGCCGCCAGTTGCGCCAACGCCTTCGCAGCATTTCAGCGTCGCGCTGAAACCGCAATTGCCAATGCGGATAGAACGCCATCGGAATAACCGCGGCGTCATGCGTCCAATGCTCGAACAGTGCGCGGTCTGTCTCATATAGATGTTTCAGGTCTTTTGCGCGGTAAGCGGATCGTCGCGAAAACAGGATCATGTCATGCGCACGCGCGACGGTGTTGATACTGTCCAGCTGCACAAAACCCAGCCGGTGAATCAGGTCCAGAAGATCATTGCTCCTGGCAGGTCCGGATGGCTGCTCGATCAAGGCATGTCGGTCCATGAACACCCGGCGTGCCGACCGATTGTCCAGTCTTGCCAGGGTCATCGCCGCTTCAGAGTATCGCCATAAGCAATCTTTGGAGTCAAAGTTACATTGCGTTCTTTGTGATCCGGGTTTCGCAGGCTTTCCGCGATAATTTCGGCCGCCTTGCGACCGATTTCCAAGCGGCAGGCGTCCATCGTTGCAAGCTTGCGTGGAAGCCCCTGCAGCAATTCGACGCCATTGAACCCGGCCAACCCGATCTGTCCCGGCACATCGATGCCTTGGTCCAAAAGATAAAGTAGCCCGCCGGCACCGATCATATCATTGGAATAATAGAGAAAATCGAGCTCTGGAGATCGTTCCAGCATCTCTTGGGTCATTTCGCGACCCTTGGCCAGAGCTGAGCCGCCGGAGTAAAACGCACGGTCCTCGATTTCGATACCGTTTTTGGCCAGAAATTCGGTAAAGCCTTCGAACCGTTTTCTGGCGCGGTGGTCCAGCGGCATCTTGGTGCCCATGAACCCGATATGGCGATAACCGGCCTTCAGAATCGCCTGCGCCATCTCACGGCCCGCGCGGCGGTGGGAAATGCCGACCATGGCGTCCACCGGTGTCCCGTCGGTGTCCATGATTTCGACCACCGGGATTCCGGCAGCTTTCAACATTGCGCGGCTGGCGTCAGAATGCTCAAGCCCCGCGATGATCACGCCCGAAGGGCGCCAGGACAACATCTCGTAAAGGACCTTTTCCTCTTTTTCCGGAAGGTAATCCGTGACTCCGACAACCGGTTGCAGTTCGGTGTCCTCGAGCACCTGGTTGATACCGGTCAGAACCTCGGGAAACACCATGTTCGACAGCGACGGGATGATCACGGCCACCAGATTGACCCGGCTGGATGCCAGCGCACCGGCGATTTTGTTGGGCACATAGCCAAGCTCTTTGGCCGCCGCCAGAACGCGGGTTCGGGTTGCCTCGGAAACATCACCGCGGTTCCGCAGGACGCGACTGACGGTCATTTCGGATACGCCTGACGCTTCGGATACATCACGAAGGGTCAGCGGGCGTTTTGAATCAAGCGACACTAGTGGAACTTTCTGCAAGTGATGCCGTGATGTTATCGCGAACATGCGATCAGGATCAACCACAGCGCAAACCCCATGACAATCCATTTTTTCCCGGTTATGAGGAACGCGTCGACCCCGTGGCTCAACTGGATAGAGCAGCCCCCTCCTAAGGGGCAGGTTGCAGGTTCGAATCCTGCCGGGGTCGCCAAGACTGCCTGAAAAGCATGACCTACTTACAGTGCCTTGCGCGAAAGCTTGCTGGAAGTGGCGTGAGCATTCGCGCAGGACTCGGCAGAAATAGCCAAAACCTCGCAAAAGACCCCTTACAATATTCGCTTGCCTGTGCGGCTTTTCGGGCGTCGTCACAAGCTGGCATGCGGTGAACACTTTTGCCGAGCGGGAGTTGGGGCAGTGCGACGCGCAAAGCAGATCAACAGCTTTCCGATCGACAACGCGAGTGATGTCGGTACTGGTATCTGGTGCTCGAAAGCGACGGTTCAACGGCACACCGAGCTGGGGGACGCGACAACCAAGCGCATGGTGCACAATTTCCCCAAGCATGGTATCTTTTTGGAGAACAGCGCGCGGGGTGCAAGAACGGATTCACAATCGTTTGCCGGATCGATCTGAAGGCAATGTCAGGTTGATTTCATTTATCGGCATGAGCGGGCCTATGCGCTAATTTCAAGGCGATCGCCCGTATGCATGTACGGTCAAAAGATCGAAGGCAGCCGCGCGGGAGTGACGATAAAGGCTGGATGAAAGTCGGTTGCGCTAGAGGCGAAACAGGACGGTGGTTGGATGCGATCCATGTTGTTTTTGCGCTGCCAAGTGTGTCTGCGAGAGGCCTCGGCGCGATTGTTCAAACCCGTATGTTGTCCATGCTCGAGGCTTGTCACCTGGCCCGCCTTTCCCGCCGCAGGAATGCAGATTTTCCGTGGCGATCTGTAGTGCTTCGCCCGAGGTTATGAACAGCTGCCAGAAAAACGCACTGCTGCAGCCTTCTTTGCATCGAATGGCCGGAAAAGGTTGTGCGCACCGAGATCTTCAACAGAACGCTCACCAAGCTGCGCAAGAACCACGTCGATATCCTCTGAAAAACAATCCAGAAGGGACTGCAGCCCTGTCGCCTCATCCGCTCCCAATGCATAGAGCGCGGGACGCCCGATCATCACGAAATCCGCGCCAAGCGCCAGTGCTTTGACGACATCTTCCCCATTGCGGACACCACTGTCAAAAAGCAGTGTCACTTCCGGACCGACAACCTCGCGGATTATCGGCAAAAGATCAATTGCCGCTGGGGCGCTGTCCAACTGACGCCCACCATGGTTTGAGACATAGATCGCATCAGCGCCGCACCTGTGTGCTTGAAGCGCATCTTCACCCGATGTAACGCCTTTGACGATCAGTTTTCCGGGCCAGGCTTCCCGCAGGGTCAGCAGAAACTCCCAATTGGCGCCCGCCCTGCTGGCTCCACGATCGAAATTGTTTCTGCCGTCA
The DNA here is from genome assembly GCA_964351155.1 of uncultured Rhodobacterales bacterium. Taxonomy (GTDB): domain Bacteria; phylum Pseudomonadota; class Alphaproteobacteria; order Rhodobacterales; family Rhodobacteraceae; genus CAYGNE01. The sequence goes on along the minus strand of CAYGNE010000059.1, from coordinate 3,951 downwards.
ATGTCGCTGAAGTTCTTCGGGCTGGGCGCGCCAACTCTCAGAGTGCGAAGCGACCAACGCGGATGTGTCGCAAAGTCCCAGAACGCCCTTGGCGTCATCCTGAACGGCATGTTGAAACCATTGCGCAGATCCCGCACCCGACGCGAAACCTGTGGCACATCCACCGTCAGAACCAGCGTTTCGTACCCGGCCTTACGCGCACGTTCGACCATCGCCAACGACGCCTGTTCAGATTGCCCGAAATAGAGCTGGAACCACGCCTGTGATCCTGCCCAGGACACCATATCCTCGATTGTACTGGATCCCGCCGACGACAGGCAAACCGGAATGTCAAAAGCCTTTGCGGCCTCGGCCAGTATTCGGTCGGCGTCGGGGCAAATCAGGTTGCACATGCCCATTGGCGCAATGCCGAGCGGCAGACCATACGCCTGACCGAACAGTTCCGTGCGTGTGGTACGGTTCGCAACATTCTCCATGACCCGAGGCTGCAACATGATTGCGTCAAACCGGGATTGGTTGCGCGAGTTACCAATTTCGCGGCCTGCCGCGCCATCAACAAAGTCAAAAACCAGCTTCGGAAGGCGACGCTTGGCCAGTCTTTGCGCGTCCTCCGTTGAAAATACCCGGCTTGGTGATTGCGCCATTGCGTTGAGCAGTCCTTGATCGGCGGATTCTGGACCCCAACCCTACAGACTCCCTTCCGGCATCGACCAATCAAAAAACGTGCCGAACTCATGCGTTGAATCTATGTCAGGTCGGAATCATAGAACTTTCAAATGAGTCCCTACTTCGATTTGATTAGTTGGTAGAGCCGTTCCCACGTTACGATTTCGCATTATGCGGGCACGTGCAGTGGATGTTGACCAGCATGAAGGCCCACTACACCCGCGACATTCCGATTTGCGGGCCAGCAAGCTAGGGAGGCTTACATGATGATCGACAAACCGAGATTGAGCCGTGCCGTTCTCGCGGCTGCAGTGGCTTCTCTGATTTCTGCAGGGGGCGCAACTTCGCAAGAATATACGGCTCGGCTGTCCGTACATTGGGGGCCAACGCACCATAGCGCGATCCACGCAAAAATGTTTGCCGACGAAGTCAACAAACGCGCCGAAGGGCGATTGCGCATCGACTATTTCCCGTCCGGGCAGCTTTTTGGGATACGCGAACAACTTGGCGCCGTTACTTCTGGCGCGGTCGAAATGGGGGGCATCGTCGCGGTGGTATCCTTCCCGCCGATCAACAAGAACTTCAATGTCGTCTCGATAACCGGGATGTTCGACAGTTACGACGAGCAACGCGCGTTTTTCCAGAGCGACCCGGTCGGCAAGGCTGTCTGGGATGACATCACGACGAAGTCCAACACCATCAACCTGATGTACGATCCAGTAGGTCCGGTAATGACATTCTCTTCAAAAAAACTGGATGGTGTGGGCTCGATGTCCGGCCTGAAGGCACGTGCGCTGATCGGGGCGGAACGCCCCATGTGGGAGGCGCTCGGGGCCAACACCGTGTCGATGCCCACGGGCGAGGTCTATTCAGGCCTTCAAACCGGAATGATTGACACCATCAACAGCCCACCGGGCTCCATTCGTGCGTTCAGTTGGTGGGAGTTCCTGACCCATGCCCAGAAGCCTTACCAGTACTATGCCGATGCCTACATCATGGCCAACAAGACATGGTTCAACGGACTGCCCGACGATCTTCAGCAACTGCTAGTCGATGTTGGCCGGGAAGTTGGACAAATCTCGACCGACCGGATTCTTGAAACCGGCGAAGAAACGCTGGCCGAATTCCAGGAACGCGGTGGCATAGTTACTGTGCTTGAAGGGGACAGCCTTTCCGAATTCAATGATCTGATGAGCGAAAAGGTCATGCCGGTCATCGCCGAGACCGTCGACTCCGAAGTGCTCGAAGCCGCGTCAAAATTCTGATCGAGCTGAAGCCATTGATCTGAATGCCCGCACCCGGTTTGCAGGCATTCGGCCAAATACCAGCAGGGCGAACTGCCTATGACTCCCATCCTGTCGCTGTTTCGCATCGTCAACGGCGCCCTCGAGAAACTCACCGCGGTGACTTCATCCGCTTTGGCTGCAGTGATGGTTCTGGCCCTGACGGCCAGCGCAGTGACACGTTACGCAAGCGGCACGGGTTATGACTGGTTCATTGAACTGCCACCTGCGCTCGTTCCATGGATGGTGTTTCCCCTGCTTGGGCCGCTTCTGCGCTCGGGGTCGCATATTCAGGTCGATCTGCTGCCGACGTTTCTTCGCGGCAAAGCTGCGCTCTATCTAAAGCTCTTTGTATACACTCTGATGATTGTCGGTTCCCTGATATTCGTCCAGGCCGGGAATGAGGCTGTGACGTTGTTCCGCAACCTCGGTCAAATGATGGAGTTGGAAATCGAATTGCCGATCTGGTGGATGTATTTGGCCTTTCCCACGGGCTTTGCCATACTGACACTTTTTTCGGTGGAGCTTTGGCTGGAAGCTCTGCGTGATCTCTGGCTCAGGGAAGAAAAGACACTATGAATGCCGCCGCCACACTGCTGTCCATGCTTTTGCTTTTGTTGTCGGTTCCCATTTTCATGGTCTTTGGGCTGGGAAGTGCTTCCGTCGCGATTTGGGGGATGAAACTGCCCTGGTCGACCCTGATCCAGGTGTCTTTTGGTTCCATGACCAAACATGTCCTGATCGCGGTTCCGCTTTTCATATTCACCGGCATGGTGATGCTGCGTGGTGGTGCAGCCGCGCGGCTCGTGCATTTTGCAACCACTCTGGTCGGCCATCTGCCCGGCGGATTGGGTCTCGCCATGATTCTGGCCATGGGGTTTTTCGCCGCTTTTTGCGGGTCAATTCTGGCGGCAATTACCGCCGTAGGCACCATCATGATCCCCAAGATGGTCGAACAGGGCTATCCCAAGCCTTTTGTCATCGTACTGGCTGCGTCCGCGGCATTCCTCGAATCTCTGATCCCTCCCTCGAATGCCGCAATTCTGTTTTCCGCACTGACCGATGTACCGGTGTCGCGAACCTTTGCGGCCGGGTTCGTGCCCGGTATTGTTTTGCTGGTCCTTTTGTCCGTCGTGGTAACATGGCGCTGCCGTGATCTTCGCAACCCGGCCAAGGCCACAACAGCCGATCGCCTTTCGGCGCTGCACTCTGCGCTGCCCGGACTGTTTACGCCGGTCATCATTCTGGGCGGCATCTATGCAGGGTTGTTGACGCCTTCCGAATCCGCTGCCGTCGCCGGGGTGTGGGCCATGCTCATAGGTGCCTTCGTCTATCGCGAACTCACGTTTCACGGCATCATGGACGCGCTGCATCAAACTGCCCGGATCACCGCCGTGATCTTTGCGATTATCGCAATGGCCACGTTCCTGAGCGTGGTCCTGACATACAGTCAGACACCCCAAAAGCTCATCGCGTTTTTCATCGAGATGGGCGGTACGCCCCTTGCTTTCTGGTTGGCGGTTGCGGTGATATGCCTGATCCTTGGCACCTTCATCGAAATTGTGCCGGTGTTCTACCTGACGGTCCCGATCTTTGCTGCCCTGGCATTGTCGCTTGGTCTCGACATCCTGCATCTCTATGTCGTGTTCGTGGCCTTTGCAGGGATTGGAATGATCACACCGCCGGTCTGCGTCGGCATCTACACCGCAGCCGGAGTTGCCAAGGAAAGCCCGGAAAAAGCTTTCCGTGAAGTGCCGCTTTTTGTTTGTGTCGGTATCGTATTTGGCGTTTTGATGATTGCCTTCCCGCAGGCTGCCACTTGGCTGCCCAACCTTCTCAACTAGCGCCGTAATCGCGATGCGAAAATGGGTCAGACCGTGGTTGTTCTGGCGCAACGCAATTCCGTCAGTGCGCGGGCAGCCTTTACGAGACCGGTTGCCGTCATGACTTCAGGTCAAGCCGAGGTTTCAACAAGGGACGGAAGAATTCGATCCCCGGTTAA
>CAYGNE010000058.1:0-17713 GCA_964351155.1 uncultured Rhodobacterales bacterium | reverse complement strand
CCAACCACAGCGGTGCCACCGGTCGAAGTTTTGACCTGACGCCCGCTGCCTTGCGCCTCTTCAAACAGCGGCAGGTTCGATCCCATTGCAAAACCACCGTCATAGGTAAGTCCAAAAACCGGATCCTCGCCGTCCCGAAAATATTCGGCAACCACATAGGCACCGCTTGCATCATCGGGCAAACGGCCACCGGTGAAACGGTCGATCTTGATAAAATGCCCGCCCGGTGGAACCTCAAATGGGCCACCTCCGAATTTTTCCGTCGCCTTGGTCATGAACGACTGAAAAACCGGCCCACAAAGTGACGCGCCATATGCCCCCCGCCCCAGCGGTCGCGGGCGGTCATGGCCGATATAGCAACCGGCAACTATATTGCTGGTAAAACCGATGAACCACACATCACGCGCCTCATTCGTCGTGCCGGTCTTGCCCGCTGTCGGAACCGGCAGTTTGACCACGCCGCTGGCCGTGCCGCGGTCAACGACACCTTTCATCATTGATGTCAGCTGATAAGCAGTGATCGCATCCATGACACGTTCGCGGTTGGATTGGATACGTGGCGTTGCGCCCGGCTGCAGGCTGGCCGAGTTGCAGTCCAGGCAATCGCGCCGGTCATGCCGATAGATCGTTTTGCCATAGCGGTCCTGAATCCGGTCAACCAGCGTCGGTTCGACCCGTTCGCCACCATTGGCGAACATCGCGTAGGCCGCCACCATCTTGTAAAGGGTGGTCTCCTCGGATCCCAGAGAGTTCGCCAGATAAGGCCCCATGCTGTCATAGACGCCAAATTTCTCGGCGTAGTTGGCCACCACGTACATGCCGACCTCTTGCGCCAGGCGGATGGTCATCAGGTTACGGGACTGTTCGATCCCGGTTCTCAGTGGTGTCGGACCATAGAACTTGTTGGACGAGTTCCGTGGCCGCCACAGGCCTTGGGGGGTGTTGATCTCGATCGGGGCATCGACAACGATCGTCGCCGGGCTGTACCCGCTGTCCAGCGCCGCTGCATAGACAAACGGCTTGAAGCTCGACCCCGGTTGACGCTGGGCCTGGGTGGCGCGGTTAAAAACCGAATCCTGATAGGAAAATCCGCCCTGCATGGCCAGAACCCGACCGTTGTTCACGTCCATCGCCATGAACCCGCCCTGAACCTCGCTCACCTGCCGCAGAGTCCAGCGCAGGAATGATCCATCACTGTCATTGGTCATGGCGCGCACCAGAACAACCTCGCCAACTTCCAGCAGATCCCCAGCGACGCGGGCCTTTTTCGCGAGCGTGCCGTCACTGTTGCGTTTGCGCGCCCATTGCACGTCCTTGGCGACAATCCAGTGCCCGTCTTCATCCTCGGGAACGCCTTCGATGCCAATACGGGCATCCTGTTCGCCAATTTGCAGAACGACCGCGGGATACCACTTGCCGTCAAGTTCTATGTCACGCGGTGCGTCGGCATTGCCCAGGGCCGCCCGCCAGCTTGCTTCGTCCTTCAACTGATCCTGCGGCAGCGTGTCCTCGGTGCCGTGCCAGATCCCGCGGGAGCGGTCGTATTGCTCGAGTTGTTGACGCAGCGATCTTGCCGCCACGGTCTGCATCTCCTCGTCGATCGTCGCCCGGACAGTGAAACCGCCGGTAAAGAACTCGCCTTCGCCGAAATCATCGCTGAGTTGACGGCGGATTTCGTCGGTAAAGTAATCACGCGGCGGCAACGCGGTACGGAAGCTTTCGAAATCGCCGTTCTGGACAGATCGCAGGGGTTGATCGACCTCGACCGCATAGGTCGCCTGATCGATATAGCCGTTCTCGTACATCTCTTTCAGAACAAAGTTCCTGCGCGACAATAACCGGTCTTTTCTACGGACCGGATGATAGTCGCTGGGTGCCTTGGGCAGCGAGGCAAGGAACGCGGCCTCGTGCGGGGCAAGTTCGGACAAGGTCTTGTTGAAATAGGTCTGGCTGGCCGCCGCCACTCCATAGGAGTTCTGCCCAAGGAAAATCTCGTTCATGTACAGTTCGAGAATCTGTTCCTTGTCGAGCGTTTCCTCGAGCCGCGCCGCAAGAATGATTTCCTTGATCTTGCGCTCGATCCTTCGGTCACCTGACAGCAGGAAGTTTTTCATCACCTGTTGGGTGATGGTGGATGCACCGCGCACCGTCTTGCCGCGCGTGCGTACGGCTTCCACTACCGCGGCGGCGATACCCCGCGTGTCATACCCCTTGTGCGAATAGAAATTCTTGTCCTCCGCCGAGATGAAAGCCTGTTTCACAAGATCAGGAATTTCATCCGCCGGAACGAACAGGCGGCGTTCCTGTGCAAACTCGTCGATCATCTGGCCCTCACCGGAATAAATCCGGCTGATCGTAGGCGGTTTGTACTGCGCCAGCGACTCATGGCTGGGCAAATCGCGCCCATAAACCCAGAACACCGCTCCGATGCTGAGCGCGATGATGGCGATGCCAAGTGTGAGGAGCGTAAAGATCGCCCCAAAAAAAGAAAAAATGAACCGGGTCACGTCACTGCCTCTGCTCGCGCGGTGCACTCAATATAGGGACGCCGGAACGCGGGGTCAAAACACAACCCGGCAATAATTGGCCTGACGTCACGCCCTATTGCCGCACTAGCGGACGCAGCTCTTGGTCCGCGTCCCGCCAATCTTGCAACCCGTTGCGAATACCCCGCGCGATCGCGGCACGCCAATCCGGGTCCTGCAGGTTCTTCAGGTCTCGCGGGCTGCTGAGAAATCCGACCTCGACCAGGACAGATGGAATATCTGCTGCTTTCAATACCGAGAACGCCGCCTTGCGCAATGGACGCCGGTTCATCGGGCCGCCAGTCTGTGCCATTCCGTCCACCAGGGCTCGTGCCAGCGCCTCGGTGCGGGGCCGGGTTTCCTGGCGCGCCAGATCAAGCAGAATGCTGGTGACCTCGTCATCGGTTTCGCTCAGGTCCACACCCGCCAAAAGGTCTGCCCGGTCATGACGTTCCGCAAGTTTGGCGCTGGCCAGGTCAGAGGCCTCACGCGACAGGATATGCACGGTCGCGCCATGCGCCTGCCCCTCGGCAAGCGAATCCGCGTGCAACGAAATGAACACATCCGCACCAGCCTTGTGGGCTATTGCAATGCGTTGCTCCAGCGACACGAACTGGTCGCCGTCGCGGGTCAGCACGACGTCGAATCCGCCGCTGCGCAGCAGAAGTTCGCGTAACTCCCGTGCAAAAACCAGCATCAGAGACTTTTCGTTCACGGATTCGGTCTCCGCCCCCGGATCAAGCCCGCCATGACCCGGGTCCAGCACAACGACAAGCGGGGCATCGGCTTCGGGTCTGCGTGGTCGGTCGATTTCTGCCGCTGGCGGCAGATCCCAGCGTGGATCGCTGGGCGCACCTGAAGATGCGGCGAAACTGCCTGCGTCGGTGCGGGACAACGACACCTGCAACCTGGCCACGCCGGAAACGTCATCAAGCGACATGTGCGCCGAGGTGACCGCCATCGGGATCGCCAGCTCCAGAACCATGCGGGACCAACCCGGGACATAGGTTCCGAACATCAGTTTGCTGACCCGATCGCCGCTCAGCGCCTGCCCGGGTTCCAAACCGGTCCAGTCCACTTCCTGAAAATCAAGAACGAGGCGCGGCGGGTTATCCAGGGTGAACAGGCGGTACGGTACGCCCTGGCTCAGATGCAGGTCGATCTGGACACCGTCCCGGCCTGTATCCGCGATGCGGCTGCCTTCCGGGTCAACGCGGGCAAGACCGCTGAACGGTTGCGCCGCGGCCAATCCCGCGCTCAGCCACAAGATGGCCAGCACTGCGATGATCCTGCTCATTCCTGTATTCCGGTCCTGTGTCGGGCCGGTGTACCCGGCTTCTCGCTGCGCATCCTATCGCCATTCCCGCGCATTGGAAACGCCTGTCCTATTCCCGTGCGGCCATGAACTGCGCCAGCCGCTCCAATCCTTCTTCGATATCCGCAGTGGCCCGCGCATAGGAGAACCGCAGCGTTCCGTGCCCGCGCTCCGGGTCAAAGTCCAGACCTGGAGTTACCGCGACACCAGCCACTTCCAGGATCTCGGCCGCAAACGCCCTGCTGTCGTGAGTCAGGTCGGATACATCCGCATAGACATAAAACGCACCATCCGGCGGTGCGATGTTGGTGAACCCCGCCTTGGACAGCCCATCCAGCATCAGGTCGCGATTCTTGCGATATACAGCCAGATTGTTCTGCAGTTCGTTTTTGCATTCCATTGCCGCAAGCGCCGCGACCTGGCTGGCATGCGGGGCGCAGATGAACATGTTCTGGGCAATCCGTTCAACAACCCTCACATGGTCCTCGGGCACGACCATCCACCCGACACGCCATCCGGTCATGCTGAAATACTTGGAAAAAGAGTTGATCACATAGCAATCGTCAGTCAGTTCGAGCGCTGTGACCGCCTTGGCCTCGTACTCGATTCCATGGTAGATTTCGTCGCTTATGAATGCCGCATTCTGATCATGGGCGGCATTGATCAGCGCGGCCAATGTGCTTCTGTTCAGCATGGTGCCGGTCGGATTGGCGGGCGACGCAACCATCAGTCCGGCAAGGTTCAGTCCGGCGAAGTCCTCCGGCACTGGCTGCAGCCGGTTTTCCGGCGCAGTGGGCAGGTCAATCGGGACAAGATCAAGGGCCCTCAGGATCTGACGATAGCTGGGATACCCGGGCGCGCCAATACCGACCCGGTCACCCGTGTCGAACAGCGAGGTAAATGCCAAAAGGAAACCGCCGGAAGAGCCGGGGGTGATCACAACCCGCTCCGGGTTCAGATCCACATTGTACCAATCACCGTAAAGCCGCGCGATGCGCTGCCGCAAGGCCGGCAACCCAAGCGCCACGGTGTAACCCAACGCATCCGAGTCCAGCGTTGCGGCCAATGACTCCAAAGCCCCCCTGGGTGCGCCCGTGCCAGGTTGACCGACCTCCATATGGATAATCCGTCTGCCCGACTCTTCCGCGCGCCGTGCGGCGTCCATCACATCCATGACAATGAAGGGGTCGACCTGTGACCGGGTTGAGTTTCTCATGTCCATCTCCCATGGTGCGGCCATGCGTATTGACCGATTACCCCGGCCGGCGTCAATCCTCGCCCTCGCCTTTGCAAGCGTCCGCGGGCTTGTCGCGGCCCTGTCGGTGACGGTCATTCTGTTCTCTGCCTTGCCCGCGTGGACGCTAACCCTGCTGCGCGACCCCGATGTCGAACACGGGCTCTCGGTCCTTGCCGCACCTGTTCTGCAGGCAGCAGGTCTCAATCCGCGCCGCGTGCGTGTGCTGGTGGTGAATGAAAGTTCGCTGAACGCGTTCGTAATCGATGGTCAGACAATCTTTGTTCACTACGGCCTGATCCTGAAAGTCTCTTCGCCGGCCATGCTTCAGGCCGTGATTGCACACGAGGCCGCCCATATCTCGAACGGGCATATCGCGCGGCGCGTCGGAAACATGCGCAGCGCACGCAGTGCAGCCGGACTTGGCGCCATCTTTTCCGCCATTGCCGCCGCAGCCGGTGCTGGCGACGCGGCTGCAGGACTTGCGATCGGCACCGCAAGCTCCGCCCTTCGCGGGTTTCTGGTCCATACTCGCGCAGAGGAATCCGCCGCAGACCGCTCCGCTGCCAGCTTCATGCGCAGCGCGGGCATCGATCCGCAGGGGCTTGTCGATCTGCACAAGACATTTGCCGGCCAGGAGGTGCTGAACGTCGGGCGGCAGGATCCCTACATGCGGTCCCACCCCCTGACCCGCGACCGGGTGCGCGCTGCCGAGGCCTATGTCGCGTCCTACGGGGCCGCCACCGCCGTGAAACCGGAAGACGCCTATTGGTTCGATCGCGTGCGCGGCAAGCTGTCGGCCTTCACACGGTCAACCCGTTGGACGTTGCGCCGCGCCCCCAAGGATCCATATGATGACGTTCGCCTGATGCGGCAGGCAGTGGCCCATCATCGGACGCACGATCTGGACAAGGCCATAAATGCCATGGACGGCGCAATCGCCATGCGCCCTGACGATCCCTATTACTTCGAACTCAAGGGGCAGATTCTGCTGGAAAGCCGACGCTATGACGCTGCGCTGGCCGCTTACGAACAGGCGGTTTCGCTGGCCCCGCGCAACGCTCTGATCCTTGGCGGGTATGGTCGCGCCCTGCTGGCGGCCGGTCAACCAAAGGCGGCAATTGTCCAACTCGAAGCATCCCGCGACCGGGATTTCCGAGATTCCCGGATGCTCCGCGATCTTGCTCAGGCTCATGCCAGAACCGGCAATAATGGACTGGCCGCATTGTACACCTCCGAGCGTTATGCGTTGCAAGGCCGCATGAACGACGCCGGAATACAGGCACGCCGGGCCACAACACTGTTACCTCGCGGTTCTGTGCCTTGGCAGCGCGCCCAAGATATGCTCAGTGCGTCAGAACAGTATTCGAAAAGGAAAAAACGATGAAGCGTTTTGCCGCTCCTGCCCTCACCGCGATTGCCCTGCTGACCGGGCCTGTTGGTGCTGCGGACCTGACAGCCATGACCGACGCGGAACGAGAGGCGTTTGGAGCAGAGGTACGCGCATACCTTCTCGACAATCCAGAGGTGATCATCGAGGCGGTTAACCTTCTGAAGGAGCGCGATGCGCAACAGCAGGCGCAAACCGACGAAACGCTTGTCCGGGAAAATGCCGACGCCCTGTTCAATGACGGGTTTTCCTGGGTCGGTGGGAACCCGGACGGAGACGTCACGCTGGTCGAGTTCATGGACTACCGATGCGGATACTGCCGCCGGGCCAAGCCTGAAGTCGCCAAGTTGCTGGCGAATGACGGAAACATCCGGTTGATCGTCAAGGAGTTCCCGATTCTCGGCGAGGATTCGATGACATCATCGCGCTTTGCAATCGCGACCCGGCACGTGGCCGGGGATGACGCCTATGAACAAGTGCATGATGCGCTGATGGAACTGAGCGGGGACATCACCGACGTCACTCTGCGACGCCTGGCCGAAGGCCTCGGACTTGACGGCGACGAAATCCTGTCCCGCATGAACAGCACCGAGGTCAGCGCCGAGATCGCCGAAACCCGGGCCCTGGCCGAGCGCCTTCAGATCAGCGGCACCCCGACATTTGTTCTGGGGAACGAATTGTTGCGCGGGTACCTGCCCGCCGATCAGATGGAACTGATCGTCGAGGATCAACGCGAAGGGTAAACCGACATTCGCTCAGGGTACGGCAAGGTTTTCGACAAATACCTTGCCGGTCGGACCCAGGCGCACACGCCAATGTTCGCCTTGCGTCACGTTCTGCACCTGCCTTGGCCGGTAGCTGACAAAGTTCCAGCCGCCCGGGTCACGAACGCTGTCATAGCTGATACCAGCCCGATCCGACCGGCGCACTGACTCGCCGTATACCTGCCCCGCGACATAGCTGTCCGGATCGTGCAGCGCCGGTTCCCGCCCGCGGATATCCGTGAATTCGCCGGTCAGCCGGCAGGTGTATCCGCGATAGTCCTCGGTGATCTCGGTCAGCGCCGACTGTGTCACTTCGCGCCGCAGACCATTGAGCACCTCGATCAACGCGGTTTCAGCGGTTGTCGCACAATACCACGCGCCCAGATCACCCCCGGCGAACCGCGATCCATCCGGACTGCCATGCAGGAAGGCCGCCATGACGACACTTGCATTTGCCCGACCATAAACCCAGTCAGACCGAGGCAATCGACGCAACCGATGTGCAACGATCCGGTCGTTCGTCCAGCCTTCGAGTTCCAGCACCGCCGCCAGATCATCCGGTGTCGACACCGTTTCGAATGCATTGATAGGCGGGAACCGGCTCGGGATTACGCGATGACAGGATAAGGGTGCGGAAACACTTGGAAAATCATCTAAAATCAAAGTTTTATCCGAAAACCATCGTATCGCGCGTGACCGGCTCCACGGGTACGGAATGCGCTGGTTGCGCAGCATTTCCGCCGCGCCACGCATCCAGATAGCGCCGCAGGCTCAGCAACCCGTCCTGCGTTCCCGATGTCAAAAGGCTGATTGGAGCCTGTCCGGAAAACGGCAAACCCTGATGCGCACCGCGCAGCCAGATCAACGCCTGTTCCGGTTGCCGGAACAGGATTGTCAGCGCCTTGTGAATACCCAAAACCGCCGAAACCCGCAGAAGGATATCGACGCCCAGCGTCAGGTCATTGCCTTCCTGCGCCTTCTTGACCCAACCGTAATATGCGGACCGCGAAGGCTGACCCAAAACCGCAAGACGTTCCTTTTCGCTCAATTGCCAGGCATCGGCTATGTTCAGGAACGTCCGCAATCCCGGCCCGCTCAGCCGCCGCCGCCGGTCCGGTCCCATGTCAACCGGCGCGATGATCCGCGGATCATCGGTCAAAGGTGCAAACCGGTCTGGTTTTCGGGCTGTCTGGGGCATGGCGGAATCCTCCTGTCCTGATCTGAATATAATGTCCAAATATGGACATTTCAAGAAGGAACCGCGCCCGGCTTGAACTGCGCCCTTGTCCTACTCCGCGGCTTGGGTTGCTGTTTCGGCGGCTTCGATCTCAGCCGCCTTCTTTTCGACCTGTTCGACGATGTGGTCGATCATCTGATCGTTGGACAGTTTGTGGCTTTGCCGGCCAGCCAGATACACCATGCCCGATCCCGCACCACCGCCGGTAAATCCGACATCTGTCATCAATGCTTCGCCCGGACCGTTCACCACGCAACCGATGATCGACAGGCTCATCGGCGTCTTGATATGCTCCAACCGCTTTTCCAGGGCTTCCACGGTCTTGATCACGTCAAATCCCTGTCGCGCGCAACTGGGACAGCTGATGATGTTCACTCCGCGATGGCGCAGGCCCAAAGACTTGAGGATCTCGAACCCGACCTTGACCTCTTCGACCGGATCGGCCGACAGGCTTACGCGGATCGTGTCGCCGATCCCCATCCAAAGCAGGTTACCCAGACCGATGGCAGATTTGATGGTACCGCTGACCAGCCCACCCGCCTCGGTAATGCCAAGATGGATCGGTGCATCCGTCGCTTCGGCAAGTTGCTGATAGGCCGCCGCCGACATGAACACGTCAGATGCCTTGACGCTGATCTTGAAGTTGTGAAAATCGTTATCCTGCAGAATGCGGATATGTTCCAGTCCGCTCTCCACCATCGCATCGGGGCAAGGTTCGCCATACTTGTCCAGCAAGTGCTTTTCGAGACTGCCTGCGTTCACACCGATGCGGATCGAGCAATCATGATCACGCGCCGCCTGAATCACCTCGCGGACGCGATCAGGCGATCCGATATTCCCCGGATTGATACGCAGACAGGCCGCGCCTGCCTCTGCCGCCTCGATTCCGCGCTTGTAATGGAAATGGATGTCCGCGACGATTGGTACCGGGCTCTCTGCCACAATCTCTTTCAGTGCACGGGACGAACCTTCATCGGGAACCGATATGCGAACGATATCCGCCCCGGCATCTGCGGCGGCCTGCACCTGTGCCACGGTGGCCGCCACATCCGTGGTCAGCGTGTTGGTCATGGTCTGAACCGCAATCGGGGCACCACCGCCAACCGGCACGTTGCCAACCATGATCCGGCGCGAGTCTCGGCGGTAGATATTGCGCCAGGGGCGCACGGAATTGATCGACATTGCAACGGTTCCGTTCAGGAGGGTCGGTTACCCGCTAGATAGCCCGTCCACCCCTCGGCAGCAATGGCCACAAGCGGAACCAGGTCAGTCCTGCGGTATGGTCCGCGCCTCGGCCACCATGCGGGCCAGATCGCTGTCCTGTTCCAGATCGGCAACCTGGAACCGCTCCTTCACGGCGTCGATGGACAGGCTGAGGTTCGAGGTCACAGTGCCCCGTTCGCCAACAGGCCCATAATGCGCATCCGCAAGAGCAAAATAGATCGCGCCGGATTCTCCGGCACGCAAAACTGGCGGCTCTTCGGTCAACGGGACATCGTAGCTCTGTCCGCTGTCCATAATGCCTTCGAAAATCACCGAACCATCCGCCGCGTTGACCCTCACCCAGGATGGACGCACTGCGACCATCCGAAGTTGGGGCGCGACCTGCTCGACAACCTGCGGAACAGAGCCGTTCGGGTGCGGATTGAAACGGACGTCGTTTTCCGCCAATTGAACATCGGGCAGCTCGGGTTGCCGGAAGGTTCCGACATTGCGCGGATCAAGTGTCGAAATCGGGGCGTCCCGTGCAACGAGAACCGGAACATCCAGCGCCTGAGGCCGATAGAGCCGGTCCAGCGCCTCGGCAGTCGGGGCCACCATGCCCACCGTTTCGTCGATGGCTTCCGGCTGAATCGCACCGTTGAGCGGGTCCAGATCCGAGAGAACCACCGGGGCCTGATCGACGGGGGCGAGCTGCACTTGCTGCACCTGTTTCAGAACCATGAAACCGCCATAGCCAATGCCCCCGATCAGGGCCAGAAGCACCATCATCGACCCGATGGCCCGCGGTTCAATCTGGCTGAGAACGCCTTCCCGGGACGGAATGAACGGTGTGCTGGGCGCGGTAAAGGGATCACGCATGGCAGGCACGGCCTTGGCACCGTCCAGGCCTGAGGTTTTCTTGGATTTCTTGACCACCGAAGCTGCGGCAGACATGCCATGGGCGACGGAGAATCCGCTTTCCTCGCAGAACGCCGCAAATGCCTCGTCAGGGTTCATGTTCAGATAACGGGCGTAAGAACGCACATAGCCGGCGATGAAACCCGGTGTGTCAAAAGCAGAGGGGTCCGAATTTTCAATGGCCGCGATATAGGACGCCTTGATGCGCAATTCCCGCTGAACATCCAGCAGAGATTTGCCCATTGTCGCACGTTCGCCACGCATGGTGTCACCCAGACGCAACTCAAAATCGTCAAACCCTTTCGGCTTGGCGACCTGATCTTCTTCTTCTGACTCGCGCGGTGGTTGGCGCCCAATCATGCCTGCTGCCCCATTTCGCCTGCTGCGGTCTCGTTCCAGCGTCCGGAGTCGTCCCATCGACTCGCTCACGCTTTTCTTTATGTAATGTTAACACAGCGCAAGGGATTTGCACACTGGCTTGGCGTCAGGCGGACATCTCGGCGCGATTCAGCGCACAATGCGACCAAAGGTTGCCCATCGCCTTGATCAGCTTGTTCATGTCATCAGGACCGTGAACCGGCGACGGGGTAAAGCGGAGCCGCTCGGTGCCACGGGGCACCGTGGGAAAGTTGATCGGCTGCACATAGATGCCATGATCCCGAAGCAACATATCGCTCAGCTTTTTGGTGTGGACCGGGTCCCCGACCATTACGGGGACAATATGACTGCCATGGTCAATGATCGGCAGGCCCAGCGCTTTCAGACGTGTTTTCAGTATCTTGGCCTGAGTCTGGTGCGCCTCGCGCAGCTCGGGGTGCCGCTTCAGATAGGCGACCGAGGCTGCGGCACCGGCGGCCACGGCAGGCGGAATCGAGGTGGTGAAAATGAAGCCCGGTGCATAGGAACGGATCGCGTCGCACATCTTGTAGCTGGCGGCGATATACCCCCCCATGACGCCATAGGCCTTGGCCAGAGTGCCGTTGATGATGTCCAACCGATGCATCAGTCGGTCGCGTTCCGCCACCCCGGCGCCCCTCGGTCCATACATGCCCACGGCATGCACTTCATCGATATAAGTCAACGCATTAAATTCGTCAGCAAGGTCGCAGATGGCCTCGATCGGACCGAAATCCCCGTCCATCGAATAAATTGATTCGAATGCGATCACCTTGGGCACGTCGGGATCATCGGCAGCCAGCAACTCGCGCAGATGCGCCACGTCATTATGCCGGAATATCCGCTTGGCCCCGCCATTGCGGCGTACACCCTCGATCATGCTGGCGTGATTCAGTTCGTCTGAATAAATGATCAGCCCTGGAAAGAGCTTTGGCAGGGTGCTGAGCGTGGCGTCATTCGCGATGTAGGCACTGGTAAACAGCAGCGCGCTTTCCTTGCCATGCAGATCGGCAAGCTCGGCCTCGAGCCGCTTGTGAAAAACGGTAGTACCCGAAATGTTGCGCGTGCCGCCGGATCCTGCACCAGTGGCCTCGATCGCCTCTTGCATGGCGGTCAGAACGACCGGGTTCTGTCCCATGCCCAAATAATCGTTCCCACACCAAACGGTGATATCCTGTTTCGACCCGTCGGGCCGCGTCCAAACGGCATGCGGAAACTGCCCCCTGCGACGTTCGATGTCGATAAAAGTCCGGTAACGGCCTTCTGTGTGCAGGCGTGCAATCGCCGTGTCGAGTTTCGCGGTGTAGTCCAACGAACTCCTCCATACGTGGTCGCCGGTATCTGCGGCAGCTTGGCGATCATGATGATCGCGTTCGGGTTTTGGAATGATTATAGATTGAACATCCCGTGATCAACCGGTTACCCAACGACGACATGTCGCAGCCTTGATCTGTGTCAACCTTGCCCGAATTGCCCGGGAAACAGCAAAAGGTCGGGAAAACCTGACTTGCCGGTTTGGGCCCGAAATCGGATTGTGCTCGTGTGGAAGGGTAACGATTTCTGGTGCGAGTGTTCTTGGTTGTCGAGTTTGGTGCATCCCTCGTCGTCGCATTTTTTCGGGTGACAAAAACGTAGTAGGTAGTGCGGGTTTGGTCCGAACAAACTCTGACGGGGAAAGAAGGCAGCGGCTGGAAACCGGCTTCAGGCTAATTCCGGCCGTTGCCGGTTTCCAGTCCACCGCCACGTCATGACAGATTGCCGATGGTTCGGTAAGGGGCACGGAAACCTTCACAGCATCACACCGACAGGCTGGACACCACCGTTGTCGCTGATACGGTCTTGGAAATCCGGACCACGAGGTATCCCATGTCCCTGAACGCTGTCCTGTCGCGCATTGACGACGACCTGCCCGCCGCCACTGAACGTCTGATGGAATTACTGCGTATTCCTTCGATCTCGACCGATCCAGCTTATCAATCCGATTGTGATGCCGCCGCCGACTGGCTGGTTGCGGACCTGAACAGCCTGGGGATTGCCACCGAGAAACGGCCAACGCCGGGTCACCCGATGGTTGTCGGTCACCTAAACGGGAACGGCCCGCATCTCTTGTTTTATGGTCACTACGACGTCCAGCCGGTCGATCCTCTGGACCTGTGGGACCGCGACCCGTTCGATCCCGAGATTCAGGATACGAAATCCGGCAAGGTGATCCGCGCGCGAGGCGCTGCCGATGACAAGGGACAACTGATGACCTTTGTCGAAGCCTGTCGCGCCTGGAAGGCGGTGAACGGCACCCTGCCCTGCCGTTTGACGTTTTTCCTGGAGGGCGAAGAGGAAAGCGGCTCGCCCAGCCTTGTTCCGTTCATGGAACAGAATGCGGACGAATTGAAAGCCGATCTCGCCCTGATTTGCGACACCGGTCTATTCGAAAGCCGGGTGCCCGCCATCACCACGATGCTGCGGGGATTGCTGGGCGAGGAAATCACGATCACAGGCCCCGACAAGGATCTGCATTCCGGGATGTATGGCGGCGTTGCGATCAACCCGATCCGCGTGCTGTCGCGCATCATTGCGGCACTGCATGATGATCAGGGCCGGGTGACTGTTCCGGGGTTCTATGATGGCGTCCCGGAATTGGACGACGCCCTGCGAGAACAGTGGGACGGGCTGGGCTTTGACGCAGACAGGTTTCTCGCAGATGTCGGGCTGTCAAAACCCGCGGGCGAGCAGGACCGCACCCCCCTGGAGATGATCTGGTCACGACCTACCTGTGAAGTGAACGGCATAACCGGCGGCTACACCGGGGACGGATTCAAGACGGTTCTACCGTCAAAGGCCAGCGCCAAGATCAGCTTCCGCCTTGTCGGCACCCAGGACCCGCTTGCGATACGCGCCGCGTTTCGTGAAATGGTGCAGAGCATGCTGCCACCGGATTGCACAGTCTCATTCTCTGACCATGGCGCATCTCGGGCCGGTGTTTTTGAAACCACCGACCCCGCCTTTGCGGCCGCTCGACAGGCCCTAAGCGATGAATGGCCGGATGAGGCGGCCTATATAGGCAGCGGTGGTTCGATCCCCATCGCCGGTCATTTCCTCAATATTCTTGGCACCACGCCGATGTTGATCGGGTTTGGCAAGGACGACGACCAGATCCATTCCCCCAACGAGAAATACGACATGGAGAGCTTTCACAAAGGCATCCGCAGTTGGGCGCGCATTCTCGACGCGCTGACCTGAGCCGCGACTTTACCGAACAGAGAGGCCACCCGTGAGCGACACCATTCCCGGTTTCACAGACCATTCTGCCGAGGTCAACGGCCAGACGATCGCCTATTCCCGTGGTGGCGAGGGACCACCAGTCCTGCTGTTGCATGGATTCCCCCAGATGCGGGCCATGTGGCGCGGGATTGCACCGGTACTGGCCGAACGTTTCACGGTGATCGCCCCGGACCTGCGCGGCTATGGCGACAGTTCCAAGCCACTGGAAACAAGAGACTACACCTTTCGGAACATGGCGGCGGATCAGCGTTCACTCATGGTATCGCTGGGATTTGCAACATTCCACCTCATTGGTCATGACCGCGGTGCGCGCACGGCGCACCGGCTGGCGCTGGACGCGCCAAAGGTGGTCCAAAGCCTGACCCTGATGGACATCGTCCCGACGCATCTGCTGCTGGACGAACTGCCCAAGGCCGTTGCAACCGCCTATTATCATTGGTTCTTTCTTGCTCAGCCGGTACCCTTTCCGGAAACTCTCATCGGACACGATCCCGACTGGTACTTCGAAAGCTGCCTGACAGGCTGGGGTAGCGCCGATCTGGACGATTTCCCCCCCGAAGCCCTCTATGCCTATCGTCAAAGCTGGCGCTGGCCTGACGCCATTGCGGGAATGTGCAACGATTACCGCGCCGCAATCCGGCACGACTTTGACCATGATGCAGCCGATCTGGACCGGCGCGTGACCTGCCCATCGCTGGTGCTGTATGGTGTGGATGGCACGATGGCAAAACACTATGATGTGCCCGCGACCTGGGCCAACCGGCTGGACAACATGACGTCCCGCGCCCTGCCCGGCGGCCATTTCTTTCCTGATCTGCATCCGGCCGAAACCGCCGAGGTACTGATTGATTTCCTGACGTCTCTGTAACGCCGCGTCACGGAAATGCACCGGTTGCAATCGCCTGGACTGACCACATCTGCAGAGCAACGAACAGGACACGAGAGCAAATGGGCCGGATTTTCACACTTCTATTCTCTGCATTCACTCTGGTGGCCGCCACGGTACAGGCGCAGCCAAGCGATTATCTGACGATCAGGGGAGAAGTGTTCTATCCTCAGCGCATCGCCCTGCCCCCCAATAGCGTGGCAAGGGTCAGGCTCAGCGATGTGTCACTGGCCGATGCAGCGGCACCAATTGTTGCCGAACAGGTTTTCGAGAATCGCCAGGTGCCGATCCCGTTCGAAATCCGGGTCACGCGTGAGGATTTGAAAAGCAATCACCGCTATTCGCTTGGTGGGTCGATTCACGATGCGATGGGCCGCTTGCTCTGGACCACCGATACGATCATTCCAATCAACCCGGATCAGGACCTTGCCGATGTCGGCCGTGTGATGCTCGTGCCGGTCGGAACCGCACAGACCGAAACCGCAATCACCGGCGGGGAATGGCGCGTCGAAGACATCGATTCCCGCGGCGTCCTGGATTTTGCGCAGACCACGATCGAATTCTCGCCTGACGGTCAGGTCTCCGGCAGCGGCGGCTGCAATCGGTTTCACGGCACATATGAATGGACCGGCGATACACTGACGCTTGGCGCACTCGCGACCACGCGAAGGGCATGTCCCGAGGCGCTGATGGCACAGGAGGATGCGTTTTTCCGCGTGCTGGCCGGCCCGCTTGCGGTTTCCTTTTCCGACACCGGCGCGATTGTCCTGACCAACGAATCCGGCGAAACGCTTCTGGCGCGACGCTGAATATCAGACGAGGCCGATGAACCGATCCGGCAACTGGTACTGGGTATCGTAGTCGGGCCTGTCGAACTCCCAAAAACCAGTCTCGGCCCTTGGCTTCCACGTGCGATGCATCTTGCGACGCAATGGCCCCATCTCGAATCCGTCCTGCATCTTCAGACGTGCGAAATTTTCGAAAACCTTGCGGTCCTCTCCCCGCGCCTCGGCGAACCAGTGTCGACCGATCGCCGCGTCCTTGACGCTCGCCCCTGTGGCCGCGCTGATCGCGTTGCGCCGGTCCATCGCATCGGAATAAGCCGCGAAATCGCAGAATTTCAGGTGCAGAAGATAAAGATGCTCCGGCGTGTGAAGCTTGGGATACTGGGTGAAATGCCCGCCCCGCGCGATCTTGGTGCCAACCGAGACGACGCAGGGCTTGGAATAATGTGGCGCAGGGCGCACATGGCGGCGCGGGCCGAGAATGGCATCACCGATCTGATCCGTCTCTGCGTCGATGCGATGGATCACCTCCAACCCCAGCGGCGTCAGCACCCGATTTGCCGGAACCGTGGTCAGAAACTCCAGCAGGCCCATCCCGGATTCAGGGTCCAGCACCACCAATTCGTCCACGTCCCCGACGATCACGTGCCCATAGTAACACCGCAGCGCCATGACAAAGTTGTTCAGCATCCGCCATCGCTTCATGTCAAAGCTCTTGTGCGGGTCCCCCGGAATGCCGATCACGTTGCAGCCCTCTGCCAACGCGGCCACCTCTGTACCCCGCCCATGATTGATCACGTAGCAGTTCTCGCGTCCCAGCAGTTTGCCGTAGTGCCGCAGCCACGCGCGCAGAAAGAACGCGTCATCGCGCACCATGGTCAGGGCGGCTGCTGTCTGCATCGGTTCAATCCTGAATTGAGATCGGTTTTGGCTTATACTTAGCGGCATTGGCACTATAAGAGAATCGATAATTCGGGGTGGCCACGGCAGACCCCGACACCAAGACACGAAGGATTGCGCCCTGCTGTCTCCTGACTTTGCCCAGACCGGCCTGATGGTGCGACGTACCGAGGCGTTACCAACCCGGTTCCAGGTTCTGGGGGAACGGTCCTCCGGTACAAACCTTGTCAATCGCCTCCTGGCTCGCAATTCCAACCTGAATGCGACCGAAATTCTGGGCTGGAAACACGGTTTCCCACAGATGATGGCGATCCCGGCCGATCTGGCGGTGATCTGCGTGGTGCGGAATGCTGCGGATTGGGCATTGTCCATGCACGCAAAGCCCTGGCATACGGTTCCGGACATGCAGGCCCTGGAGTTTTCCGACTTCATCCGCGCGCCGTGGCAAACCATCATCGACCGGCCACGCTATTTTGAAGGCGCAAAGCAATTGATTGGCCAAACGCTGCAGCCGGACAGACATCCGCTGACCGGTGAACTCTTTCGCAATCTCTTTGCGCTGCGTCAGGCAAAGCTGACGTCGCTTCTGGGTTTCCTGAACAGGGATTGCACCTGTGCCGTGCTTCGCATGGAAGAGGTACAAGACGCTCCGGAAGAACGGATCGGCCAACTCGTCGACGCCTTGGGGGGCACTGGCCGAGGCGGCGGGTTCCGCACGGTCCATCGCCGCCTTGGGTCGCGCTTCAGACCCGCCATCGCCGAACGGCCAGCCACGCCCGACCGGATAACGGAAACGGATCTCGCCTTTCTGCGTGCCGAAGTTGCGCGCGAACAGGAATCCGCGCTCGGCTATTCCTACTGACGTCCGGGATGGAGTGGCG
>CAYGNE010000057.1:0-17942 GCA_964351155.1 uncultured Rhodobacterales bacterium | reverse complement strand
CGATCTGCGCCGGCAAGGCCGACGGCGTCCTGCAGGTCGGCATCAAGAAAGTCGAAGGCGGTGCCTTTTCGACCTGGGCCAACGAAGAGCTGAAACCGGGCGACACGCTGGAAGCGATGGAACCGATGGGCAGTTTCTTTGTTCCGCTCGATCCATCGACCGCGCGCAATTATATTGGCTTCGCCGGCGGATCGGGGATCACCCCGGGGCTGTCGATCCTGAAAACCACGCTGGCCGCAGAGCCCCGCAGCAATTTCACGCTTGTCTATGCAAATCGCGGCGTGAACTCGATCATGTTCCGCGAAGAGCTGGAGGACCTGAAGAACACCTATATGGGCCGTCTGACGGTGATCCATATACTCGAATCCGACGCGCAGGATATCGATCTGTTCACCGGTCTCGTCGATGCGGAAAAATGCAAGGCGCTATTCAGGCACTGGATCGACATCACCAACATCGACACCGCATTTATCTGCGGTCCCGAGCCGATGATGCTGGGTATCGCGGCCTCGTTGCGGGACCATGGACTTGGCGATGAGCAGATCAAGTTCGAACTGTTCGCCAGCGCCCAGCCGGGCCGCCTGAAACGCAAGGCACAAAAGAACGGCCCCGCGGGAACCGCCAGGACAACCGAGGCCAGCGTAACACTGGACGGGTCCGCCCGGTCCTTTACCATGGACAAGGACCAAACGGTTCTGGACGCCGCACTGGAAAATGCCATCGACGCCCCCTTTGCCTGCAAGGCCGGTGTCTGCTCAACCTGTCGCTGCAAGGTGATCGAAGGCGAGGTCGAAATGGTCGCGAACCACGCATTGGAAGATTACGAGGTCCAGCAGGGGTATGTGTTGTCCTGTCAATCCTTCCCGGTCACCGACCGGGTTGTCGTCGACTACGATCAGTGAGGAGACCGCAATGACCCAAGACATGAGCATCGAAAGCTACCTGGAACAGGGCGGAAAACTGACCAACCCATCCAACGTTCCGCCGCGCTACCGCGCCGAACTGATGAAAATGATGGCCACCTTTGTTGACAGCGAACTCGCAGGAGCGGCGGGATTTGCCGACGTGATCAACGACGGGCCCGGCATCAAGGAACGTATCGCTGCGGCCAAGATCGTGCTGGAAAAGACTGACAATGCCGACAAGGTTCTTGGGCTGCTGGGCGAGTTCGGGGCCGATACCGCACGCTATGCCGCAAGCCATCCATGGACGGCGAGGCTGCCGCGCGATGCCGAACCTGGAACCCGGCGCAGCCAGCATGACATGCGGCTTTCCGTACTGAACTATCCACTGGACGGTTGGGTTGACGCGGTGACCATGAACCTGTGCATGGGGCACGCGGTCAACACGCAGCTCGGCGAATTGAAACAGATATCATATCAGCCGTTGGCAGATACGATACGGCAGATCGCCCCCATCGAAAGACGTCACGTCGAACTGGCCGAAGAGGGGCTGGCGCGGCTGTCCGAACAGGGACAGAGCGACGCGATTGTGGCCTCGGTGAAATACTGGCGGCCTCGGGTTGCTGCGATCTTCGGTGACGTCTCCGGCGACCGGTTCGAACAGCTTCGCGCCTGGGGTCTGCTGCGCAGGAACAATGCCGCGCTGGGAGAAGCCTGGGCCGGCAAACTGGATGCCAGCCTCGACCGGTTGGGCATCGCAGCCTAACCGCTTGCGCCGCCCCCGCGCGGGTCCAGAAGCCGGGCCAGAACGCTGTCGCTGCTGATCTGGCCCAGCGTCGCGCCATTCTCGACGACCGCCACCGGATGGCCTGTGGCCGTGACACGGGCCATGACCTCTTGGATCGTTTCGCCGGGCGCGACGGTTTCCGTGGGTGCGGGCGTTCCCACCGGTTCCATCACGTCCCGCGCGCACAGCACGCCCAGCGGATTCATATGCGCGACGAAATCGGCCACATAGTCATTGGCCGGGTCCGAGAAAATCTGTTGCGGGGTGCCGCACTGAACGATGCGCCCGCCTTCCATGATGGCGATCCGGTTGCCGATCTTGAAAGCTTCGTCCAGATCGTGGCTGACAAAGATGATGGTGCGCCGCAATTCCTTTTGAAGGTCCAGCAACTCGTCCTGAAGCCGGGTCCGGATCAACGGGTCCAGCGCCGAAAACGGTTCATCCATCAGCAGGATCGGTGCCTCGGTGGCAAAGGCGCGGGCCAGCCCGACACGCTGCTGCATGCCGCCGGACAGTTCCCCGACCCTTCGGTCAGCCCAGTCCGAAAGCCCCACGAGCGCCAGTTGCCGGTCGACCCTTTCCAGCCGCTCGGCCTTGGACATGCCGGAAAGCTCCAGCCCCAGCCCGACATTCTCGCGCACGCTACGCCAGGGCAGAAGCCCGAACTGCTGAAACACCATCGCAATCTGGTTCTGCCTGATCCGGCGCAGCGTGGGCGCATCCGCCGAGGTCACATTGACCATGCCTTTTCCGTCATTGACGCTGACGCTGCCGCGCACCACCGGGTTCAGCCCGTTGATCGCCCGCAACAACGTGGATTTTCCGGACCCGGACAACCCCATCAGGACCAGTATTTCGCCCTCTTTCACCGTCAGCGCGCAGTCATGCACCCCCAGAACCTGCCCCGTCGCGCTCTGGATTTCGCCGCGTTCCTGCATGTCGTCCATCAGAGGCAGGGCCGTTTCGGGCTTGTCACCGAACACGATAGACACATTGTCGATGATGACCGCTTCGTTTTGCTGATCCGCCATGGCCTAACGCTCCATTCGCAGCATGCGGTCCAGCATGATCGCCAGCACCACGATAATGAACCCGCTTTCAAAGCCCAGCGCGATGTTGACCGTGTTGATAGCCCGCAGCACCGGCACGCCAAGCCCGTCGGCGCCAACCAGCGCCGCAATCACCACCATGGACAGCGACAGCATGATGGTCTGGTTCAGCCCCGCCATGATCTGCGGCAGCGCATAGGGCAGTTCCACCTTGAACAGGGTCTGCCGGTCCGTCGCGCCAAAGGCCTGCGCCGCCTCGAGCAGCGGTTGCGGGGTGGACACCACGCCCAGGTGCGTCAGACGGATCGGCGCGGGCAGCACAAAGATCACCGTGGCGATCAGGCCAGGCACCATACCGATGCCAAAGAACACGATCGCCGGGATCAGGTAGACAAAGGTAGGAAGGGTCTGCATCAGGTCCAGAACCGGGCGCATGGCCCGGTACAGCCGGGGCCGGTGCGCCGCCGCGATCCCCAGCGGAACCCCCAGCGCCATGCAGAAAACGCAGGCTGAAAGCACAAGCGTGAGGCTTTCGGTGGTCTCTTCCCAGTAATCCTGGTTGAGGATGAAAAGGAACCCGAAGAGCACGAACACGCATGTCTTCCAGCTGCGCTGAAACACCCATGTCAGACCCACGAACACCGCGATCACCAGCAACGGATGTGGGCTCTGCAACAGCCACAGGATACCGTCGATCAGGGCCTCCATCAGCGCCGACAGGGCATCAAAGAACCAGGCGAAGTTGTCCTGCAGCCACAGGAAAAATGCTTCGGCCCCGTCGCCGATGGGAAATTTATGGTCGGTCAGCCAGGTCATCTCTGGGCCTTTCCTCAGGTCTGTGTGTCCAGCGCGCCGCCGTCGCGGCGATGCGCTGCCCAAAGGCGACGGCGGTTGTGGCATCGCCGTCGTAGATCATTGCCTGTTTGTCCGGCGACGAGGTCGCCATCAGGCCAAGCCAGGAACCGTCCGCGTTTATCCCGCGCGGCATGCCTGGTTCCGGGCGCGGACCGATGCGATCCTGTCCGACCCAGATCATCCCGTGCTGCGCGGCAAAAACCGCCAGGTGCTGCAGCGTGACCAGCTTGTCGCCTGACATGTTGGTTCCGATGGTGAACCCGGCCGCAAGCTTGTCGCGCCAGGGCTGATCCTCCCAGAATCCGCCAGTTGCATCCATGAAGGCTTTGAAGCCGGAAGAGACACCGCCCATGTAGGTCGGCGTGCCAAAGACAATCGCATCGGCCCGGTCCAGCACCTGCCAGCCGTCATCGCCGATCTCGTTCACAGGCAGCAGAACTGCACCTGCGCCCGAGGCAACCCGCTGTGCCAGTTTCCGGGTGTGTCCCTGACCTGAGTCGTAGACGATGACAATGGCGACCATCGGAATTCGCCCCGGGGCGTCTGCCCCGGGGCTTTTACGCCCTATTGGCCGATCGCCGATTTCACAGCGGCCATCGCGTCACCGCCATCCTTGGTGGTAACACCGTCCAGCCAGGGTCCGATCACGTCGGGATTGGCGGCAAGCCATGCCCTGGCGGCATCCGCAGGATCAGCACCATCGTTCAGGATCGCCCCCATGATCTCGTTTTCCATCGCAAGTGTGAATTCGAGGTTGGACAACAGCTTGCCCACATTCGGGCAGGACTCGACATAACCGGCAGAGGTGTTGGTGTAGACCGTTGCGCCGCCAAGGTTCGGGCCAAAGAAATCGTCCCCGCCTTCAAGATACGTCATCTCGAAATTGGCATTCATCGGATGGGGTTCCCAGCCCAGGAAAACGATGGGCTCGTCGCGGCGCGTGGCGCGGGCGACCTGCGCCAGCATCCCCTGTTCCGACCTTTCCTTGACCTCGAACTCCTTCAGGTCAAAGGCGTTCGCTTCGATCATGTCCAGAATCAGCCGGTTACCGTCATTGCCCGGTTCGATGCCATAGATCGTGCTGTCCAGGGCATCAGCCTGCGCCGCGATACTGGCAAATGTCGTGATGCCCAGATCGGCGCCGGCCTTGTTTGTGGCCAGCGTGTATTTTGCACCTTCCAGATTGGCGCGCACCGTGTCGACGGTCCCGGCATCGCGATAGGGTGCGATGTCGCCTTCCATGGTCGGCATCCAGTTGCCAAGGAACACGTCGATGTCGCCTGCGGCGAGCGAGGTATAGGTCACCGGCACCGACAATACCTTGATATCGGTCTCATAGCCCAGCGCCTGAAGCACGGTCGTGGTCGCAGCGGTGGTCGCCGTGATGTCGGTCCAGCCGACATCAGAGAAGGTCACCTTGTCGCAATTTGCATGAGCGGTTCCGGCAGCGGCTGCCAAGGCCACGGCAGAAATGAAGTATCTGATCATTTTCTTGTTCTCCCTGAATAGGTCAATTGATGCGCACAAGCGCCACGGATTGCAACCATTTCACTGCCCTGCCGCAAGGTCATCGGGCGACGTCTTGCGGGCAGCCCCACGCCATGATCAGCGAAACGTACCGAGTATTTCCGCAGCGATGCGCCCCAGCACCCGACGGGACGGCGCATGCGGCACGAATGTCACCTGCAAACCGTCCATGTCAACGCGACAGTCGGCAAATCCGCTGCCCTCCTCGATGACCATGTCCAGTGGCGACAGGACATCAACCGTTGCATGCAGGCCCATGTTGATTATGACCGGCACCCCCTGCCACTGCAGGACCCGGTTCATGTGCACATGCCCGGACAGTATCCCAACCACGTCATGACCCTTCAGAGCCTGCGCCAGCCGCCGGGTATCTGCCTCCGTCAGGCTTTCCCACGCCAGCGGCGTGCTCCGCCGGTGAGGCGGATGGTGGCATATCAGCAGTTTGGGTGCCTGCGGATGCGCACGCAGGGTGGTTTCCAGCCGGTCGAACTGTTCCGGTTCGATACCGCCGCCCACCCGGTTCGGAACCGAACTGTCCAACGCGATGACATGCACCCCGTCATGAACGCTGTCATGAAACAGCGGCGCGTCACCGTCGCCGTACCCGCCAAAGACCGACCGGAATTCCGCCCGGCGGTCGTGATTACCCAGCGCGGGGATAACCGGCATCGGCAGCGTCTCCACCAGACCGCGCAGAAGCTGGTAACTCTCCACGTCGCCATGATTGGTCAGATCGCCACTGAGCACGACAAAATCCGGCACCGGATCCAGTGCGCAGATCCGTCCCAGAACCTGTTTCAGCGTCGTGGTCGTGTCCGAACTCAGATGCGGGTCGTTCAAATCTGCATGTGACAGGTGCAAATCGGTCAGATGGACAAAACGTGTCAAAACTCTTCTCCAACACGGGCGGCCTTTAGCAGGGCGCGGGTGTAATCATGCGCCGGTGATGACAGGATCGCCCGCGTTTCACCGGATTCCAGAATCTGTCCCCGCCGCATGACCAGCAATCGGTCGCAGATGCTGGCCACAACGGCCAGATCGTGACTGATGAACAGAATGCCGAGCCCCAGTTCGTCCTGCAACTCCATGAGCAAGTTCAGGATCTGGGCCTGAACACTGACATCCAGCGCGCTGACGGCTTCGTCCGCCACCAAAAGCGCGGGGCGCGTGATGATGGCCCGCGCAATCGCGATCCGCTGGCGCTGGCCACCGGAAAACTCGTGCGGATACCGCCCGGCATGGCTGGCACGCAGGCCGACATGCTCCAGCGCCTCGCCGGTTATCCGGACATGGTCCCCGGGCGCGCGCAACGCCCGCAGCGGTTCGGCAATCGACCATCCGACGTTGCGACGCGGGTCAAGTGAGCCGAAAGGGTCCTGGAACACCATCTGGAACTGCCGACGCAGCCCGCGCAGACCCGTGGCGGACAGTGCATTGATATCTTGCCCCCGAAACAGGATCTGTCCTTCGTCGGGCCGCTCGAACCCCATGACCAGGCGCGCCAGCGTGGATTTGCCAGACCCGCTTTCCCCCACGATGCCCAGCGTTTCCCCCGGCGCGAGGGTGAAATCGATCCTGTCGACCGCCGTCAGCACCGGTGCCGAGCGCAGGAGGTGCCGGCGGGGCAGCGCATAGCGGCGGGTCAGCGCCCTGCCCTCCAGCAGCGGCGTCATTCGTCCGGCTCCAAAAGATGACAGGCCGCGCTACCGCTCCTTGTGGCGGTCACGCCTGGCCTTTGGGTCGCGCATCGCGGCAATTCCTGTGTGCAGCGCCCGGAAAAACGGCAACCGTCCGGCATCGCCTCGATCGGCGGCACCACACCGGGAATTGTCGGCAGGCGACGGCGTCCGTGATGGGCCGGTGCCGGTCGCGCCGCCATCAACCCGCGCGTATAGGGATGCGCCGGATTGGTTAGAACCTGCTCGGTCGCGCCCCGTTCGACGATATCGCCGCCATACATCACGAGGATGTCGCGCGTCGTGCGGCTGACTGCGGCCAGGTCGTGACTGATGAACAGCAGGCTCATCTGCCGGTCACGGGACAGGCGAACCAGCAGATCGGTGATACGCAGCGCCACGTTGGCGTCCAGTGCTGTTGTCGGTTCATCGGCAATGAGCAGTTCCGGGTCACAGGCCAGGGCCAGCGCGATCAGAACTCTCTGACGCTGCCCGCCGGACAATTCATGCGGATACTGGTCAAGCCGCCGCCGTGCTTCGGGGATACCCGTTTCGTCCAGCAATTCCAGCGCTCGTGCCCGGGCCGCGGCCCGAGACATGCCACGATGGGCGATGAGGGGGCCGGCCACCGTGTCCCCGACCCGGCGGAGCGGGTTCAGGGCGGCCATCGGGTCCTGAAAGATCATCGACATGGTGCGGGCGCGATGGCGTCGCCACCCGGCTTCGTCATCCGGCGCGAGCGCCTCGCCCTGCACCTCGATCGTACCGCTGACCGTCAGCGCCTCGGGCACCATACCGATCAGGGACAGTGCCAGAAGCGTCTTGCCCGATCCGCTCTCTCCGACCACGCCCAGACGTCCACCCGGGGAAAGGGTCAGACCGGCCCGCCGCACGGCCGCGTGCCCCGCTTCTGTCCGGATCGTCAGGTCCCGCACCGAGATCATGCCGGCCTCCGCCGCGCCAGTCGGGGATCGGACATATCCCGCAATCCGTCACCGAGCAGCCCGAACCCCAGCACGGCCAGCACGATGCAAAGCCCGGGCCAGATTGCGAGTTGCGGGGCGAGGTACAACAAGGTCTGCGCTTCCGCCAGCATCCGGCCCCAGGATGGTGCCGGCGGTTGCGCCCCCAACCCCAAATAGGACAATGCCGCCTCGACAAGGATCGCGACCGCGAATTCGATTGTCGCCTGTACGATCACCGGGGCCGCGATATTGGGCAGGATGTGGTCGCGCGAGATCGCGAATGTGCCCATCCCGGCGGCCCGCGCCGCATAGACATATTCACGCCGCCAGACCTGGTTCGCCGCCGCCCGGGCGACGCGCGCAAAGACCGGGATATTGATGAACGCGATCGCCACCACGACGATGGGAAGCGATGGTCCGAATGCCGCCGCCAGCATGATTGCGAACAACAGGGCGGGAAAGGCAAACCCCAGATCGGACAGGCGCATGATGATTTCTTCGGTCCAGCCCCCGCGCGCGGCGGCCAGCACCCCCAGAAGCGTGCCCAGGGTGCAGCCAATGCCGACCGCCAGCACGGCGACGGCCATCGAATTGCCCGCCGCGGCCATCAGCTGTGACAGCAGATCGCGGCCCAGCTGGTCCGTGCCCAGCCAGTGCACGGCATCGGGCGGCGCGAACTTGTTGCCGACCGCGATGGCGGCATGGGGATGCGGTGTCCAAACCGCCGATAACAGGGCCACGGCCAGAACCAGCGCCACCAGAACCGCACCAATGCGCATGTTTACAGGCCAGCGGGTCACGCGCGGCCAGCCTTGAGACGGGGGTCGATCAGCACATAGGCGATATCGACCAGGAAATTTGCCGTTACCACGATAGCGGCGAACAGCATGACCAGTGCCTGGACGGTCACCAGATCCCTGTTGGCGATGGACTGGAACAGCAGCCGACCCAACCCGGGCAGGTAAAACACATTCTCGATCACGATGGTCCCGGTCACCAGTCCGGCGAACTGCAACCCGACGATGGTGATGATCGGAACCAGCGCATTGGGCAGCACATGCCGCCACAGGATCGTCCCCGGCGAATACCCCGTTGCCCGCGCGGTGCGGACGAAATCCAGCCGCATCACCTCAAGAGCCGAAGACCGCGTGACCCGCGCCAGAACCGCAGACTGCACCAGCGCCAGCGCCACGGTGGGCAGGATCAGCGATCTGATCGCCGCCACCGGATCCTGCCAGCCGGGGAACCCGCCGGGTGGCAGCCAGCGAAGCTTCACCGCGAACAGCAGCACCAGCAACAGCGACAGCCAGAAAGCCGGAATCGCGATGCCCAACTGGCTGAGCAGCATGATGATCCAGTCGCCTGCCCGACCGTGCCGCGCCGCCGCCGTCAACCCCATCATCAACGCCAGGACCACGGTCAGCGCCATGCCCGAGACCGCGAGAGATATGGTCAGTGGCAGCCGTTCGGCTATCAGCCCGGACACCGGCACCGCAAAAGACCAGCTTTCGCCGAGATCACCCCGAAGCGCCCCGCCGACCCAGTTGAGGTAACGCTGCAGGACCGGCGCATCCAGCCCCAGACGTTCACGCAGCGCGGCGCGGGCCTCTTCGGTACTGTCGATGCCCAGAATGGTCAGCGCCGGATCGCCGGGCAGCACATTCATCACCCAGAACACCACCACCGACACGGCCCAGAGGGTCAGCAGAAATCCGGCCAGCCGGCGGGCCAGGAAATAGCTCATCGGTTCAGGTCACCGCACCCTGTTCATTCGGCCCAGGACAGGTTCGACAACGGCTCATAGAGCACCGGGGAAGACGCCCAGTATCCGCGCAGCCGGGCGTCATACACGCCGTGCTGCGGCAGCTGGAAAAGAAAGCCGTGCACCGCCTGATTGGTCAGGTATTCCTGTCCTTCCTTCAGCAGCATCGTGCGTTTTTCGGCATCGGATTCCGTGCTGATCCGGGTCCAAAGATCGGTGAATTCGGCTTCCTCGAAGCCGTAGAAATACGACTTGCCGCGCGCGAAATTGCCCATGTCGTTGGGGCTGGTATGGGCAATGATGGTCATGTCATAGTTCTGTTTCTTGTAGATCTCATCCAGCCAGAACCCCCATTCGACGTTTTCAACCCTGGCGTCTATCCCGGCCTCGGCCAGTTGCGCCTGGATGATTTCGGCGGAACGCGTGGCATAGGGAAACGGCGGGACCCGCAACGTCATGGTCGATCCGCCGACACCGGCGGCGTCGAACATCTCGCGCGCCTTCGCCGGATCATGCGGATAACGCCCGGTCAGGTCTATATAGGCCGGTCCGTGCGGCGGATAAAAACTGCCGATCGGGGTCGCCTTGCCGTACATCGCGCCCTCGATAATGGCGGCACGGTCGATCGCGTGGCTGACGGCGCGGCGCACCTCGACGTTATCAAACGGCGGCTTGGCGTTGTTCATCGCCAGAATGACCTCGCCCTCTGTGCTCCCGATCACAACCTTGAAGCGCGGATCGGCCTCGAATTGCGGCAAAAGTTCGGGTGCAGGAAAGCCGGGAAACGCATCCAGCTCGCCAGCCAGCATCGCGGCACTTGCCGCGGCCGGGTCCGAAATGAAGCGAAAGGTCACCTTGTCCATCGCCACCTTGTCCGCATCGCGGTGATCCGGATTCTTGACCAGGGTCAGGCGATCGCCGCGCGTCCAGCCGTCCAGTTTGTAGGGTCCGGTCCCAACCGGTGCGGTTTTGTTGGTCTCGAAAGTCTCGGGCGCGACGATCGAGGCGTCGCCGCGGGAGATGTTGAACAGGAAAAAGGCATCCTTGTTCTTCAGCACCATGGTGATCTCGTGCGGGCCAGTCACCTCGACGCTGGAAATCGGCTTGAAAATCCCCTTGGTCGGGTTCTCGCTGTCCTCGGCCATCGCCCGGTCATAGGAAAACTTCACGTCTTCGGCGTCAAAGTCAGTGCCGTCGTGATAGCGCACCCCTTCGCGCAACTTGAACACATAGGTCAACCCGTCCTCGGAGATCTCCCAGCTTTCGGCCAGGTCCGGGAATACCTCTCCGGCTTCGTTGACCGTTGTCAGCGATTCCAGAATGTTATGGGTCACGATCCCGTCAATTGCCGCGGTGGCGTCGCTGGTCGGGTCCAGCGTCGTCGGTTCCTGCACGAACCCGATAGAGACCTCGGTCTGGGCCATGGCGGTCTGTGCGCCCAGAGTTGAGGCCAGGACCAGAGCGCCCAGAAGCGGCGCGTTGAGCGTGAAAGAAGTTTGCATGAGACATCTCCATTTGGTTCCCGATAGCAACGGGTCATCAGAGGATGGCGACAAAAGTTAACAGTGCCGCGACACTCGGGAGTCAGTCTTTCCGCCCAGGGGCAGAGTGTCAACGATCATCCGGCCTGATCCGGGTCGACCTCGGCCAGCAGACTGTGCGCGGCGACCTGTGACCCCGGCGTTGCGACAACAGAGGCCATCACACCATCGACGGGCGCGGTATGGGCGTGTTCCATCTTCATCGCCTCGAGCACCAGAACCGTCTGCCCGGCGCGAACCCTGTCGCCCTGCTTCACGACAACGGATGCAACCCTGCCGTTCATCATGGCGCGGATCTTGCCGTCTGCGCCGACCTGCGCGGTGGTTTCGGCCGCAATGGTCAGGTCGAGGAAATCCCACGGGCACCCGTCCAGATGCAGCCAGACCCGGCCCCGACGCTCAAGCAGATGCGCCACGGCTCTCACACCGTCAGTTTCAAAATCCACCCGGCCCCGGTCGCGCGAGATGACGTGGACGTCATAGGTTTCTCCGTCAAGCGTCACGTGGCATTGCCCGTGCGGCAGCGCGCGAACCATCGGGCAATACTCCCGGCCATCGCGGGACAAACGCATCGGCGTCGGGAATCCATGCGCCAACGCGGTCGTTTCGCCGGCGCGCATCAGCGCGGCGGCGATGGCCGCCGCACGAACCTCGCCCGCACGCGCGCTCCGGAACAGGTCCCTGCCATGCGTTTGCGCGAATCCGGTGGTGGCCTTCCCGGCCACGAACTCCGGATGGTCCAGACAATCGTTCAGATACGCCTGATTGGTGCGCAGGCCCAGCACGCGACTGTCACGCAGGGCCCTGGCCAATCCCTGCCGTGCGGCGTCCCGGTCCGGCCCATGGGCGATGAACTTGGCCAGCATCGGGTCGTAATCCGGCGGCACGACCGCAGCGTCGCGCAACGCGTGATCGACCCGCACACCACACCCGGGGCGCCAATGATCGACAATTCCGCTTTGCGGGATGAAGCCTGCGACCGGGTCTTCGGCGCATAGCCGGGCCTCCATCGCATGCCCGGAAAACACCACATCCTGCTGCGTGAGCGGCAATCTTTCTCCGGCGGCGATACGCAGCTGCAATTCCACGAGATCGAGCCCGGTGACCGCCTCGGTGACCGGGTGTTCAACCTGAAGCCGGGTGTTCATTTCCATGAAGTGAAACCCGCCTTCCGCATCCAGCAGGTATTCAAAGGTTCCTGCCCCTTCGTAGCCGATGGCGCGGGCGGCGGTGCAGGAAATCTCGCCCATGCGCGCGCGCAGGGTGGCATCGACCGCGGGCGATGGCGCTTCTTCGATGATTTTCTGATGCCTGCGCTGCACCGAGCAGTCACGCTCGCCCAGATGAATGACGTTGCCATGCCGGTCGGCCATGACCTGGATTTCAACGTGGCGCGGATTGACGATGGCACGTTCCAGCAGAACGGTACCGTCGCCGAATGCGGTGGTCGCCTCCGAAACGGCCGACGCCAGGTTCTCGGGAAAATCGGCCTCTCCTGTCACCAGCCGCATACCCCGTCCCCCACCCCCGGCGGTGGCCTTGATCATCAGCGGAAACCCCATGCCCCGTGCCTGGTCCAGCAGTGTGTCGGCGCTCTGGTTCTCGCCCGCATAGCCGGGAATGCACGGCACGCCGGCGGCTTGCATGGCCGATTTGGCCGCCGCCTTGTCGCCCATCCGTTCCATGGCCGCAGCCGACGGCCCGACAAAGACGATGCCGTGTTCGGCACAGGCCATCGGCAGGGCGGGGTTCTCGGCCAGAAAGCCATAACCCGGGTGGATCGCATCCGCCCCGGTCGCCAGTGCCGCCGCAACGATCCGGTCGACGCAAAGATAGCTGTCGGACGGCGCGGCCCCACCGATACAGACCGCCTCATCCGCCATCTCGACATGCACCGCGCCGGCATCGACCCGCGAATAAACCGCAACCGTGCCGTACCCCATGGCGCGGGCCGTGCGCATGACGCGCACCGCGATTTCCCCGCGATTGGCGATCAGAAGCTTGCTAAAGGGCGTTGCTGTGTTCATGTGATCTGCCTTCAGGGTCGGGCCACGGCAAATTGAATGCGGTTTGGTTTGCGCCGGTCGGCCTCGCGGCATATCCGCATCAGTTCGGCCAGCAATTCGCGCGTATCGCGCGGGTCGATTATTCCGTCGTCCAGCAACCGGGCACTGGTATGCAACGCGCTCATCTGGCTATTGAACGTCTCGACGATCCTGGCCTTCATCGCGTCGAGGCGTGCCTGGTCAACCGGCTGCCCGGCGCGTTCGGCGCGTGCCTTTTGCACTTCTTCCATGGTGCCCGCCGCCTGTTCGCCGCCCATGACGGCGGTTTTTGCGTTGGGCCATGAAAAACAGAACCGGGGGTCGAAACCGCGCCCGCACATACCGTAATTCCCGGCCCCGAAGGATGCACCGCAATAGATCGTGAACTGGGGCACCGTCGCGTTGGTCACCGCTTGTATCATCTTGGACCCATGCTTGATCATGCCGTCTTCCTCATAGCTTCGCCCGACCATGAACCCAGTGGTGTTGTTGAGATACAGGATCGGCGTGCCCGCCTGGCAGCAGGTCTGGATGAAATGGGTGGCCTTGGATGCGCCGGCCGGATCCAGCGGACCGTTATTGGTGAGGATCCCGATCGGCCAGCCCCGGATGCGCGCCGTGCCGCACACCGTGGCGCCGCCGTATCGGGCTCCGAACTCGACGAATTCCGACCCGTCCACCAGCCGCGCAATGATCTCGCGCATGTCGACCGGCTGACGGTAGTCCATCGGCATCAGCCCCAGCAGATCTTCGCGGTCATACGCCGGCGGAGCAAAGTCGCGCGGGTCTTCGTCCTGCCCGCCCCAGTCCAGCCCGGCCATGATGTCGCGCGCAATCGAAAGGGCGTGGCGGTCATCCTCCGCGAGGTAATCGCCCAGTCCGGAAAGGCCGGTATGCATCTCGGCGCCGCCCAGTTCCTCTTCGGTCGCGACCTCGCCGGTCGCCGCCTTGAGCAGCGGCGGCCCGGCCAGAAAGGCCCGCGTCCGTCCACGCACCATGATCACGTAATCTGACAGCCCGGTCTGATAGGCCCCTCCGGCGGTCGAACTGCCATGCGTGACGGTAACCACCGGCAGGCCCGCCGCAGACAGCCGCGCAAGGTTGCGGAACGTGCCGCCGCCCCGGATGAAATCCTCGACACGGTACTCCAGAAGGTTGGCCCCCGCGCTTTCCACCAGCTGGACATAGGGAAGCCGGTTTCTCAGCGCGATCTCCTGCACACGCAGGATCTTGTCCAGCCCGCCGGGCTGCAGCGCCCCGGCGCCGATCCCGGAATCCGAGGCCAGTACCATGCAGCGCACGCCGGACACATACCCGATCCCTGCAATGACGCCACCGCCGGGGATGGATTTGTCGACATCGGTCGTATCGCGCCCGAACCCCGCCACCTTGGCCAGCTCGATGAACGGGCGGCCCGGGTCCAGCAGCAGGGCCACGCGATCACGCGGCAAGAGCTGGTGGCGTTCTGCGAACCGCGCGCGCGACGCTTCGGATGCCGCCACACTGCGCGCCTCGACAGCCCGCAATTCATCCAGCAGGGTTTGCATGCCTTCCCTGTTTTCTTGCATGTCCGGCGACCCCGGGAGCAACTTGCTTTCTATCCTCGCCACGCCTGCCCTGCCTCCTGCCTGTATCGGGACTGCACCTTCACAGGCCCAGAATAGCGCGCGCCTCTGCCGGCGACGCGACATCGCGCCCGGCCAGCCGCGCGGTCCGCGCCATTTCCTCGATCAGCGGTCCGTTCGATGTCACCTTGTCACCGTCGGGCAGATAGAACGTATCTTCAAGCCCGGTTCGCAGATGCCCGCCCAATTCCGCCGCGCGCAAATGCAGCGGCCAGATTTCGGACCGCCCGATCGCCGTCACCTGCCAGCGCGCGTTTTCCGGCGCAAGATCGCTCAGAATGGGCAACAGATCTGCACGCGCCGGCATCCCCGAAGCCACCCCCGTCACGAAATTCATCTGCGCCGTGCCCTCAAACATCCCGGCCTGCCGGTACATGCCGACACTGCGCACGATTCCCGTGTCAAAACATTCGAATTCAGGTATCGCACCGGCCTCGTTTATCGCATCAAGGAAATGTTGCACCTTGGATACCGGGTTGTCGAACAACATCGGCGGCCACGCCCATGTCCCGTCCCGGCGGATCTTGAGATAATTGAGCGATCCGGCATTGCAGGCGGCCATCTCGGGTTTTGTTGCCCGGATGACATCCAGCGCCGCCTGGTAGTCCGGGCCGACGATCCCGGTTGTGTGGTTCATGATCACATCGGGACAGGCGTCGCGAACGGCCGCCTGGACCGCCCGGGACAGGTCAATGTCCCAACTCGGCAAATGCCCCTTGCCGGCCTCCTGCCGACGCAGGTGGATATGCATGACAGAGGCCCCGGCGTCATAGGCGCGCTGCGCCTCCGCCGCCATCTCCTCGGGCGTGACGGGAACGCCGTGCTGCAGGGGATCGGTCAACACGCCGTTGACGGCACAGGTGATGATTGCCTTGGACATGTTCCGTTCCTCTGATGACGCCCGTGTTTTCTACCTGCCCGACCCGGTGCCGTGCAAACAGTTCACCCACCTTGCGTGTCAGACGCCAAGGTGCCGGGTCAGGATCGAATGATCGGCGCGCAGCGTTTCCGCGTCCAGCGTTTCCAGGTTGCGCCCGTTCTCGATGAATGCCACGCGGTCGGCGACCGACAGCACCGCGTCCACGCGCTGTTCCACCAACAGAACGGCCACGCCCCGGTCACGCATGACCACGACCACCTGCCGGATCGCTTCGATCATTGACGGCTGCAACCCCTCGGTCGGCTCGTCCAACAGCAACACCTTGGGGTCCAGGCACAGGGCCCGCGCAGTGGCCAGCATCTGTTGCTCGCCACCCGACAATGTCTCGGCCCGTTGGTGAAACCGTTCCCGCAGCCGTGGGAACAGTTCAAGCACGTTGTCGAGCACATCCGGTCCGGACTTGCGCACCATCAGGCCGATTTCCAGATTCTGCGCCACGGTCAGTTCGGTGAACAGCCCGCGCCCCTGCGGAACATAGCCGATCCCGGCCTTGGGCACCTGATGCGCGGGCAACGCGCTGACCACCTGGCCATCCAGTTCGATCTGCCCGGACATCAGCGGCAACAGGCCCATGATCGCTTTCATCGTCGTGGTCTTGCCCGCGCCGTTCGGCCCCAGCAGGCACAGGATTTCCCCGGACTGTACCGTCAGGCTCAGGTCACGCAGAATCTGTGCCGGGCCATACGCCACGTTGATGGCATCCAGTCGCAACATCATCCGGTCCCCAGATAGGCCGCCTGCACCGCAGGATCGGCATGGATTTCACCCGGCGTGCCCTCGGCCAGAACCTGGCCGAAATTCAGGACCGTCACAACGTCGGCGGTTTCCATCACCACCGACATGTTGTGTTCGATCAACAGGATCGTGGTGCTGGCCGACAGGTCGCGGATCAGCGACTTGAACGCGGTGATCTCGCTGTCGGCCAACCCTTGTGTCGGCTCGTCCAGGATCAACAGGCGCGGCTTCTGCACCAGCCCCATGGCGATTTCCAGCAACCGCTGATGCCCGTAACTCAGATCGCCGGCATTCTGGTCCGGTCGGTCGGCCAGCCCGACCCGCTCCAGCGCGGCGCGAACCGCGCGACGGACCGCCGGGCCGCGCACCTGCCGCCGTGCGGCCAGGGCCACGTTTTCCGAAACGCTCAGATTGGCAAAAACCGACGTGATCTGAAACGTATAGGCCATGCCCAGGTTGATGCGCCTATGCGCCGGCAGGTGCGAGATATCCTGACCGTCGAAAAACACCGTACCCCGCGTCGGTTCGATCCGGCCGCACAGCATGCCGACAAAGGTTGTCTTGCCCGCGCCATTGGGGCCGATCAGCGCGCGGATCTGGCCCTGAGGCAGGTCGAAATCCACATCCTCGACCGCATGAAGACCGGCGAATTGCTTGCTCAGACCATGCGTGGACAACAGTGGCGTCATGGCAGGTCCCGCCACACGCGCTTGCGCAATTCACCGGCCAGGCCCTGCGGCGCAAACAGGGTGAGGATCACCAGAACCACACCCGCGATCAGCATGTAGGCGGTGGTCAGACCGCTGGAAAGGTCGATCAGGTAGAACATGAACAACGTTCCGACGAACGGGCCCAGAACCGTACCCGCCCCGCCAAGAAGCACCCAGAGCAACGGAAAGATCGAATATTGCACAGAGGCAAATGTCGCCCCGACATACCCGAACAGCAGCCCGTAAACGGCACCCGCGGCAGCGGCAATCGTGCCCGACAATATCACCGCGGCCAGCTTGTGCGCAAAGACGTTGTATCCCAGCATCATCGCGCGATCCTCGTTTTCCCGGATCGCAACCAGAACCTTGCCGAATGGCGCCCGCACCATTGCGAGCGTACCCAGCAGGCAAAACCCAAACAGGAAAAACGCGGCAAAATACCGGTTCGACGGATCGGACAGGTCGATCCCCCACAGCAGGCGCTCGGCCTGTTGAATCACGAAACCCTCGTCCCCGCGGGTGTATTCGCCGAAATAGAGAACCGTCAGATAGCCGGCCTGCGCGAACATCAGCGTCACGATCATGAATCCGACGCCGACAGTGCGCAGGGCCAGCAGTCCCACCGCCGCCGATACCGCCAGTCCCACCGCCAGGCCGGCTAGCAGGGCGGGCGCCGGCGTCAGGCCCAGATGGCGGATCGCCAGCCCCATGCCGTACATCCCGGCAGCAAAGAACAGCGCATGGCCCAGGCTGAGCAGACCCGTATAGCCGAACATGACGTTGAACCCGATGGCATAGCTGGCCAGCACCATGATCCGGGCGA
>CAYGNE010000056.1:1651-18034 GCA_964351155.1 uncultured Rhodobacterales bacterium | reverse complement strand
TGCGCGGTGATCAGAACGTTCCAGAGGTGACCGTTCGGCGTACAGGTGGCTGCCGAATCGGCAATCATCCTGGCGCCTTCCATGCACATGTACTGGACACCCGGGTCCATCAGTTCCAGGCGCATGTAGACGGTGAATGCTACCGAGATGAAACCCGCGAGGGCGGACACCACAAGGTAGAGAATACCGATATCCTTGTGGTTCGTGGACATGAACCAGCGGACGAAAAAGCTCCGCTCGTCCGTGTGCTCGTGACCATGAATGGCTGCGTCTGCCATTTGGTGCCTCCTGTTGCATATGAATACGCGCCAACAACGTGGCGCGCATGAATTCCATTCAGGTTTTAGAATGCTGAGCCGGGCGCTTCAATGGCCGAGTTTGATCTGGATCAAGATAAATTGCCGCGCCCCCCTTGAAACCGTCCTGCCGGCGCGCGTCGGGCGATGCGGCCAGAGGCCGATACGGTCCGGGGTGGCCGGCGTTGCGGGCGCCGGGCGGGGCGGGTCCCGTATCGGAAAAACGGTGTTCTTCCAGCGGCTTCGGAGCCGCGATGGCCTGTCCGCGGAAACTGCTTGACCGGGCGGCCCGCAGCGATCAGAAAATTGGACCGATCCAACAAAGGTGGCCTGCATGTCCTATGATCCGGAAAACGTCTTTGCCAAGATCCTGCGCGGAGAGATACCGTCGACGCGGGTTTACGAGGACGACGAAACCCTTGTTTTCATGGACATAATGCCGCGTTCGGACGGTCAT
Organism: uncultured Rhodobacterales bacterium; assembly: GCA_964351155.1. Lineage (GTDB taxonomy): Bacteria > Pseudomonadota > Alphaproteobacteria > Rhodobacterales > Rhodobacteraceae > CAYGNE01. The sequence continues at coordinate 17,281 of CAYGNE010000056.1, read as the reverse complement.
TGCCTGGTGATCCCGAAAACCCCCTGCCGCAACATTCTCGATGCCAGCGCGGCGCAGATGTCGGCGGTGATGCAGACGGTGCAGAAGCTGAGCCGCGCGGTGATGACGGCGTTCGGCGCGACGGGGGTGACGATCCAGCAGTTCAACGAGACCGATGGCGGGCAGGAGGTGTTTCACCTGCATTTCCATGTCCTGCCGCGCCACGAAGGCGTGCGGCTGCGCCCGCCGGGGAACATGGGCGACATGGACGCGATCCGGCAACATGCCGAGAAGATCAGGGCGGCGCTGAGCGCCTGAGCACGACGCGGCAGGGGCGCGGCTCAAAGATGAACGCGGCGTTAACCGGCACGGGACGCTGCCGCCGCGAATCGCCGCCAAACCCCAGGTTAACAAGGGCGATCCGGCCGAAAACGGCCTGTGCGGCGCGTGCATACCGCGTGCAGATCGCGTGCATACGCGGATGGCAGACAGGCCGGGTTAACAGGGCGCACGCACCGCGATGGGCCGGAAGCGCCTTTGGGCGGCGGCGATCCGGATATCACCGCCGCAGTCGCGTCAAGGCGACCTGAACCGGGAGGGCCCGGCGCATCCGGCGCGGTGATCCCCGCCGTGCGCGTCACGCTGCCGGTTGCCGGGTCAGGGGATGTCCTTGCCGGTCGGGACCTTGCCGGTTGGGACGAGGCAAAAACAGGCGCCGCCGGTATCGCGCAGGACAACGCGGTGCCCGGGTGCGGGATCGGCGGGCGGGTCCGAAAGGCGGCGCGCGCCAAGCGCCTCGCCAGCCTGCCGGGCGGCATCGGGGTCGGCGACCCGGAGCCCGGGAACCCAGATCGCCCGTGCATCGCCGGGCGGCGTGTCGTGAAGCGTCCGGGCGACGTCCGTGCCGGACGGTCCGCTGATCACGCCCTGTGCGCAGATCGTCCAGCCGAACAGGTGCCGGTAGAATTCGGCGGGGAATGCCCGGGTGCCGGACAGGTAGGTTTCGGCCCCGAATTGCCGCTGTGGCACGGGATAGTCATGCCGGGACAGGGACAGGCCAAGCAGCGCGCCCAGCGGGTCGCGGATGAGCGCGTTGCGGCCGACACCGGGGACGTCGAAGGGCGGGCGGACCACGGTGCCGCCCAGGGTGGGGACGCAGCGCGCCGCGGCATCCACATCGGCGACCTCGACATAGGCGATCCAGCCGTCGGGCATTCCGGGCGGGGTTTCCGCCAGCCCGGCGCCGGCTTCGTCGCCGGTACAGGCCAGAACAAAGTCCTTCTGGCCGCCGCCCCAGGCAAAATCGGTGGCCTGTTCGGTCACGAAATCCCAGCCCGCGATAGCCTGCAGAAAGCGCATCGTGCGCGGCCTGTCGGGGGTGAAGAGATCGTGCCAGACGATCCGGCCGGTCTTGTCAGTTGTCATCCTGAAGCCTCCTCTTGTTTTTCTGGCGGGTGACATTGCGCACCATCTTGCCGAATGCCTTGTCCCGGGCGCGGCGTTCCGAAAGGCTGGCCGAGTTGAAGGCGTCCTCGGCCATCAACTTGCGCCACCGGCCAAGGCGCGCGGCGTCAAGCTCGCCGCGCTCTATGGCCGTTTGAACCGCGCAGCCGGGTTCGGTTTCGTGCCGGCAATCGTTGAACCGGCAGCGGCGCGCCAGATCGTCGAGATCCGCGAACACCTCGCCGATGCCGGACGCGGCATCGGTCAGCTGCAATTCGCGCATGCCGGGAGTGTCGAGCACAAGGCATCCGTTCGGCAAGTGGTGGAGTTGCCGCCGCGTCGTCGTGTGCCGGCCCTTGGCATCGTCTTCGCGGATCGGCCGGGTGGCAATCGTGCTGGTGTCGGACAGGGCGTTGACCAGGGTCGATTTGCCGACACCGGAAGAGCCGAGAAAGGCAATCGTCGCGCCCGGTTTGCACCAGTTCGCCAACCGGTGCGCGGGTTCGTCCCCGGTTGCATCCAGCGCCACCACGGCAACCGGTGCGCAGATCGCATGGGCCCGGGCGAGATAATCCGCGTGATCATTGGCCAGGTCGGTTTTTGTCAGGATCAGGACCGGCGTGATGTCGGCCTCGAACGCAAGGGCGATGTAGCGTTCCAGACGCGCAACGTTGAAGTCCTGGTTGCAGGAGGTGACGATGAAGGCGGTGTCGATATTGGCGGCGATCAGCTGTTCCTGCCGGTTGGTTCCGGGCGCGCGCCGCTTGATCAGGCTCTTGCGGTCGAGCACCGGGCTGGCCCCCGGGCGGTTTCGGTCGAGCAGCAGCCAGTCGCCCACGGTGGCGTCGGGCCGGGGCGGCAGGAGGTCGTCGATATCCTCGCCCAGAACATGCAGGCCGTTGCGGTGAACCTCGACCACCCTGACGGGCGGGGTTCCGCGCAGCGCGTCGGCGTCCGTCTGTTGGGCAAAAAACGGCTGCCAGCCAAGCGCGGCGAGGGCAGAGAGGGGGGGAGTCGTTTCCCCGATGCCGGGCTGGCGCGGAAAGAAACGGGAATAGTCACGTGTCATGATATGCGAACTTTCATGTCCGGAACGCGGGCCGGGCCCGGGTTCAACAGGTAAGGCGTAATGAGGGCGGCAAGACACGACACATGGCTGCCGGAATGCGGCAGCGCCTGTCAGTCGTTTGTCTTGCATCGGGAGGCCTGTTGCCTCCCCGCCTTACCGGGACATGAAATCTCCATTTCGATGCTGTAAGGATAGGGCGTGGCCGGGTGCAGTTCAACCATCCGCAGTGAAAATCGCCGCAACAGGCGGCATGCGGCCGGTGGGATTGCGCCGGCCCATGCAACGGGTCAAGGATCGCGCGACATGCCCCATGATCACCATCACCACATCGACCCGGCGGCCGGCGATGCCCGCGTTGCCTGGGCGGTCGCGGTCAACATGGCGCTGACGCTGGCGCAGGTTGTCGGCGGCATTCTGTCCGGATCATTGGCGCTGATCGCGGATGCGCTGCACAATTTTTCCGACGCCGTTGCCCTGATCATCGCGTTTCTTGCCCGCAGGATCGCCCGGCGGCCGGCGGACGGGCAGATGAGTTTCGGATACGGGCGGATCGAGGTGGTGGCCGCGCTGATCAACTATACCACGCTGGTGGTGATCGCGCTGTACCTCGTCTATGAGGGCGTGATGCGGTTTTTCGAGCCGAACGCGATCGACGGCTGGCTGGTGGTCTGGATCGCGGTGATCGCGCTGGTTGTTGATCTGGTGACGGCGGCGCTGACCTATGCGATGTCACGGGACAGCATGAACATCCGCGCGGCGTTTCTGCACAACCTGGCGGATGCGCTGGGCTCGGTTGCGGTGATCGTGGCGGGCACGCTGGTGATTCTCTATGGCTGGGTCTGGGTCGCTCCGGTGGTGACGCTGCTGATCGCGGGGTACATCCTGTGGCATGTCCAGGCCGAGATCGGCGGGGTGATCCGGGTCTTGATGCTGGGAAGCCCGCCGGAGATGGAAAGCGAGGCCGTCGCGCGGGCGATCGAGGCGGTGCCGGGCGTGAAGGAGGTGCATCACCTGCACCTGTGGGCGATGCAGGAACATGCCGCCGCGCTGGATGCCCATGTGGTGATCGATGGCGGCGCGTGGGGCCGGGCCGACCGGATCAAGGCCGAGGTCAAGACCGTGTTGCGGGACGGGTTCGGGATTGCCCATTCGACGCTGGAGCTGGAATGTGCGGTTCATGCCTGTACCGCGCCGGCGCGGATCGGTCATGCCGGGAGTCCGGGCGCGTGACGGGGTGAGATGAAATTGCCGTCCCGGCGGACCGGGACGGCTGAACCTGACGCTAATCTGCAACAGGGGTTTGAATCCTGCGCGGAGATTTCGTCGAAAAAGTCACTCACGACTCGAATATGGCCCGGTTTTGCAGCATGTAAGTGCGCGGGTCATGACCCATATGGGTCAAATCGGTGGTCCGGTACGCATTGTCGCGGGTAATGGCGATGAAGTCAGGCATGTTGTTTCAGGTCGGGTGTGGTTCAGGGTGGATGGGTTAGGCAACGCGAATTCGGCGTCGGCGACACGGGACCGGGTCATCAGCGCAATCTATGAAACGGTCATCAGGCCGGAGCTTTACGATGCGTTCATGTCGGCCTGGCAGGCGCATATCGCGGCGGCGCTGGAGGGAATGGACGGCACCGGGGCGGATCCCGCGCAGGCCGATGCGCTGGGGCTTGACCCGGACCTGAAGGCGCATTTCGCCCGGGCCCATGAAATCCTCGAACAGATCGGGCGCGGGCTGCCCCGCACCAGCCTGTCCGAGCAGGTCGGCGCGAGTGGCGGATTTGCCGTGCTGCAGTCGCTGGATGGCACGACATTGGCGCTCAGCGCGCGGGCCCGCAAGGCATTGGGCGAGACAGAGGCGAGCGGCGCGCTGGCGCGTCATCTGACCGCCGGGGCGGTGCCATTGCTGCAGTCGCTGCGCGACCAGGCGCGGGTGTCACCGGAAGAGGCCAGCCCGGTCGTGCTGTCGACCGGCGGGCGGCCCAGACACCTGCTGGCCCGCGTGGTGAAGGACCGGGAGGGCGGGCCGGCGACGATCCTGATCGAGGCGCTGGAATATCACTGGTCGGACCGGGCCGAGGCGATGCTGGTGCAGTCCTTTGGCCTGAGCCGGGCCGAGCTGGACGTGGTGCGAAACCTTCTGGCGGGGCACAGCCTGCGCGACATCGCCCGGTTGTCGGGGCGGTCCGAACACACGGTGCGCAACCAGGCCAAGGCGGTGCTGGCCAAGACCGGCGCGCCGGGGCAGGTGGACCTGATCCGCCTGGTGGTGTTTCTCATCAACCGCTATCGCGAACCGCCACCCGGGCAGGATGGCGCGCTGCCCTGCGAGGTGCTGACGATGCGGAGCGGACACCGGGTGCAGGTGTTCACCGCCGGGGCGGAGCAGGGCCGCCCGATGATCTTCCTGCACGGGATGCTGGATGGCATGGGTCCGCTGCGGCTGCTGGACGATGACATGCGGCGCTGCAATTTCCGGGTGATTGCGCCGGTGCGTCCCGGTTATGGCGAATCCGATCCGCTGCCCGACGGCGCCAACGCGCTGGAGCATTGCGCCGACCAGGTCTGCGAACTGATCGAAAGCCATGGGATCGAGCGCCCGGTGATCCTTGGCCATCTTGCCGGTGCGATCCATGGCCATGCCCTGCTGGACCGGTTGCAGGAACGGGTGGCCGGGATGGTGGCGGTGTCCTGCGGCGCCCCGGTGCGCGGGGCGGGGGACCTGTCGGCCATGGCCCCGCGCCAGCGGGTCGTCGCCTATACGGCGCGCTATGTTCCGATGCTCTTGCCGCCGATCCTGCGGGCGGGAATTGCCCAGATCGACAGCAAGGGCGTCGGCGATTTCATGGACGCGCTTTACGCGCCGGGCACCCATGACCACGCGGTGATCCAGAAACTGGGACTGGCCGGGCTGATCCAGTCGGAATACCGGTTCTCGGTGCAACAGGGTCATGCCGGGTTCGCGATGGATTCGCACCTGGTGGTGGACGACTGGGCCCGGCATGTTCCGCGCGCCGGGCCGGTGATCCATCTCAATGGCGCGCTTGACCCGGTGGTGTCGCCGGATCGGGTGGAAGATTTCGTCCGGACCCGGCCCGGGGCCAGGCTGCGCATCATTCCGGATGCCGGGCAGTTGCTGATGTATGAGCATCCGGTGGAGGTGTGCCGGGCGGTCGAGGAGTTGCTCAGCCCCGGGCGGCGGGTGTGAGCGCCGGATCGGCGTCACCGCTGCCCCATTCCACGCCGCGAAAGTCAAAGCCGTGTTCAAGGGTCGGCTTGACCACCTGAAAGTACGGCGACAGGTCGAAATCGCGCGGCGTGAACAGCGAATGGTGGCGGATGTGATAGATTTCCCGCCGCGCGTAATCGCCGCTGGCATCATCGAGCCGGACCGTGGGCAGGATCGGGTAGCGGATCGACTGGTAGGCCTGCGCGATCAGCGAGGAACAGATCGCCCGGGTCGGATCGCCCGACCCCAGCGCCAGCATCCGCCGCCGCCAGCGCACCGGAACCGGGGGAGTCGGAAAGAAATAGCGCAGCAGGTCGAAGATGTTGCGCAGATCGTATTTCAGCCCGAGATGATCGACCATGAAGGCGACAACGCGGGCGCGGTCGGCATCGGTCAGCCCGGCGGCGCGGCAAATGCGGGTGTTGAAATTCTGGTACTTGGTCAGGGGGCTGGCAACGCAGCCCTCGCCCAGGTTGACCTCGACGAGGCGGGGCCGCGCGGCACCGTTTGGCGTGTCGGGCAGGGCATCGCCGACGAAACAGGCGGCGTGCGACCACGTGGATTGGGTCAGGTACTTGATCGCGCCGGAGATCCGTTCGTTTCCTTCGACCAGCAGAACGTCGCCGGGGATCAGCGTGCGGCACAGGGTGTCGTAGTCGGACGGGGTATAGGGGCGATAGCCGGCGCTGGGCCGGCGCAGACGGTCCGTCAGGCGGCGTCCCAGCCGGTCAAGAAGTCGGTTTGTTCTGGTCGTCATTCCGGGTCCATGTGTTTCCCACCCATGAATTCATGGACGCCGTGGGAATCAAACTCAATTCCACCTGCGCACGGGAATATGATCCGGCGGGCGCATCGCGTGAGTGGTTTCGCGGCCCGGATGCCGCGGTGTCAGGGCCGTGGTGTCCGGGGCGCGCCGGTGTTCCTTCTTGCGGACGAACCGGGCTGGCCAAGCAGCGCCCGGTACTTCACGACCGTTCGCCGGGACACCGCGAAATTGGCGCGGCGCATCAATGCGGCAAGCGCCTCGTCGGTGAGCGGGCGGGCCTTGTCCTCGGTCCGGATCATGAGGTCGAGCCGCCTCAGGGCCTGATCGCGGGTCTTGCCCGCGGTGGTGGTGTTCAGCGGGCGGACAAGGAAGTGAGCGGCGGGCAGGGTGCCGTGGGCGGTCCGGATCGTGCAGCCGGCCATGGCGCGGCTGACCGTGCTCTTGTGCAGTTTCAACGCCGCGGCCGTGGTCTCCATCGTCAGCGGCACCCGGTCAAGCAACCGCCCGGTGCGCAGGAAACGGTGCTGCATGCCGGCGATGTGCCGGCCGATCCGCAGCAGGGTGTTGGCCCGTTTCTGCAGGGCGAGGACGAAGGCACCGGCAGAGCGGTGGCAATCCCGGTAATAGGCCCGGGCGCCGGCGTCGGTTTCGGCCGTGGTGATGCGCGAGAAAAGCGGGTCGTCGGTCAGAACCGCCGGCAACACGTCCGGATTGAGCGAGACCCGGATCTCGCCCCGGTCACAGGCGTCGAAAAAGAGGTCGGGACCGGTGGCGGGTGCGGGTGGTGGCATCAGGCGCGACAGGGGCGCGGGCGTCAGCGACCGGATATCGGCCAGCATGTCCAGCGCGTCCTCCGGGTCGGCATCGCACAGCGCGCAGATTGCCGGAACATCCTGCCGTGCGACCAGGTCGAGGCGGGTCAGCAGCCTTGCGATCACCGGATCGAGCCGGTTCGCCGCACGCAGTTGCAGCCCGAAACACTCGCCCAGCGAGCGGGCGAACAGGCCGGCCGGTTCCACCTCGGATTGCAGGCGCGCCAGCACATGGTCCAGCGTCGCGGGACGGCAGCCGAGATAGCCGCACAGCTCTTGCGCGCTGTCGGTCAGGAACCCCCTGTCGTCAAGGCAATGGACAAGATCCCGGGCCAGGGTGGCGGCGGCGGCGTCAAACCGGATCAGGCCGACCTGGCGCAGCAGGTTTTGCCGGGCGGTTTCGGTGTCCGCCAGCGCCGCGGCGCCGTCGCCGGTTTGCGGGCCGGCCGCCGCGTTGCGCAGGAACGGGTTGCGATGGCGTTCGGCGGCGACACGCGCGGCCACGCCCGCGCTGTCCAGCTGCAACAGCGCCAGCGCGGTCTGCATCGACCGGGACAACGCAAGCTGCTGGCCCGTGGTCTGTGTCTGAACCGGTTGCAGAATGGTCCGAACCTCCGTTTGGCACGTTTGTTGCTTAGCATAGATCAGGACGGGAGAAAAACAGTGCCGAAAGTGGGGATCATCGCCAACCCGGTATCCGCGCGGGATATCCGCCGGATCGTGTCGCATGCGGGCAATCTGCCGATCAACGACCGGGCCAATATCGTGCTGCGCCTGCTGACCGGGCTGTTCACGGTCGGGGTCGACGAAGTGCTGATCATGCCGGAAAACGGCGGCATCCGGACACAGCTGATGCGCACGATCGACCGGGAAACCCGGGTCGGGGGCACGCGGTTTCCCAAGGTCACCTATCTGGACATGCCGGTTACCTGCACATCCGAGGACAGCGCCCGGGCGGCGCGGATGATGCACCAGGAAGGCGTCGGGGCGATTGTCGTTCTGGGGGGGGACGGCACCAACCGGGTGGTGGTGTCCGAATGCGGCAACACGCCGGTGTCGGGCGTGTCCACCGGCACCAACAACGCGTTTCCCGAAATGCGCGAGCCGACCATCACCGGGCTGGCGGTCGGGCTGGCCGTGACCCGGCAGGTGCCCTGCGATTATGCCTATGCGTTCAACAAGCGGCTGGAGGTCAAGGTCAACGACCAGCGCGAAATCGCGCTGGTCGACGTGGCCATCGTGGCCGAACGGTATGTCGGGGCGCGCGCGATCTGGAAGACCGAGAATTTCCGCGACCTGTTTGCAACCTTTGGCGCACCGGACGGGATCGGCATGTCGTCGATCGTCGGGCTGCTGGCGCCGCTCAGCCGGACGGAACCGGAAGGCCGCCGGGTGCGGCTGGCGCCGCTGGATCAGGCCAGCCGCCGGATCACCGCCCCGATCGCGCCGGGGCTGATCGAAGAGGTCGGCGTCGGCGCGGTCGAGACGATCAGCCGCGACACGCTCTATGCGCCCGGGGTGCCGGCCGGTTCGATCGCGCTGGATGGCGAGCGCGAGATGACGTTCAGCGAGAGCGACGAGGTCAGCATCCGTCTGCAGACCGATGCGTTCCGGACAATCAACGTGCCCGAATGCATGGCCTTTGCGGCCCGCTACGGGCTTTTGACCCAGCAAGCCGACAAGAGGCTTCTGGATGCTCAGTAAACCAGGGAGGACAACATGAGCAATAATCCGTTCCCATTGGACAAGGATGGGCTGCTGGAAGCCTATCGCCGGATGAAGACGATCCGCGAGTTCGAAGAGCGCCTGCATGTCGATTTCGGTCGCGGCGACATACCGGGTTTCGTGCATCTTTATGCCGGTGAAGAGGCCGCCGGCGTCGGGATCATGATGCATCTGGAGGATCATGACCGCATCGCCTCGACCCACCGGGGCCACGGCCATTGCATCGCCAAGGGCGTGGATGTGAACGGCATGATGGCGGAAATCTATGGCAAGAAGACCGGGTCCTGCGCGGGCAAGGGCGGCTCGATGCATATCGCCGATCTGTCCAAGGGCATGATGGGCGCAAACGGCATTCTGGGCGCGGGGGCGCCGCTGATCTGCGGTGCTGCGCTGGCGGCGCAGAAACTGGGCCATGACGGGGTCGGGATCACCTTTTTCGGTGACGGGGCATCCAACCAGGGCACGGTTCTGGAATCCATGAACCTTGCGGCGATCTGGAACCTTCCGGCGATCTTTGTCGTCGAGAACAACGGTTACGCAGAGTCCACCTCGGTCGATTATGCGGTGGCCTCGGATTCCTATGTCGACCGCGCCACCGGGTTCGGCATGCCGGGGATCACCGTCGACGGGCTGGATTTCTTTGCGGTCTACGAGGCGGCCGGAGAGGTCATTCGCCGCGCCCGCGAGGGCGGCGGACCGACCCTGATGGAATGCAAGATGATCCGGTTCTTTGGCCATTTCGAAGGCGACGCGCAAACCTATCGCGCGCCGGGCGAGAACGAGGAGAACCGCAAGAACAACGACTGCATCAAGATCTTCCGCGCCAAGGTGACCGAGGCCGGCGTGGTCAGCGACGCCGAGCTCGATGCCATCGACACCGAGGTGATGGCGGTGATCGAAGAGGCGGTGCAGGCGGCAATCGCGGCGCCCCTGCCGGGGCCTGCCGACCTGACCACCGACGTGTACGTGTCCTACTGACACGTTTGAAAAGAAAGGAGAAAACACATGGCACGTACACTCAGCATGAAAGATGCAATCAACGAAGCGCTGGACCAGGAAATGGGGCGCGATCCCACCGTCATCATGATGGGCGAGGATATCGTCGGCGGCGCGGGCGCACCCGGCGAAGATGACGCCTGGGGCGGGGTTCTCGGGGTGTCCAAGGGACTGTATGCCAAATACCCCAACCAGATGATCGACACGCCGCTGTCCGAAAGCGCCTATGTCGGCGCGGCGGTCGGGGCCGCGGCCTGCGGGCTGCGCCCGGTGGCGGAACTGATGTTCATCGACTTCATGGGCGTCTGCCTGGACCAGATCTATAACCAGGCGGCCAAGTTCCGTTACATGTTCGGGGGCAAGGCGGAAACGCCGGTGGTCATCCGCGCCATGTGCGGCGCCGGGTTCCGGGCCGCCGCGCAGCACAGCCAGATGCTGACCCCGGTCTTTACCCATATCCCGGGGCTGAAGGTGGTCTGCCCGTCAAATGCCTATGACACCAAGGGGCTTCTGATCCAGGCGATCCGCGACAACGATCCGGTGATCTTTCTGGAGCACAAGAACCTCTATGCGTCAGAATGCGACGTGCCCGAGGAATCCTATGCCATTCCCTTTGGCGAAGCGAACGTGGTGCGCGAAGGCGGGGACGTGACCATCGTGGCCTATGGGCTGATGGTTCCCAATTCGCTGGCGGCTGCCGAAACGCTCAAGGGCGAGGGGATCGAGGCCGAGGTGATCGATCTGCGCACGCTGTCGCCGATCGATATGGACACGGTGATCGAGAGCGTCGAGGAAACCGGCCGGCTGGTCTGTGTGGACGAGGCCAATCCGCGCTGTTCGATCGCGTCGGATGTGTCGTCGACGGTGGCGCAGGAGGCCTTTGGCGCGTTGAAGGCACCGATCCGGATGGTGACGTCCCCTCATGCGCCGGTGCCGTTTTCGCCCACGCTGGAGGATCTGTACATTCCCTCGCCCGGCAAGATCGCCGACGCGGTCCGCAAGACCATGGGGGCATGAACGGAATGAGTGATCAGATTACACCGATCATCATGCCGAAATGGGGGCTCTCCATGCAGGAGGGCACCCTGACGGAATGGCATGTCGAGGAAGGCACGATGATCTCTCCGGGCGACGAGATCATGGATGTCGAGACCGACAAGATCGCGAATGTCGTGGAGGCCGCCGATGGCGGTCTCCTTCGGCGGCGGGTCGGACAGGAGGGCGAGGTCTATCCGGTGCGCGCGCTGCTGGGCGTCATGGCCCCGGACTCGGTGAGCGACGAGGAAATCGACGCCTTTGTCGCGGGTTACGTGATGCCGGTGGTCGATGCGGAGGAAGAGACCGGCCCGGTCTATGCGTTCGCGGAGCTGGCGACCGGCAGGGTCCGCTATGCGGAACGCGCCGGAGAGGGAACGCCGGTGGTGCTGATCCATGGGTTTGGCGGCGATCTGGACCACTGGCTGTTCAACATCGATGCCATCGCCGAGAAGGCCCCGGTCTATGCGCTGGACCTGCCCGGCCACGGGCAATCGTCCAAGTCGGCGGACAATCCGGGGCTTGGCCTGATGGTTGATGCGGTGATCGGGTTCATGGACCACCTGGGCATCGACAAGGCGCATCTGGTCGGCCATTCGATGGGCGGGCTGATCTCGGGAAAGATCGCCATCGATCATCCCGGGCGGGCGGCGTCGGTGACGCTGATCTGTTCGGCGGGGCTGGGCGAGGAGATCAATCCGGATTACGTTCAGGGTTTTGTCAGCGCGGCCACGCGGCGCGAGCTGAAACCAACGCTGTTGCATCTGTTCGCGGACAGCCAGCTGGTGAACCGGTCGATGGTGGACGATCTGCTGAAATACAAGCGGCTGGACGGTGTGCAGGCCTTTCTCGAGGGGTTGAGCAGCGCCCTGTTCGCCAATGGCCGGCAGAGCGACAGCATCGCGCAGGCACTGGGCGATTCCGGTTGTGCCTGCCAGGTGATCTGGGGGGCGGAGGATGCGATTATTCCACAGGCCCACGCCAATGCCGTTCCCGGTGCCGCCGTCACGGTCATCGACGGGGCGGGTCACATGGTGCAGATGGAGCAGGCGTCAAAGGTCAACGAGCTGATCAAGGCCCGGCTCTGAGATTGCCACCGGCGCATCCGGTGCCTGCCAACCGGATGCGTGTCGGGCCTAGTCGCCGAATACCTGGTCGAAACTGCGCCGCAGGGCGACGTCGACATCGGCCATGGTGACGGGCAAACCCAGGTCGATCAGGCTGGTGACGCCATGTTCGGTGATGCCGCAGGGGACGATGCCGGTGAAATGGTCGAGATCCGGTTCCACGTTGATCGAAATGCCGTGAAAGCTGATCCATTTGCGCAGGCGGATGCCGATGGCGGCGATCTTGTCTTCGGGTTTTTGCCCGGCTGCGGTCAGGGGCTTGTCGTCGCGAACGACCCAGACGCCGACCCGGCCGTCGCGGATGTGGCCGGTGAGGTTGAATTCGCCAAGCGCGGCGATCACCCATTCCTCGAGCTGTTTGACAAAGCGGCGCACGTCATGGCCGCGTTTGCCGACATCGAGCATGACATATACAACGCGCTGTCCCGGACCGTGATAGGTGTATTGCCCGCCGCGCCTGGTCACGTGGACCGGAAAGCGGTCCGGGTCGGTCAGGTCCTCGCGTTTGGCACTGGTTCCGGCCGTGTAGAGCGGCGGGTGTTCGAGCAGCCAGATGCATTCCGCCGCCGTGCCCGCGGCAATCGCCGCCGCCCGTTGTTCCATGAACGCGACGGCATCGTCATAGCCGGTCAGCCCGTCGGATGTGATCCATTCCACCATGGGCGATGCTTTAGCGGCTGGGCGGGGCGGGGGAAAGGGGTCAGGCGGCTTCGGTCCGGCATCGTTGCAGGACCGACAGGTAGGAATCGACACCCTGCGCGCCGGTGACAAGGTATTTGCCGCCGAATACCATCGCGGGAACCCCGGTGACGCCGCGTTGGGTCCAGAATGCCTGTTTGTCGCGCACCTGCTGCGCGTGATCGCCCGCGGCAAGAACATCGCGGGCGGCAGCGGGGTCCAGCCCGGCCTGTTCGGCGGCAGCCACCAGAACCGCGTGATCGGACACGTCCAGCCCCTGCGTGAAAAAAGCGGAAAAAAGCGCCAGCTTCAGCGGGTGTTGGCGCCTCTGTTCGTCGGCCCAGTCGAGCAGTTGATGCGCGGCAAAAGTGTTCACCATCCGCATGTCGTCGGCATAGTTGAAGACGAACCCCAGTTCGGCCCCCAGCCGGGTCAGACGATCGCGGGCGGCGGCGCTCTGTTCGGTCGTGATGCCGTATTTCTCGACCAGATGTGCGCGCAGGTTCTGCCCCTCTGGTGGCATTGACGGGTTGAGTTCGAACGGATGCCAGCGCAGATGCGCCGTCAGACCGCCGATCGCAAGGGCCTGTTCAAGCTGCTTGAAGCCGATGATGCACCACGGGCAGACAACATCGGAAACGATATCAACCCGGATGATGTCGGCGGGATCGGTCTGTGGCACGGTCATTCCTTTCGGTCTCGGGGCGCGCGTGCGTTGCTACCACGTTACCGCGCGGTGGGGAAATCAACAGCCCGTCACCAAACCTGTCATTTGCCTCTTCACAAGTTGGGGGGCTTGGTCTATAGCCCGGCCACCAGCCTTGGCGTGCGGTCGTGGCGGAATTGGTAGACGCGCAGCGTTGAGGTCGCTGTGGGGTAACACCCGTGGAAGTTCGAGTCTTCTCGACCGCACCAAAAAAATCACAAAAATCGTTCAATACCAGCGCGTTATGGTTGTGCCTTTACGTGCTGTCCCGCTAGGCGTCCACCGCTACGGACCTGATGGCGGTTCTATTGGCGGCAGCGAAAATACAGGCGCTTTGGAGACTGGACGCTCTGAACGGAAACAGGGCAGGCCTTGCCGTTTCGAATCCGGTTCCGGACGCAGCCATGATTGAAGCGCAACTTTTCTCCGGCGAGGCGCCTTGTGCCCCTGGCGAAAAACGGCACCTCCGACAGGAAAGCGCGCAGCGCCGCGGGGTCGGCGACCGTGGCCAAGGGTTCCCATTCCTGCCCCTCGGGCACAGCCATATGGGCCTGCCAGGCGGCGAACTGGGTCTTGTTCATCAGCCCGCCGTGGTTGTCCTTGTGGCCGGCAATCGGCGTGCCCCAGCCCTTGATCGTGTAGGCCAGGAAACAGGTGGGCCGGTCATGGTCGATACCGGCAAATGCATCGGCCATGGTGGTCACGCAATTGCCGCCGAGGTTTTCCATCAACGCGGCCAGTTCGTCATCGCTGCGCCGGTCGATCAGCGCGGTGACGTCGCCCTGGTCCCCCAGATCGTCCATCAGCCGCTGACGCCAGACCGCGCCGCCCATGAAGGTGAGCGCGGAATATTCGGCGTTCGGGCAGGCGTCGATCCAGGCGCGCAGCCTGTCGCCGCCGGGTTCCTGGAAGGCCGCCCGTTGCAGGGCGCCATGCTTGATCCGCACCACCTCCCAGCCGAAGGCATCGAAAATCTTCTCGATCCGCCCGAACAGGCCTTCGCGCACCACCCCGTCCAGCGACTGGCGGTTATAGTCGATGATCCACCAGCAGTTGCGCAGGTCGTTCTTCCAGCCTTCCTGCAGGGCCTCGTAGATATTGCCCTCGTCCAGTTCGGCATCGCCCACCAGCGCCACCATCCGGCCCATCGGGGCATCACCGCCCCAGGGTTTGGCCTTGATGTAGTCCTTAATGATCGAGGCAAACGAGGTGATCGCCACACCCAGACCAACCGAGCCGGTCGAGAAATCGACATCGTCGATGTCCTTGGTCCGGCTGGGATAGCTCTGGACGCCGCCGAAGCCGCGAAAGCTCTCCATCTTCTCGCGGGTCTGGGTGCCCATCAGGTATTGCATGGCGTGAAAGACCGGGCTGGCATGGGGTTTCACCGCAACCCGGTCCTCGGGGCGCAGCGCCGAAAAATAAAGCGCCGTCATGATCGACACCATCGAAGCCGACGATGCCTGGTGCCCGCCCACCTTGATTCCGTCCACCTTGGTGCGGACGTGATTGGCGTGGTGGATCATCCAGTGTGACAACCAGAGCAGGCGTTGTCCGATGGTCTTGAGATGGGTCCGGTCTGCTTGTTTCATCGGTATCTTCTTTGTTTGGATCTCTTGTTCTTTGACACCTCCCAGATGTTCGTGCGCGCCACGGAACAGGCGGTGATCAGCACCGAAGCGACAGGTGGGGTCTGCTGCCCGATGGCGAGGTTCAGGGTGACGACAAGGCCGAAATGCACCGGGTCTATTCCCGCGGCCGTTATCAACGGCATGACGATGGGCACGACCAGGATGATCGCCGCTGCAGAATGGAGAAAGAAGCCGATGATCAGGAAGAAGACGTTCAGGATGAGAAAGATCAGCCATTGTTCGCCGGTCGTCTCAAGGATGCTGGTGGCCAGTTGCTGCGGCACCTGGGAGCGGGTGAGAAATCCGCCCATGACCACCGAGGCCGCAACAAGCAGCATGACCACCGCCGTCTGAATGCCGCCGTCGAGCATGGCGCGGCGCAGATGCGCCAGATCAAGATTGCGATACCAGCCTGCCACGAGCAGCGCGGCGAG
>CAYGNE010000056.1:0-1551 GCA_964351155.1 uncultured Rhodobacterales bacterium | reverse complement strand
ATGATGGGCAGGGCAAAGGCCGGCAGAGCTTCGCGGAAGGTGCGCCGCAGGGCAGGGATGTTGAACGCCTCTTCGGTGGGCAGGTTGTAGCGACGGGCAAAGGCATAGGCGACACCCATCAGCCCGAAGGCCCCCAACAGGCCCGGAACCACACCCGCCACAAAAAGCTGTTCCACCGAAGTGTTGGAAGAGGCCGCGTAGAGGATCATCGGGATCGAGGGGGGGATGATGATGGCCAGCGAAGCCGAGGACGAGGTCACAGCGGCAGACAGCGCGCCGGAATAGCCGCGCTTTTCATCTGCGGGATCAGGATCGAACCCATCGCCGCGACATCGGCCACCGCCGATCCCGAGATCTCGGCAAAGAACAGCGACACACCGATGTTGACCATGGCGAGCCCGCCCCGCACGAAGCCGATCAGCGCCGCGACGAAGTTGATCAGGCGATCCGTTACACCGCCCGCGTTCATGATGGCCCCGGCCAGAACGAACATCGGAATCGCGATCAGCTCGAACTTGGTGGAGCCGCCATACATGTCGAACGCGATGGAGACGATGCTGTTCGGCCCCTCGGTGATCAGCACCCCCATAAGCCCCGCAACCGCAAGCGAGACCGCGATCGGGATGTTCAGGCAGATCATGACGACCAATGCGACAAAGATCAGCAGCATCAGCACGGGCGTTTCTCCCCGTTTTCCCGCACTTGCGCGGCTTGTGCCTTGGCCATTTACGCGGCGACCTCATGTTCGATTTCATCGTGTTCCATCGAGATCCCGGCCCGAGTCTTGGTCCAGTAGGTCGGCAGGCTGAGAAGCTGCGCCATCACAAAGAGAACCGCACCTATCGGGATCACGGATTGGGTGAAGCTGACCGGAACCCAGGTCAGGGACACGAGTGTGCTGCCCTGCAGAACCAGAAGGATGCGCATTCCGGCCCAGGCAAGGATCACGAAGAAGCCGAGAACGATCAGTTCGGCAAGGACAAGTGCCGCCATTCGGACCTGCACCGGAATTCGCCGAGAAACACGGGCTGACCGATCTTGCCAGCTTGTGTGGCGTCACGCTCATCGAGACCGAGCGGCGCCTCACCTCATGGCGCACGATCATCGCGGAGTTCGAATGGAGCAAGACCCAGCGCTATATCAACTTCAGCCATTCACTGCATTCCTTCGCTGCCGCCGAGCAGGGGCTGGGGGTCGCCCTTGGGAATCGCGCGAATGCCGAGCATCTGGTGGCGTCGGGCAAACTCTGCATTCCGTTCGATTTCGATCCCGATACGGTCCCGCCGACCCCTCGTTACTTTGTCAGCACGACGCGGCACAAAGAACGGCTTCCCAGGGTGAACGCATTCAGAAACTGGCTTCGCAGTGAAGTCTGAGATCGTGTGGAACCACGATGGCCAGGTCGCGAGCATCAGCGTTCGCCACAAACCGGTTGCGGCGACCGGCCAGATTGCGTCCACCCGTTTTTTGGCAGTGGACTGGCAGGGTCACGAAGGTCCCATCAGCGCGGTATCGAAGGGATAGGTGGTCAGGTTCTCGTACCCGTCTTCG
>CAYGNE010000055.1:18289-18538 GCA_964351155.1 uncultured Rhodobacterales bacterium | reverse complement strand
GCGGACCAGCTCAACATCACCCAGAGCGCGCTCAGCCATCAGATCAAGGGGCTGGAGGATCAGGCCGGGGTGGAACTGTTCGTGCGGCGGTCCAAGCCGATGACCCTGTCGGCGGCCGGGTTCCGCCTGTTGCGCCTGGCCGAACAGGTGCTGCCACAGGTCGAGGCCACGCTGTCGGAATTCTCCAACCTGCGCGACGGCAAGACCGGGCGGATGCATATCGCCATCGAATGCCACGCCTGTTTCGAA
>CAYGNE010000055.1:0-18170 GCA_964351155.1 uncultured Rhodobacterales bacterium | reverse complement strand
GCTGTTCCCGGTGCTCGAGGGCTTTCGCAAGAACTGGTCGGACGTCGATGTCGACATCCGGCCCGGTCTTGCCTTTGGCGCGCTTCCCGCGCTGCAAAAGGAAGAGGTCGACCTCGTCGTGTCCTCGGACCCCGAGGAACTGCCCGGTGTCGAGTTCATCGAACTGTTCGACTACAACGCGGTGTTCGTTGCCGCCGCGATCCATCCGCTGGCCGCCAGGGACTGGATCGAGGCGGCGGATTTCCGCGGCGAGACCCTGATCACCTACCCGGTGGACCGCTCGCGCCTGGATGTGTTCAGCCAGCTTCTGATCCCGGCCAAGGTCGAACCCGCCGCCATTCGCCAGGTCGAACTGACCGCCGTCATCCTGCTGCTGGTCGCCTCCAACCGCGGCGTGTCGGTCTTGCCCGACTGGGTGGTGCGCGAGGTCAAGTATTCCTCGGATTACGTGACCCGCCCGCTGACCGAACACGGCATCACCCGCCGCCTCTATGCGGCGATCCGGACCGAGGACCGCGACAAACCCTTCGTGCGCGACCTGATCGACCTCGCCAGGGTCGAGGCCCGCAAACTGCAGGCGGCATGACGCGGGTGGGTCATTGATTTCGGGTGCCGCGCACCAGGCCGCTGCAATGCAACATGACCGCGATGTCCCGATGTCGCATCAAGAAACCGTCAGGTCTGTTCCATTGCCATTCAGCGGATCAGCGGCGCTCTCATCAGCTTCTTTCGCTCGATATCCAGTTCGTCAAATCCCGCGTCCCGGCGCAATCGAACGGCCAGGCGGGTCGGGTCGTTTCTGTCTGCAAACAAAGGCTTGAGAGCGTTCAGGAACCTTGCCATCCGATCAGGCCGGGCAATCTGCCCCGGTGCAACCTGCATGTCGTGAAAAGCAAACTCATTTTCGACTACGTGTTTCATGGCCGCCTCCGGATATCGCCTTGCCACGACCATGCATTGCGGCGTTGCTTGCGCACAAACCTTGTTCCTTGACACCGATTGTTCCAAAAAGTCACAAAGGGATGTGCCGAGACTGTTGCCACCTCTGAATGCATTGCGCGCCTTTGAAGCTGCCGGTCGCTTGGGGAGTTTCACCAAGGCAGCCGCCGAACTGAGCGTCTCTCATTCCGCTATTTCCCGGCATGTGAGAGGGTTGGAGGCGCGCCTCAACGTCCACCTCTTCCGCACCCGGAACAGCGGTGTTGAACTGACCGAACAAGGCCGGGCATATCTGGCCGAGATTACCCCGGCCTTCGACAGGATCGCGCTGGCAACCGAGGTGCTTTCAGTCCCTGCCAAAGGCGCCGTAACGCTGACGACGGAAACCACCGTCGCGCAAAAGTGGCTGATCCCGCGGCTTGCACGCCTCAAGGCCCGCCACCCCGAAATCGACCTGCGGCTTTCGGTAACGACAGAGGTCATGGATATCGAGGCCCATGATTTTGACATCGGCGTGAGGTATCTGCGATCCCGGTCGGTTGAAGGATACCACCTGCTGTTTCGGTCCGGGGTTCGGGCCTACGCGGCACCTGGCTTTGCGCCGACTTTGGACGGCGACTTGGATCTTGTGGCCCTTGCGCGCGGCCCGTTGATCGAAGAAGCGACGTTTCGCCTGTGGACGGACTGGTTCAGGCTGGCCGGGCTTGAAGAGGTCCCGGACCTCGACTTGCCTCATCCACTCAGCGCATTGTTGGCCATCCAATCCGCAGTCGCCGGTCTTGGGGCTGTGCTGATGGACAAGAACCTCTGTGAACCGGAGCGCCAATCGGGGGCATTGGTAGAAGTCGCCGACATCGAAATCCCATTCGGCGGATATTTCCTGGCGGTCAACAATCGCGCAGGACGCCGCAAGGCCGTGCGCGCCGTCTGTCAGTGGTTGCTTGACGAATGTGCATCCACTTGAGGCGTGAAAACCTGATCCCCGGGCAACTGGCACATCGCCAACCGAAAGACCAAGGCGTTCCAGTCGCATGAAACCGCCGGTCCACGGTTCCGCCATGGCCGCCAAGCGCCGATAGCCGGCCGTTTGCCGGGCACGGGCAGGGCTGCCCGGTTGCGCGCACCCGGAATTGTCACATCGTATCCCGGCATTCCGCTTCGGTCGCGTCCGATGTGGCACGCGGTCCGATCCTGCGCCCGGCGCGCCGATATTCTTGCGTCGTGAGACTTGATTTCGATCATGCCCGCTTGACCCCGGCCACGTTTCGGCCCAGCGTCGCGGGATGTTTCCGATACGTGACCATAACCCGTCGGGCCGTACGCCCTATGTCGTCTATGCCCTGATGGCCGCCAACATCCTGATCTTTCTCAGCTATGTGGGCATCATGGATAATGACCGCGCGATGTCCCGGCTGTTGTTCGAATGGGCGATCATCCCCGCCCGCATCAGCCATGGCGAGGCGTATGACAGCCTGCTCAGTTCCATGTTCATGCATGGCGGCTGGATGCACCTGGCGGGCAACATGCTGTTTCTCTGGATTTTCGGTGACAATCTCGAAGACGATCTGGGCCATGCGAAATTCCTTGGCTTTTATCTCGCCTGCGGCATCGGCGCCGGGCTGACGCATGTGCTGGCCGCACCGGATTCGGTGGTGCCGACGGTCGGGGCCTCGGGGGCCATCGCCGGGGTGATGGGGGGCTACCTGCTGCTCTATCCGCGCGCGCGGGTCGATGTGCTGCTGATCCTGATCGTGTTCTTCCGCATCTTTCCGATCCCGGCCTGGATCGTGCTGGCCGTCTGGTTCGGAATGCAGTTCGTCGGCGGGCTGGCGGCGGACCCGGATATGGGCGGTGTCGCCTATTGGGCCCATGCCGGCGGCTTTGTCATCGGCCTGATCCTCGCGATCCCGCTCTGGCTGCGCCTCGGCGGACCGGCATATTGGGAACAGACTCACGGCCACCCGCCGCATCCCGAGGCACGCTACAAGCTTGGTCCCAGCAGCATCCCGAGAGTCCCCCGCAGATAGGCGCGCCGGCTGACCTGCCTGCCGCGTGGAACAATCCGACGACATTTCAGCCCCGGATAACGGGTTCGGCAACGCATTGAGCCCGCTGGCGCAATTGGCCCGCCCACGGCTGGTTTGCGTGCAGGCCGCAAGGCCCCGGCAAAGACGGACCCAACGCCATCACGCGGTTTCCATCCACGGGATTGCCGCAACAGCAGCCCGCTTGCCGGCATTCCTTGCCCTGCCAAAACCCGGGCCGTGATGACCTTGGAAATCGCAGGGAAAACGCCCATGGGCCCCGGCCTCACACCCCGCCCGCATAGCGCTTCCTGTCCGCATCCGTCGCGCTGCGCCACTCTGCCCGCAACAGGTCCATTCGGCGCGGAATCGAAACCTCAAGCACGTTGGCCGCGATGATCCGCTCGGTGCGGAAATAACGAAAACCTTGGCGCAGCTCACACCATGCGGCGATAATGCGGCTGGTGTCCCGATAGCCCAGCAAAATGGGCCAGATCACGCGTGAAGTCCTCCGGCCAAGGTCGTCGGCATAGGTCAGGTCAATCTTCTTGCGGCGCCTGATGGCCAGGCGGATGGACGCAGCGCCAAGCACCTCCTGCGGCTGATCGACCGGCGCGACACTGACGACCGGCTCCAGAAAAGAGGTTCTGTACTTGTCCGGCGCCACGGCTTTCAGCTTGGTCAGCAATTTCTCGGCCGCCAGCGCCAGTTCCGGCTCGCCCCGGGTTTGCACCCACAACACGCCAAGCGTCACCGCCTCGATCTCATCCGGGGTCAACATCAGCGGCGGCATGTGAAACCCGGGTTCAAGGACATAGCCGACCCCGGCCTCCCCGTTGATCGGCACGCCCTGACCAACAAGCGCAGCGACGTCGCGGTAGACCGTGCGCTTGGTCACGCCCAGTTCGGCCCCGATGGACTGCGCCGAGATCGGTCCCTTGGCACGTCTCAGGATTTCGATGATCTCAAACAGCCTGTCGCCACGTCGCATGTGGTCTCCTTTTTGTTGTCCCGATCATACTGACAGTATGCTGACAACACGCTGTCAGCAGCAAGGCGGTAGAAGAAGGAAAACCATCAACGCGGAGATCGAAACATGCGACATTACCTGGCCATCGCCCTTGCTGCCTTCCTGCCCACGGTGCTCACTGCCGAGACATCCATCCCCCTGGATCCGGGGCCGATCCTGGCGATGGGGGCGTATGTTCCAACCGACGATATGGACGCATCCAAAGCCTTCTACCGCGCCCTGTTCGACAGCGATCCGGCAATCGATCTTCCCGGCTTCGTTGCCTTCGCCGTCGCTGGCGGCTGGTTCGCAATCGTGTCCCGGGACAAATACGCACCCGGGTCCGAGCCCGGATCAGGTGCGGTTCCCTACCTGCAATCTGCCGATCTCCACGCCTTGCAAACCCGGGTATCGGCAACCGGCGCCCAAGCGCCCGAGATCATCAGGGAACCGGGCATTCATCTGCTCAAGATCACCGACCCCAACGGCCAGTTGGTCGAGTTTTTCAAACTGACCGGCCAGTGACGCGCCGGCCCGCTGGCGGCGACAAATGGCATCTGGACAAAGCGGCAATCACGAGCGGCGGCGCGAGACACCGGCCGTCCCGGCCGGCTGATGCCAATGAAAGGCGTCGCAACGCGAAAACAGGGCTGCGGTCGCCGGGCCTGTCGATAGCTGAACGCGTTGGCGGGCGGCAACCACCGCCCGCCAATCCGGATTGCGTTACGCTGTATTCCTGCGATGCCCGTCCGTACCGAACCGGGCAAGATATTCGGGTCTCAGGACGCAAGAGGCCGCACGCGCAAGAAGGAAACCGGGCTACTTGAACTTCTTCCCGGCAATCTCGACCGCGGGTTTGTTCGCAAGTGAGCCTGCCGCAGCGCTCACTTTCGCCTTGTCCTGCTTTGGCTTCTTGGCTTCCTTGTTGCCGCGTCTGCCGTGTTTTTCCTTGGTCATTGTCTTTCCTTTCGTTGTGATCTGGTTTCACCCCGGGATGGACGACCTGTTCATCCCGGTGGTCGTTCTGTCAGCGGATCGGGTACGTCACGCCGATCCGCTGACGAATTCGCGCATCTGGGACATCTCACCTTCGGCCTGGAACAAGCGATGACGGGTCACGTCGATGATACTGACCAGAGCGACAGCGCGGCCGGCCTCCGTGATCGGAATGTGGCGCACGTTGTTTTCGGTCATCAGCATTTCGAGACGCTGGACGTTTTCCGTCACATCGCAGCTGATGACATCCTTCGTCATCACGTCCAGCACGAGAATGCTGTCCGGCACCGTTTTCTTGTCGTCGAGATACCTGACGATATCGCTGCTCGACAAAATGCCATGGATCGTCGCCCCGTCATCGGTCACCAAAAGCGCGGATGTATCGTCGGCGGCCAGCATGGTAATGGCGTCCGCGACCGGTGCGGTCGGCGAAATTGTCCGCAGTTTCACTTTCGGGTGTTTCAAGAGTTGTTTGATCGTCATGGCATTAACCTGTGAGTCATGATGGATGAAGGGACCGGGTCCATTGCCGCCCTGGCTTGTCGTCTCACGGCAACCTGCGGGCTGTCCGGCCGGCGAAAAGCTCGACCAGGGCGCACAGTACAAAGACCGAACCGAACACCCGGACGCTCCAAACGGTCACGGCACTCTGGTCAAGGCTGATCACCTCCGGTGCCAGGATCATCGAAACGCCCAGGATCAATCCCGCCAATGACCGGAGCAGGTGCTCTTTGGGGCGTGTCAGACACGCAACCCAGAGAGCCGCCAAACCGCTGAGCATCAGGACAACGGTCTCAACGATCCTCGTGTTCATCAACGACGCTTGTCCGCCAAAAAGCAGGAAGGGCGAAACAAGCAACCACAGGCCAAGTGGAGCGTATACTCCGGGCATCCCGTTTTGAATCCGCATTTCGCAATCTCCGCTGACCGGGTCTACACGTCCGTGTCGATGCCGGGGATGATCCCGGTCTCGACCGCGATCATCATCTCTTCATCGTCCACGAACCCATCGGCGTTGGCGTCGATTTCCAGAAACAAATCTCCGGTGAGTTCGGGAAAGACTTTTTGAAGTTCTGCGAGGGATGCTTTTCCGTCCCCGTCGGCGTCGATCTCTGCGCTCATTGCATGCGCCGAGAAGGCTGCGAAGGTCGCGAGAAGAGCACCAATGGCGACTCTACTCATTGTTATCTCCATCAGAGATATGACAGTCCACATTGGCCTGTCTGGACATGAAATGGCTTTGCCGACACGCGAATTCAAGATGGGTGGCGGAAAATTTTTTTATTCTTCAATTGTTTAATAAGTCATTCAGCCGTTCGCGCCAAAGCGCGGGAACAACGGTCATGATGACGTTGGCCGCTGATCCGGGGAATGACGACCCGAGGCCACCGCCTTCCGGAAATGGACGCGCGATGGCCAGAAGTCTCCCGCTCAGGTCCGCCTGTCTCGATTGGTGGGCCGGACCGCCCCACGCTCTCTTGCAACGCCTACGCGGCCAGTCGTGACCGGGATGGCTGGTGCGCGGAGTTCGCCGGTTGCGGCGTGTTCGGCAGGGCGGTTTCCGGCGCCTTTGCGGCCCTGTAGGTCGCCCTGACAAGGAGGCCAAAGACAATTGCGGTTGCCAGCAGTGCGGCGATGGCCGCCAGATAGGCACCTTTCGCGGCCAGGACATTCAGCGACCCACCGGTTGCCACCACCTCCCAGAGTTCCGTCACCGCGGATGCGACGGCCAACGGAAAGATGCCGGTGAACAGAGCGACCAGGATCATGGCGAGCAATTCGCCGCGCAGCCTGCTCGCAGGATGTGAAAGGATGTTGCAGTAGTAGATGACACAGACAAGGCCCAGCGAGACCAGGCAGGCTGCGATTGCGACGGTATGGTACATGTGTGGAACCTTTCAGGTTGCGACTGCCTCCGGTGTTGCGGATGGCCGTCATGTCGGGGCGTGTTCGGCTGTCGCCGGGGTGGCGCCGGCGGCTTTGCGTGTCCGCCAGTCGCCGAGAAACAGAAGGATCGGTGCGGCGATGAAGACCGACGACCCGGCGGCGATGACGATGCCGAAGACCATCGGAATGGCAAAGCTCTGCACGGCCGCGCCGCCCCAGATCGCCATCGGCAGCATGGCCACGAGCGCCGTGACCGAGGTATAGAGCGAGCGCGCCAGCGTCTGGTTGATCGACAGGTCGATCAGCGCGCGCAGCGGCATTGCCGGGTGCAGCCCGATGTTCTCGCGTATCCGGTCATAGACGACGACCTTGTCGTTGACCGAATACCCGATCAGCGTCAGCAGGGCCGCGATCGCCGTCAGTCCGAAATCGAGCCCGGTCAGGGCGAGGAATCCCACCGTCTTGGTGATGTCCAGAACGAGTGTCGCGATGGCGCCGACGGCAAAAGGCCAGTCGAAACGTGCCCAGATATAGATCAGCATGGCGAGGCTGGCGCTGCCAATGGCGAGGATGCCCGCAATCGCCAGTTCCGCGCTGACGCGGGGGCCGACAATCTCGACCCGCTCGAAACGCGCATCGGGAACCGCGGCAGTGACAGCCGCGCGTACCTGGTCGGCGGCCCGCGTCTGGGCTGCCTCGCCGCCAGGCTGTTCTTCGACCCGGATCAGGAGGCTTTGGCCCGCGTCGGATTGCTGAAGCGACACATCGCCCAGGCCAAGTAATTCGACCGTCGTGCGCATGGCGGCCACATCGGGCGCGGTTTTGAAATGCGCTTCCAACAGGGTGCCGCCGCGGAAATCCACGCCATAGTTGAGGCCCGGATTGACGAAGAGCACCACCGAGGCGACCGAAAGGACAAGCGACACGCCCAGCCCCGCGAACCGCATCCGCATGAAGCGGAAGGCGGGTGTCGCCCTGGCGCGCATGAACCCGAGCGGCGCCCGGATCTCGAACGTCTTGGGGCGGCGCATCCGCAGGGCGATGTCCATGGCCGAGCGCACGACCGTGACGGCCGTGAACAGCGAGATCACGATGCCAAAGCCCATGGTCACGGCAAAGCCGCTGACCGGGCCGGACCCGAGCCAGAACAACAGCGCCGTTGCGATCAGGGTGGTGACGTTGGAGTCGAGGATCGCACGATACGCCCTGTCAAAGCCCGCCTGGACCGCGGATGCCGCCCGCTTTCCGCGGGCGGTCTCCTCGCGAATGCGTTCGTTGATCAGCACGTTTGCATCCACGGCAAGGCCCATGCCCAGGATCAGCCCGGCGATGCCCGGCAGGGTCAGCGTGACACCCAGAACGGTCAGCGCGGCAATCGTCAGCACGACGTTCAGCAGCAGCGCACCCGTCGCGACGACGCCCCAGCCGCCATAAAGCAGGATCATGACCGTCGCCACCAGCGCAAAGCCGCCGAGACCCGTCCAAAGACCGCCCGCGATGGCGTCCGCGCCCAGATCTGCGCCCACCGTGCGTTCCTCGATCACTTCGAGCGGTACCGGCAGCGCACCGGCCCGCAAAAGCGCCGAAAGCGTGGCGGTCTCGGCAACCGTGAAGTCGCCGCTGATCTCGCCGGACCCGCCGAGGATCGGTTCACGAATGACCGGCGCGCTCAGCACCTTGCCGTCGAGGACAATCGCAAGCGGCTGACCCACCAGTGCCTGTGTGAGTTCCCCGAAGATGCGCGCGCCTTGCCCGTCGAAGCGAAAGTGGACCACGGGCGCGCCGGTCTCGGGGTTGAAGGCCGCAGATGCGCTGGCAAGCCGTTCGCCATCAAGTGCGGGCCGGGCCTGGACCACCATGCTGCCCGATCCAGCCGCCATTGGCAGGCGCCGGGCCCCCGGCCCGGGCTGGCGCCCTTCGCCCGGATCGGGGGCGAGCTTGTGAAACGTCAACTCGGCCGTGCTGCCCAGCAGTTCGCGCAGGGCCGCAGGATCGCTGACGCCCGGCATCTGTACAAGAATGCGGTCGGTCCCAAGTCGTTGGATCGAAGGCTCGGCAACGCCGGCCTCGTCCACGCGGCTGCGCACGACCTCGATGCTCTGTGCCATGGCGTCGGCCTGCGCCACCGCCAGCGCCGCGTCGCGCAGGGTCAACCGGAGCGCGCCGCCATCGGTTTCCGAAACCGCAAAGGCCGGTTCCGCTGCGCGCAGTCCGCCGCGCTGAAAGGTCGGGAGCGCAGCATCGACAACAGAGCGCAGACGGGCCGGCGGATCATTCCGGTCATCCGGACTGATCACCAGGTCCCGTCCTTCGATCACCAGACGCGCATCACTGTTTGCGGTCTTCAGCGCCGCGCCGATCGCGGCGCGTGCATCGTCAAGCATGTCTTCGGCCAGGCCCGCCTCATCGGCCCGCAAGGTCAGCGAGGCTCCGCCACGCAGGTCAAGACCCAGCTCAACCGGCCGGTCAGGCAGCCAGCCGGGCAGGGCGCGGGCGGCTTCGCGCGGCAGGAAACTCGGCAGCGCAATCGTGATCCCGACAAGGATTACAACGGCATAGACGACAAACCGCCAAACAGGTGTCTTCACGTCAGACCCTCAGGCGTCCCGAAAGGTCCGGAACGCGACGACCGTCCGTCGAAGGCTGCAAGACGCGGGCGCAATTCGGCGACCGTGGATGGTCTGCGGCGGATGAGGATGAGATCAGATCGTGACCAGCGGTTTTCAATGGGGCGGGGGATTTCTTTTTTTGAACCGGGCGGAACTCAGCCAGCCCTGACCGGGACACAGGCTCAAAAGCAGAACGGCGCGGCCTGTCGAGACCGCGCCGTTACGTTCGCATATCTGTGCCGGTTGACCTGAGACGGGCGGGCAACCCAATGGTTACATGTCGAACTCGCTACGTTGTTCCGGATCTTTCGCGTCAGAAACCTGCGCGACCGGGTGTCGGAACGGTGGTGTCGGTATCCTCGCCCCGGGGACCACGGTCTGTGCCGTCTTCCCCGTCAGTCCCCGCCCCGCGCTATTTCTTGGTACTCGCGCTCGCCCCCTGGGCGCTTTGCGGGCTGGGTTTTGCGCCTGGCATCTGTTTTGGCTTTGGTTTGGATTTCGGATCAGCCATCGCTGTTCACTCCATGAATACGGAGCAATGAGTCGCTCCGTAATGCAATTTTCTTCCTGATGCCGCGGCGTGTAAACAAGCATTCGCTCCTGCATGTGGGGCGACCGCCTGGGGCGAGCGCTTTCTTGCCAATGCCGGTCCTGAACAGGCCGTTTCCGCGCGGTTTTCGGACCACACGACCGCGACGGTTTCTGCGAAGTTCGGGAAACGCAATCCGATCCCTTGTGCCGTGACCGTTGCCACCCATCTCATTGTAGCTCGAGTTCCGATTTTGCGCCGATCCGATGGATCGCCGTCGCTGACCGCCTCTGCGGGCGGGTCAAACATGGAGCCAAACCTTGGACCTTCTGACGCTCGACCTTCTGGGCAAACCACTGTGGAGCTGGGCGCTGTTCCTGCTCCTGGTCGCGGTGCTTCTCGTTTTCGATCTCGGTGTCCTGCATCGCAAGTCGCACGAGATTGGCGTCCGCGAGAGCCTCTTGCTTTCCGCCTTCTACGTGTCCATCGGGCTGCTGTTCTCGCTCTGGATCTGGCAGTTCATGAGCGAACGCGCAGCGCTTCTCTACCTCACGGGCTTCGTGGTCGAGAAAAGCCTCGCGTTGGACAACATATTCGTCATCGCGATGATTTTCGGCTATTTCGGGATACCCAGAGCCTATCAGCACCGGGTGCTCGTCTACGGTATCCTTGGCGTAATCATCCTGCGCGGCATCATGATCGGGGTTGGCGCGGCGGTGGTCGAGCGCTTCGAATGGGTGCTGCTGATCTTTGCCGCCTTCCTGATCTTCACCGGCATCAGGATGCTGCGGAACGGAGAGGCGAAATACGACGTCGCGCAAAATCCGGTTCTCCGGTTCATGAGACGCCGTTTCCGGGTCACCGACGGATTGCATGGCGAGCGCTTCTTCCTGCGCCGGCCGGTCGGGCCCGCGGGGATGACGGCGCTTTTCGTCACGCCGCTGTTCCTCGCGCTCGTCATGGTCGAACTGGCGGACGTGATCTTCGCCGTCGACTCGATCCCGGCGATCTTCGCGATCACGACCGATCCCTATATCGTCTACACCTCGAACGTCTTTGCCATTCTCGGCCTGCGCGCGCTCTACTTCGCGCTCTCGGCGATGATGCACCGTTTCGTCTACCTGAAGACCGCTGTGTCGCTGGTTCTCATCATCATCGGCGCCAAGGTGATCGGGGCCGAGCTTCTCGGTATCGAAAAAGTGCCGGCGACGATCTCCCTCGGTGTCACGGCGACGCTGTTGCTCGGCGGGATTGCACTGTCGCTCTACCGGACGCGCCAGCCCCTGCCGGCGGCGCCCGCCGCGGAAAACGGGTCGGGGCCGGAAGGATTGTCATGACGGGTCGCCCGCCGCTGCTCAACCGCCGTCCGGGCCGCAAACTGTCCGAGGTTTTGCATGAACTGCAGGCGGGCGAGGGCGAGCGTGTCTCGGTTGGCGACATCGTGGGCGCGTTGCGCGACCGCAGCTTCGCGCCCCTCATGGTCATCTTCGCGGCGCCAAACGTATTTCTCTTCATTCCGGGATCGTCGGTCTTCACCGCCGTGCCGCTGATGTTTCTCGCGGCGCAGCTCGTGTTTGTGCGCCCCGACGTCTGGATGCCACGCTTCGTTGCCGACCGCGCCATCGAACGCGCCGCGTTCAACCGCGTCGTTTCCGTGTCGGTGCCCTATGTCGAGCGTATCGAGCGCCTCGCCAAGCCGCGCTGGTGGCCGAGTTCCTATCTGCTCGCAGAGCGGATAATCGGGTTGGCGACCCTGATGCTCGCGCTGTTTCTTTTCCTCCCGATCCCTTTCGCCAACGGGCTGCCGGCGCTGTCAATCATCATGCTGGCGCTCGGCCTCAGCGAGCGCGACGGGTACTGGTTCGCGGCCGGGCTGCTCTTCACCCTCCTTTCGACCGCGTTTGTCGTGGGCATGGTCATGCTTGGCGGTTTCGCGGTGCTCGAGCTGCTTTTCGGATGACATTCGCCACCCCGGTCTGCCCGCCACTCATGGGACAGCCCGGGTTTCGGACGCTTCGGTCGCCGCCATCGGCGAATTGGCGCCGAACGGTGCGCCGTGACCGGGCAACGCCAGGGTTCAACCAGGATAAAATTGTTCCGGAATATAAGGTTAGATGTTTCAGGAAGATTTTTTCAGTTGCCCCCATCAGGGACTTGAAAGCAGGGGTGGCCATGCTGATTTCTTCTATATGTTTGAGAGGATCATCTCTCACAACACTCAACAGGAGAATACAAACATGCGTCGTGTAGCAATTGGTGCCACTGTGGTGGCAATGTTCGCGGCTCCGGCTTTCGCAATTACGATTTCGGAGGTCGATACCGATGGTGACAGCCTGGCTTCCTTCACCGAAATGGCGGAAATATACCCCGAACTGACCGAAGCCCAGTTCGGCGAAGTCGACACGAGCGATGACAACTTCGTGGACGAAACCGAACTTGCCGCCGCTCTCCAGGCCGGCACGATCGCGGAACCCGCCGAGTAACCTGCTCGGCGCATTCCCGGTTTTCACGAGAAAGGCCCAGATAAATGGCGGTGAACATGCATGCGCGCAAACAGACCAACTGGTGGGTCTGGGGCGGCGCCGCTCTGGCAGTCATCGTTGCGGTGGCTGCGCTCGGCTACGGGTTCGACTGGTTCGGCAAGGCTGACGTCGAGACGACGGCTCCCGCCACCGAACAGGCGGCACCCGCAACTGATTAGGGACCAGGCATATTGAAACTGAACTCCGGCGGTGTCCATCCGCCGGAGCTTGATAATCTCCCCGGTCCGGTCACGCCCCACCGACACATCAGGCCACATCGAACGCGCGAACAGCCGCCATATTCCCGGCATCTCCGCCGCCTCGCCCGTCTCGAGACCATGGGCGAAATCGGGCCCGGCCCATTGTCATGACGCCGACCGCAACGCTGCCCCCGGTTCCGGGTGTGGGCGAAGGCGGGTCATTCAGGTCGCCAATGGCAATCGCCGTGATCGGCGGTATCAATGTTCGCCCGTGCATCCGTCGTCCTGCAAGACCATGACGGGATGCATCGCGGTTCGGGCACAACGCCCAACGCGCTCAAATCCGCCGCGGCAATCCTCAACGAAATGCTAATTTACCGTTCAATAACAGGTGTTTACGCGCATTAACTTGTTTCGCGCGCGAAACATTTTTCTGTAAGCCCTTGGAATCGCTCACCCCGGTCCGGCGAAAAACCGGGCAAACGGGTGGTCAGTTGCGGATCACCTTGGCGAACTGGTCGAAAATCGCCTCGTTGGCACAGAGCACCTCGCCGTCCGCCAGGATGTCGCCGCCACGGGTCAGCGGCTCGACCAGCCCCCCGGCCTCGCGCAGGATGACGACACCCGCCGCCATGTCCCAGGCATTGAGCCGCCGTTCCCAGAACCCGTCGTAACGCCCCGCCGCAACATAGGTCATGTCCAGCGATGCCGTGCCCCAGCGCCGCACCCCGGCGCAGACCGGCAGCAGCCGCGCCAGGTCCTGCAGCGTTTCGGGCAGATCCGCCCGCCCGGCAAAGGGCAGGCCGGTGGCAAAGATGCTCTCGATCATCCGGCTGCGCCCGGACACCCGCAGCCGCGTGTCGTTGAGCCACGCCCCGGTGCCTTTCTCGGCAAAGAACAATTCGTCCTTGGCGGCGTCGAACACCACCCCGGCGACGACCTCGCCCTTGTGTTCCAGCGCGATCGAAACAGCCCAGTGCGGCAGCCCGTGCAGGAAATTCGTGGTCCCGTCCAGCGGGTCCACGATCCAGCGCCGGGTCGGGTCCTTGCCGTCGATTTCGCCACCTTCCTCGGCCAGCCAGCCATAGGTCGGGCGCGCGCCCAGCAGCTCTTCCTTGATGATCGCCTCAGAGGCAAGGTCGGCCTTGGACACGAAATCGCCCGCGCCCTTCATCGAGACCTGCAGGTTCTCGACCTCGCGGAAATCCTTGACCAGCGAACGGCCGGCCTTGCGCGCGGCCTTGATCATCACGTTGAGATTTGCGCTGCCTGTCATGTCTTGACGCTCCTGTCCGGTCAGGCCGCGCGTATACGCCCGGACGACCGCCTTGCCAAGGCCGAAGCGTCTGCCGCTGCGTCAGGGTCATCGCCCCTTGCCAAGCACGGCCCGCCGATCCACCCTTTGCAGCAGTTCCAACACAGGAGAACCCCGTCATGACCGACCAGATGCACCATATCGCGCTGGCCAGCCGCCCCGTGGGCGCGCCCACCGCAGAGAATTTCCGCTACGAAGCCCGCGAGATGCCGGTGCCCGGCGACGGCGAGGTGCTGGTCCGCGTGCATTACATGTCGCTGGACCCCTACATGCGCGGCCGCATGGACGACGCCAAATCCTATGCCGCCCCGGTGCCCGTCGGCGGCACCATGGAAGGCGGCGGCGTGGGCGAGGTCATCGCCTCCAACAGCCCGCATTTCGCACCCGGCGATTTCGCCTTTGGCATGTTCGGCTGGGCCACCCACGCGGTGCAGCCCGCCAACATGATGCGCAAGCTCGACCCGGCGCACGGGCCGATCACCGCCGCGCTGGGCGTGCTGGGCATGCCCGGGTTCACCGGCTGGCACGGGCTGATGGAATACGGCCGTCCCAAACAGGGCGAAACGCTGGTCGTCGCGGCCGCAACCGGGCCGGTCGGCTCGATGGTCGGGCAGGTCGCCAAATCGCTGGGCCTGCGCGCCATCGGCATCGCTGGCGGGGCCGACAAATGCACGC
Organism: uncultured Rhodobacterales bacterium; assembly: GCA_964351155.1. Taxonomy (GTDB): domain Bacteria; phylum Pseudomonadota; class Alphaproteobacteria; order Rhodobacterales; family Rhodobacteraceae; genus CAYGNE01. Next base: position 3,465 of record CAYGNE010000055.1, on the reverse strand, counting down.
TGGCCACCGACACGTTCGGCTTTGACGCCTGCCTTGACCACCGCGCCTATGACAGCGCGTCCGACCTGCGCAAGGCGCTGGCCGATGTCTGCCCCAAGGGCGTCGACATCTATTTCGAGAATGTCGGCGGCAAGGTTCTCGAAGCGGTTTTCCCGATGATGAACCCGCATGGCCGGATTCCGATCTGCGGCATGATCAGCTGGTACAATGCCGGCAACCTTGGCGCCGGGGCCGATGAACAGGGTCTGACCATGCCGACCATGTGGCGCAACATCCTGGTCAAGTTCCTGTCGGTCAACGGTTTCATCATCTCCAACCACTGGGACCGCTACCCGGGCTTCCTGGCCGAGATCGGACCCCGTGTCGCCAAGGGCGAGATCGCCTTTCTGGAGGACATCGCCGAGGGCCTGGAAAACGCACCAGAGGCCTTCATGGGGCTGCTCAAGGGCCGCAATGTCGGCAAGCAGATCGTCAAGCTGATCTGACCCGCGCGGCCGGACCCGGCCCCCGTGGCCGGGTCCGCGCCCAAACACGCCTTCGTGAAGCACCCGCCGTGGCTGTATCGGGCCGATGTGATTTGCGGCATAATTGTCCCGGTATTTCAACCGGGAGGTTTTCATGAAACGCAAAGTGACTGCGGCGGTTTTTGCCGCGGCGGCCTGTCTGGCCGCACCCGCCCATGCCGATGATCCGGCGATGGGCTTTTTCGTGACGTCGGTCGGGCTGGGCGATGGCGGCAATCTCGGCGGGCTGGATGGTGCCGACGCCCATTGCGCCAAGCTGGCCGAGGCCGCCGGGGCGACAGGCCGGACATGGCGCGCCTATCTCAGCACGCAGGAAGAAGGCAAACGCGGCATCTCGGCCCGCTCACGCATTGGCACCGGGCCATGGTACAACGCCAATGGCGAGTTGATCGCGGTCGATCTGGATCAGCTTCACATCATGCCGAACCTGTACCTGCGCACCGCGGTCGACGAGAACGGCAACCGCATCAAGGGGCGCGGCGACAATCCGAACGAACACGACATCCTGACCGGAACCCAGGCCGACGGCACTGCGTATTTCCCCTGGCAGGAAGGCGATTTCACCTGTTCGAACTGGACATCCAACGGCGAGGGCTCGGCCACGGTGGGGCATCACGACCGCCATGGCGGCGGCAACACGTCCTGGAACGCGGCGCATAATTCGCGCGGTTGCAGCGCGGAAAACCTGCGGGCAACCGGCGGCAACGGCTATTTCTACTGCTTTGCCGCCGACTGAACCCGGCGCCGTCCCTGTGCCGCGCCTGACCTGACGGCCGCGGTGCCCGCCAACCGCCGATGGCAGCTGGCGGGATGACGGCTCAGGCGGCGCCGCCCAACAGGGCGGCGTTGCCACCTGCGGCGGTGGTGTCCACACAGACATGCCGCTCGCCCATGACCCGGGCGATGTCGGGCCTGCCCGGGATCAAGGGCAGGATCGGGCCGCTGCGGCGTGCCAGCGCCTGTTCGATGGTCCGCCCCGTGTCGGTGTCGCCCCACCAGAGCACGCCGCCAATGCCTTCCATCGTCACCAGCTCTTCCGGATCGATCCGGCCATTCGCGACGATCGCCTGCCCACCCAGATCCTGTACCGACGCGGCCTGCGCCTTTGCGGCGTCCGGCCCCGGCCCCATGCACAGAAGCGGCGCGCGCGGCATGACCGTCAGGCGGTTGGATTCACCGGTCGGGCCGGGCAGGGTGGTGGACCGTGGCGCCGCCGGAACCCCGGTCGGGATCGGCAGGCCGGTGGCCGCGCCGCTCCAGTCGCCGTCGGCCCGTTGCCGGTCCGGGGCGCAGAACCGCGGCATGTAGTTCGGTCCGCCCGCCTTGGGCCCGGTGCCCGACAGGCCCTCGCCGCCAAACGGCTGGCTGCCGACGATCGCGCCGATCTGGTTGCGGTTGACATAGATGTTGCCGGCATGGACCGCCTCGGTCACGTGCTGAACCCGGTCGTCGATACGGGTGTGCAACCCGAAGGTCAGCCCGTAGCCGGTGCCGTTGATATCGGCGATCACCTTGTCCAGATCCTGCGATCTGAACCGCGCGACATGCAGGACCGGACCAAAGATTTCCCGGGTCAGCTCGCCGATGCCGCCGATCGAGATCATGGTCGGGGCGACAAAGGTGCCGCCCGCCGGGGTCGGCAATTCCTTGAGCACCCGGCCCGTGTTGCGGGCCAGGTCGACATGGGCGCGGATGACGTTCAGGGCGGTCTGGTCGATCACCGGGCCGCAATCGGTCGACAGCTCCCACGGATCGCCGATCGAAAGCGCGTCCATCGCGCCCATCAGCATCTTGAGAAGATCGTCGGCCACGTCCTCCTGCACATAGAGGCAGCGCAGTGCTGAGCACCGTTGCCCGGCGGACTGGAAGGCGCTTTCGACGATCGCCTGCACCGCCTGTTCGGGCAGCGCGGTGCTGTCCACGATCATCGCGTTCAGACCACCGGTTTCCGCGATCAGCGGTGCGCCCGGCGCGAGGTTGTCGGCCATGGCCGCGCGGATTTTCATCGCCGTGGCGGTGGACCCGGTAAAGGCCACGCCGTTGACCCGCGCATCAGAGGTCAGCGCCGCACCCACCGCGCCACCACCGGGCAGCAGTTGCAGCGCGCTGCGCGGGACGCCGGCCTTGTGCAGCAGCTTGACCGCGGCATGGGCGATGAGCGGCGTCTGTTCGGCCGGCTTGGCCAGCACCGCGTTGCCGGTGGCCAGCGCCGCGGCGATCTGGCCCGAAAAGATCGCCAGCGGAAAGTTCCAGGGCGAGATGCAGGTAAAGGTGCCCGCCGGGGCGCGGTCGGGGATGTTGGCGGCGTAGTAGCGCAGGAAATCCACCGCCTCGCGCAGCTCTGCAACACAGTCCAGCGGGATCTTGCCCGCCTCGCGCGCCAGCAGGGCAAAAAGCTCGCCGTGGTTCTCTTCATAGAGATCGGCGGCGCGGTTCAGGACCTCGGCGCGGGTGCCTGCGGGCGCGTCCCAGCATGCGGCAACCGCCAGCGCAACCTCGATGTCGGCGGCACTGGCCGGGGCCACGGTGCCCACGGCTGTGCCGTCACTCGGGTTGGTGACCGGCTCCTCGGCATCGGGCGCGGCCTCGGCGGCGAGCAGGGGCGCGGCACTCCAGTGCGGTTTCATGAAGGGCGCGCGCGCGGCGTCGAAAGCCACCAGCGTTGGCGCGTGGGTCAGGTCGAAACCGCGCGAGTTGCGGCGTTCCGGCAGAAACAGTTCGGGGCCGGTGGGCAGCGGACGGTGCGCGCCGGTCAGGGTTTCGAACGGGTCCGCGGCCACGGTTTCCGGCGGTACGGATTCGTCCACGATCTGGTTCACAAAGGAACTGTTGGCGCCGTTTTCCAGCAGCCGGCGGACAAGGTAGGCCAGCAGGTCGCGATGCGCGCCGACCGGCGCATAGATGCGGCAGCGGGTGCCCTCGGCGTCCTTCACGATGTCGT